>NZ_CP031393.1:604888-907332 GCF_017161265.1 Treponema medium | reverse complement strand
ATTCTATCCAAACCAAGCGGGCGGTAAAAATTGTCGGCAACATATTCCGCCAGCCCCACCCCCGTTACCTTTTCGATAATATAGGTAAGCAGCATATAGTTGATATCCGAATAGATCATTGTCGTCCGAGGTTGATACACAAACGGAGTTTCCATAATCAAGTCAAAGGTATGCTCACGATAGCTTTTTTTTGAAACATTTTTAAGTTTCTTAATTTTCTGCGAATACGCCCTTCCGGCGGGAAATCCCGATTGATGAGTAAGAAGATCAAAGATCGTAATATCGGCTTTGCCTTTTATTTTACTTTTCTTAGTATCAACAAATTGCGGAAAAAAATGGTGAACGGTATCAGTGAGCGCAAGGCGCCGTTCGGAAATCAGTTTTTGAACGGCAAAATTAACTGCATACATCTTTGTATTGCTTGCAAGATCAAATAAAGTCTTTTCCGTTACAGGAATCACTTCGTCAAGCGGATTGCCTGCGCTGTCAACCCTACTGATGGTGCCGTAAGCGCTGTTCTTAATCATCATGCCGTCTTTAATAATGACAAGTTGAGCGCCGGGAAACCCCACCTCCATTTCTGCAGTCAGCAGCTGATCCACTATTTCAAGCGTTTCGGTTGAATACGGTGCATCTTTCTGTTGTTTTTTTAAAGCCTCCTGCGAATTGGAAAGCGGCAGAATAACAGGGTAGGGTATCTTTACCTGTAATGAAGGTTGTTCTTGTGCCGTACCGTTTCCGGCAGGAGTAAGCGCCGCAATATAGAGCATATTTCTACCGTTTTGAATATACGGCGATGCATCAAAGCACATCGGTTTATCCGTACAAAGAGATTTTGTCGGAATTTTTCGGTTATTGATGTACAAATCAAAAGAAGCAAGTCCATGCGCCCAAAAATAAATACGAGCCTGTCCTTTATACGCGGTAAAGGCAAGATAGTTATTCGGTAAAATAGAATCATCGTATTCCTTCATCGGGATCGGAAATATCTGTTCCGCTTGCATTTGTGCATCGGCAGAAAATACCGCTTCGATCATTTCGGCAGTATCGGTAGGCAACAAGCTGTCGTATTTATGGGCAGAGGCAGAAGCGCATCCCAAAAGGATCAACAGAAAATACGAAATAACAACCGATACAGCAAACGGCCAAAGGAAAAATCTATGGGAAAATCGGAAAGGCTTCATATCCGGCATCCTTTAACCGGAGCCCCATATCTCCGGCAGCGTTCTCTTTAACAAGTACGGCAAAATAAACAGTACCGCTGGGACGCGTTTCTTCTTTTATAATGGGAGTAAAATGTTTTTTTTGCAAATCGGCGGCAAGCGCTTCCGCATATTTTTTTGTCTTATAAAATCCAAGCTGATAATAGGAAGGCTTAGCCTGTGTTTCGGAAACCGCTGCCGGTTTTGAGGATTGAGTAGAAGCTGCCTCTGCTTTTGATGCAGCGCTCGATTGTACTGAAGCTTTTGTCGTTTCCGATGAGGTTCTTGCTTTAGAGGATGTGCTTGTTTTAGAAGCTGAACTGCCGGCAGCCGGTTGCTGAGCAAGTCCGCTTCTCGGCATTAAGTACCAAAAAGTTGACGGTTGCACTGTAACGGTTCCATTGACGGCCGCCGCTTCCATACCGGCAGGGTACTCTTTCAGCAGCCGCTGCTTTGCATCCTCATCACCGTTGACCCACCAGAGTGTAAACAGCAATGCAGGATGATATTCCGAAAAAGCTTTTTTCTTCGTATAGGCGGTGATAAGCGGTACCGCCCGATCAGCCCTGTCTTCGGCGAGCAGTCTCCACGTGTCATACACTGCGGCTCTCCGGTAATAAGGATCTTCGTCGCTCACCGGTAACGCGGCAGCAATTTCACTTAACAGGCTACGGGCAGAATCCATGCTGCCGCCGCAGAGCAACACACGAACCGCATCCAATAAAAGCGCAGTCTTTTGATCGGTAGTAACGAACTCAGCCGCCCGCCGGTAACAGTCCGCCGCATTGGAATAATTCCCGTTATGCTGTTCATAATCTGCCAACAGCATCAGCGCTTGAACTTTTGCCTGCGCATTCGGGAGTGTTGCCAAATTCTTTTCAAAGACCTGCCGAACAGCCGCATCTGTCTTTTGTGCAAAGGCTTTTTGCGCTAAAGTCTGGACACTAGGCTGTAAAGCCGATTCTGCAAAGCCTTCCACACCGGCATGTATTATCATCGCTCCGACGATAATAATAAAAGAAAAATATATTTTTCTGAATCCGGAACAGAAATCACACATCCTGCTTTGCCGTCCCGTTCTCTTCGGAATGTTTCTTTTTCCCGAACCAACGGCGTTTTTCAGGTTTTAATTCAACTTTTTCAACATCATGGTACAAAGCCGCTTGCTTTTCAGCCTTCTTCATTTTATGACGACTGCTGATAAGAAAGGGCAAAACCGCAATATTCCCAAACAAAAATGCAAACAACATACTTAAAAAAATCGGCACATCTTTGAATACGTAAAAAATTACGGAAATATCACAATGATTTGATAGATTAAACCCCATAAACAGCGCAAGCATCAGTATTACAAGAATAAAATACAATAACTTTCCCGGCATTATATCCTCCCGTAGAATCCCTACATGACAGGGACAGCCCTAAACGTTTTCCCTTTTATGGATTGTAATTGAACTTTCATAAAATGTCCAATATGTTTCGGATCACACTTTTCCGCAAGCACAGTCATCTCCCCCTGTTCGGTATGTCCGAACAATTCATCGGGATTATTTCTCGACTGCGATTCAACCAACATCATAACAGTTGAACCAACCCGTTGCTGCATTTTAAGATCGGTAATACGTTGCTGTAAATCGATAACCTGTTGCAGCCGGTTAATCCGCTCGACATCGGGAATCCGGTCAGGGAAATCGTATGCTTTTGTCCCTTCACGCGGGTTATAATGATACATAAAAGCCGAATCAAACTGCACCGTCCTCATCAACTCGAGCGTTTTTTCAAAGTCTGGCTGTGTTTCTCCCGGAAACCCGATTAAAATATCGGTTGTCAGTACAATATCCGGTATCCGTTTACGGAGCTTTTCAACAATAGTAAGGTATTGCTCAACAGTATACCGTCGGTTCATTCGCGCAAGAATTTCGTTGGAGCCGTTTTGTACCGGTAAATGCAGCGATTTACATATCCGCGGATCCGTCGCCATTACCTCAATCAACTCATCCGATAAATCTTTCGGATGACTTGAAATAAAGCGTATCCATTTAATAACGTCCTGTTCGGCACACGTCGCTGAAACCGCACGAAGCAAAGACGGAAAACTCACCGCTGCTCCCGTGGCAGGGTCAACTCCGTGATATGAATTAACATTCTGCCCCAACAGCGTAATTTCCCGTACATTCTTTCCGCTTAAAAACCGAATCTCATCCAAAATGCTTCCAACCGGACGGGAAATTTCCCTCCCGCGGATATACGGCACAATGCAATACGTACAAAAATTATTACAGCCGTTCATAATCGGAACAAAGCTTTGAAAAGCCCCTTCGGTATACGAACATTTGGAAAAATGATAGCGCTGTTCATTGCTGGACTGTGGGTTAAGCGCTGTCAGCTCAGCGATACCTTCCTTTGTGCCGGCCCAAAGCGTTTCCCTTTCCACCGCATCGAAGATTGCCGTAAATTGATCCCGTTCAAACATCCCGACGACATAATCAAGTAGTGGGAATTTTTCCTTTATCTGATCATGTAACCGCTGTGCCATACAGCCCATTAAGACAATCGTAAAATTCTGCTTCTTTTTCATCGCAGAAAAAAGACCGAGCCGCCCGAATACGCGGGTTTCGGCGGTTATCCGCACCGAACAGGTATTCACAATCAGCAAATTGCAGTGCTGTATATCTTCGGCTGCCTCCCAGCCGCGTTCCCGCAAGAGCTGTTCCAATGCCGCAGATTCGGCAAAGTTCATTTGACATCCATACGTTTCAATAAAGTATTTCAAAATATGTATTCCTAAAATTATCTATAAAATAAATAAGGCAGCTCTCAACACTGAGTTTTTTAGCGATGCCTAATATAAAAAGTTTTCCACCTTACCGACGATTTAAAAAGCGATGCAATTTTAATGCAAGATTATCATATTTCCAACGGAGGACGCTCCCTTTTTCAAGGGTTTTGTTTGCAATAAGCGGAAATTCGGCAAGCACCAGCGGTTTCCCCTCATCTTCCGTAAAGAATTGCACCTTTCCGATTTTTTGTCCTGCTGCAATGGGAGCGGCGAGCGCACCGGGCACGAGTACACGCGAATGAATTTCTGCGGTATTCGGTACGGTTTCGCCTGACTTCGCATCGGAAAACGGAACGGTAAAAGCCCCGTTATTTCCGCCCGGATCATCCGGCAACGGCAGCAGCGCCGTTTTGTTAGCCTGTTCTTTTGCCCCGACAACGGGAATAGCTGGTATATCCAACGGAAAGTTCTGTGCATATCTTGTGGAAAAGTGAGCAAACGCCCACTCCATCAATGTGCTACCGTTTTCTTCCCGTAGCGCCTTCCCTTCCGCCATACTTTTACCGGCGCCGCCTAAAATAATCGCAATAAACCGGACACCGTTCCGCTGTGCGGTAAGCGCAATATTAAAACCGGACTCATAAATAAACCCTGTCTTAATGCCGTCGCAGCCGTCCAGTTTACCCAACAGCGTATTCGTCGCCGGCTGACGGATAATTGCTTGCGGTTTCAGCATATTATGCGGCTGCGGATAGCTAAGTTCTCGCAGCGAGTGAAACTGCGCAAGGTGATCGGGATATTTTCGTACATACACTGCACAAAAACGGGCAAAATCACGGGCGGTTGTGCGGTTATATTCGCTCAAACCGTTTGCATCTTCAAAGTGTGTATTTTGCAAGCCGAGCGCCGCGACGGCTTCATTCATCTGCCGAACAAAGGTCTCCACAGAGCCTGCCGTATGAATTGCAAGCGCCACCGCCGCGTCATTACCGGAAACAACCGCCATACCCCTCATCAGCTCTTCAACGGTTACTCGCTGATTTTTTCCTAAAAACATTAGCGATGACCCCGGCGGAATATTTACCGCCCACGATTCTGCAGGCGGCATAATAGTGTCAGTCAGGCTGATTTCTCCCCGCTCAACAGCCAGCATCACGGTGTACATCGCAACCAATTTTGTTAATGAGGCAGGAGGAATACTTTGATCGGGATTTTTTTCGAATAAAAGAGCTCCGCTCGCAGCGTCCATCACAACAGCGGAACGAGCGCTTATTGCAGCCGGTTGCGGAATACCTTGCGTACAAGGTGCAAGATGTAATAAAGGAGGAGTGTGAAAAGATCTGCGAGCTTCATTTCCGAGGAAATCACGAGCAGCGGTTATATCTGCGCCGAAAGCTGCGTCCTGTCGAGCTTGTTCCCCCGGCAGGATAGTCAGTAATTGCGCACCGCGGATATACAGCGCAATACCCGAAGCGACAATCCAACCGGCCGCTACGGCAACGGCTATGAGAATATAAAAACCGATTCTATGGGATTTTGTATTGATCATCTGTCAATTATTATGAAAGCTGCAATCGTTTTATAGCGTGACGCTAATTTAATAGACCGGCAGGGTTAAGCGTTGCTCCGTTTCGATAAACGGTAAAATGAAGGTGCGGCCCCGTACTCATTCCAGTGTTTCCAACTGTCCCAATCTTTGAAGACACGGAAACAAAACTACCTTTGGAAGTAAGGATCGTATTAAGGTGTCCGTACAGCGTCTGGTATCCCGAATGATGGCGAATCATCACATAATTTCCATATACCGTGCTGTATCCGGTCGCGATAACTTGTCCGTTCAATGCCGCATAAACGGCAGTACCCTTAGGAGCGGCCATATCCATACCGTTATGGAAACTCCGCTGACCGTTCAGGAACGGATTATCACGCCAGCCGTAACGGGAAGTGATATAATAACTGCTATGCAGCGGTCTTCGGAAAAGGTCTCCGTTGATTTCCTGCAAGGTAGCCCAATCGAGTTTGGCATCAGGTAAAAAGATAACGGAAGCTGTTTCTATCGTATTATCGGTGAGCGTATTTATTGTTGCGAGTTTTTCCAAGGAGATTTTGTATTTATCGGCAATAGCTTCGGGCGTATCGCCTTTTTTTACCGTATAGGAAATACCGTCTATCGACGGAATCTTTAATATCTGTCCGATTTGCAATGTCCGCGTATTTTTGAGTTTATTAAGGCTGATAATCGCATCCTGACTTACCCCATATTCGGCAGCGATGGTGCCAACTATATCACCTTGTTTAACCGAATATGCCCGATAATACAAGGACTGAGGAGTAGAAGACGCCTCATGTTCTTCCGGTAGTTCAGCAGGTAGAGAGGTGCCGCCTCCCACACCATGGTCGAAAGCGTCATTTTTGCCGCTATCGGACGACCATAAAACGAGGAATACTGAAGCGAAACATATAATACCAAAAATAAAAATACGCGTTACTTTCATTGTAATAATGGGAACCTCTAAAAACTGCAAGCCTATCGGCTTGTTCTGCAAGGAATAATTATCGTATCCGCTAACGCGGATTGCGAATCCGTTTTTAGAGGTTTTCCTTAGATTTAATTTGCGATATTTTTGTTTAAGTTATTATATCATAAAGACTTAAACAAAAACTCGTCGGTCATCTCTAAAAATCTAACCGAGTTTTTAGAGATGACCTAATCACTTAGGCCTATTAGTATAATTATACCACGTATTGGGAAAAAATCAAGGGAACTTTTGCAAATAGATGGACAGAGAAGAGAGATGGTATCCCCCTTGCCTAAGCGGAACCGGTTAGGCAAAATAGATTAAGCAAAAATACTACCAAGGAGATACCATCGCAATGGATTATTACGCATCTTACAAAAACAGCGGTTCTCTTTTCTTGTACAGCTTGCTCCTCTTCCGCTTTTTCAATAGAGAGATCTTTGAACAGCTCTTTTTGCCCGAGAAAATATGCTGCTAAGGTTGAAAGAAAGAAACTTTTACCGAAACGGCGCGGACGGCTGAGAAAATAAACACGACCGCCTTGTACTAATCGGAAAAGATAGTCAGTTTTATCTATCATAGAGATAATGGTCATTCTGTAATACTTTAAAACTCTGTACGCCAATCGGCAGTCTGCGTGGAAAGCTCATACTAATAGTATAACAGCATTTAATGCTTTCTGCCATTTTGCCACATCAAAGACCGGCTATTCGTTACTGTTTTATTCGCTACACCAATAACGCTTAGTTATTCTGTGCTTCCTCCTCCGTAAATCCCCGCTTATAGATAATTTTGCCATCCTCGATAAAGCGCCAGATTTTTTCTTTACCGCTTGCCCAAAGCTTAAAATCTTCCCTAAAGATACGGTCTATATCCGATTCCTTTTGGGGAGCAAAGTGTAGTGTTTCACTATAGTATTGTTCCACACTTTTTTGCCATTTCGATCGGTCAATACGTTCATAATACTGAGCAAGCGCTTCCGAATTTTGCGAATCATAAATGACTTTATAATACAGCGGATTAATTAAAAAGCAAATTTTGCTTTCGTAGCTGTAAGCATTATATTTTGATTTATTCCATTCATATTTATTTGACAGGATATCTTCTCTGCTTCTCCAGATATCTTCATAAAACACCTGTCGGTCTACCTTTTTGACGGTACGGCTGACATGCCAATCTTTTCCAATCTGTTCTACGCAGTTTTTAAACAAATCTTTGTCGTTCTTTGCGATTGCATCTAACAGCTTTTTTCTAAACATATACTTTAACGCAACATTTAACTCTTCGTCCAAACAAATACCCATAGCCATAAAAACTCCTTTTATATCGTTCCCACCCTATACGGAGCGGTTCGTAAGCGGGTTCTTAGGGCAGAGCCCTAAGTCGCCGTTTTTCTTTAGATGGGGTCGTAGGGGAAGACTTTTCTTTTTATCGAAAAAAAAGAAAAGTCTTCCCCTAACCGGTTAGAGACCTGCCAGACAACAAACACGATTATAATTGAACTTGACGTACTTGAAGTCCACACTGCCATTGTAGAAATGGACTAGCCACGCGTCCTTACTATTGAGAGAAGCAAACAGCGACGACGACCAATACCATGAGTTACCGAAACTTGAATCGGCATAGGAGCTTTCCAGACCGTGTATTTTTGCAAGGCTCTCATTGATTACCTCACGGTTCCTATACACCCCGCACAGCTCCGCAAGGCTGGGCATATACCATGCAAAGTTTGTACCGCCCAGCTTGTCTGCATACGCTGCATTATACTGATTCACCCAATGGAAGGCAGGATAGTTTTCCGCTGCATTTACCGTCCCTTCAGGGTCAATGCCGCATATATAATCCCAGTTATCGCTTCCGTCAATGTCCCCGGTAAAGGTCTCCGTTGAGGCATTGCTTCCTTGGGGTGTACAGATTATACCTTTAAACATCGTATTATAACCGGTACTTCCATCCTTTGCCCATTTTAAACCTGACGGGCTTCTATGGAGGGCGATACCCAGAGCTGCTCCATATCGGTCCACTCTGCAGATAATCGCGACGGGAGGATTGTTTGAGTCTATCGCGGTATACTCATCTTTGGATTTAAGCGTTTTATCCGCAAGCACGATTTTCCCCGGTGTCCAGCCGGTGTAGTCTTTGACGGAAAAGGTTCCTGCTATGCTTGCACTTCCGCAAGTTACTGTAACCGTGTAGTTGTCCGCTGTTCCCGGTATGGTAAGGCCCACTTTCAGCGTAGCATTGTCTATAATCGTAATCGCCGAGCTATCGGTGATTAAAGCTGTTGCGCAGCTTACCGAAAAATCCGATGCACTAATTCCCGGCGCTTTAAAATTCGCTCCCTTCACGACCGCCATTACAGCGGCATCTTCTTTAGAAATACCCGCATTGGGAATCGTAAACGAGGTGAATTTCGGGCTGCCGTACACTTGGATAGCCGGATGGGTTACGGTATTTGTATAGTAGGAAGAACCGTCATAATATAATGTTTGAATAACTCCGCCGAACAACACTTTCGCGGTAAACACTCCTTCTTCCGATGGGACGGGAATATCTGCCGTAAGCGTTGTAAGCTCGCGTCCCGTATGCGACGTATCAATCGGCGCCGCGCTTCCGTAAGCGGCTCCATTACTGTCATAGAGCTGTACGGTGATGCCGCCTGCAATATCGAGATTGATGCCTTCGATCGTGATTTGCGTTT
Organism: Treponema medium; assembly: GCF_017161265.1. Classification (NCBI taxonomy): domain Bacteria; kingdom Pseudomonadati; phylum Spirochaetota; class Spirochaetia; order Treponematales; family Treponemataceae; genus Treponema; species Treponema medium. The sequence goes on along the minus strand of NZ_CP031393.1, from coordinate 898,131 downwards.
TACTCGAAGACGTTACCTCGCTTGAAGCTATCTGTGTTACGCTCAATTTGGGCTGGGTGGTAAGACGCGCTTCTTTGGAGATGACAAAGGTTTCGGTTACGCTTTGATATGTTCCGCACAGTTTTACCTTTACCGTGTATACTGCTCCTTCTACAGTCGCTTCGTATGAAGAAAGGTGCGGAGCGGTAAGCATTACCGTTGCCTTATTGTTCGGGGCATCTACCGTAGCGCTTTGAAGGCTGCCTACCAGCGTGCTTTGAAGAGCGTTGTCTTTAAAGATACCGGCTTTTACCGTCGGGTTGCTTTGACTTGCGATAAGGTCAAAATTGTTTCCTTTAAGCGTTGCCGTTATCGTGAGGTCGGTGTCGTTATAGACAAGGTGCGTACGGCTCAATTCGATGCCGGTCAGGGAAGGCCCCAGCGAAGCGGTAACGGATACCGAAGCCGGTTCGCTTTCGTTTCCGGCGTCATCCTTTGCAGAAACGGTAATAGCGTATGTACTTTCGTCCGCAGGGATGCCGGAAATTTCATAGCCGGTTTTGTCTTTTGTAAGCGGCACATCCGTTGCATCTCCGCCTCCTTTTTTCCAGCTCAAGGTAAGTCCGGCAAGATCACTGTCTGTAGGATTCGTCCATGTTACGATAATCTTTCCCGAAGTGTAGACCGCAGAAAGGCTTTTAACCTTTGCAGGCGGCTCTTTGTCGATGTTGGTAATCTCAATAATTTTAACTTCCCTTCTGCCCTCATTATCCTGAACACCCACGGAATACTTGCCGTTGTCGCTTACCTCAAAACTATTGCCGGTAATGGGCGTACCGCTCTCCAAAACATCCTTTGTATTAAATAATTCTTTTGGACATGACCAGCCGAAAAGCGCGGACAAACCGTCTATATACGAAAAAACGCACAAATGGGTAAAAAAGCCCGATTGTGCGTTTTATGTATCAATGAGGAAATAAATGTACTTTTTTACTTGTTGTGAAAAGAAGTTAGACTAGTCGAGTGTCGAGTGATTGTATTGCCGGTTATGGGTGTATCAAGCCCTTTGCGCATAGCAAACGTATCGAACTGTCCCCCGCAGAATAATAGACTGTAATTCTTGGATAAAAGCCTGCCGCCAGTCTTTTGCAAATAGCGGAGATAGATACAAAAAGCTCGGCAAAAAAGTACCACAGGTGTATCTTTGATAGGTTGAGGACATTTTTTTGCCGTACGATGCGGTAGCCGCTCCGTTATTTCAACAGGTTGCTGCGGTAATTCGATTTTGCAACTCAATATAAAAATTATTATAGGGCGAACTGTGCGAGAATGCAAGAACTTTTAGTGTACGACACGGATACTCTTCCTATATGATACAAGGTAGTCAATAAACGAGCCAATCGACAATAAGGCTGCGACCCAGTAAATACCTTTGTTAATAATAATCATCATATCGGTAACGGATTTTTCTGCAAGTGAAAATACAATAAGCAGTTCAATAAGCAGCGTAAAACCTTCGGCGAGGATATAACATACCGTTTTAGTCTTACCGCCTTTTTTCGCACTGATGGTAATACCGTTGCCCCGTGCAAGCATCCGTAAAAATAAAATATTTAACTCACGATATAAAATAATGATAAAAACAGGCAGCGGCACATAACCTGACAGCATAAACGCCAACAACACCGTCAGATTTGCAAATACATCCGCAAAAGGGTCGAATAACTTACCGAAATCGCTCACTTGCTTCAACTTACGGGCGTAGTATCCATCTAAAAAATCGGTAAACTCCATATAAATAAACAGCGGTATAAGAATAAGCATTACCGTTTGTTCCGATATGCCTACATAATGAGGAAGATAATAGATACAAATAAAAAGAGGGGCTGCAACCATTCTTGTTGCGGTAAAAAAATTTGCAATGTTCATAGTTTAAGTATCCAACATCGGTATAGCTTTGTCAAACCTTTCCTTTCAAAAATATGCGGACATCTCCTTCGTCGCATGGTGATGTCTCAAAAGTTGGTTACTTTTTCGACATCACCGCGAGTTTCGGCACAGTCAAAATATCGCTTCTGTTTAAACCAGAGGCATCCATTCCGCTACTGCAATAAATCCTCAACGTATCATTTTCGCCACGGATGGCGATGGTTCTAATCAGAAATGAGATTTGCGAAATGCAAATCTCACAGGTATAAAATGAACGAGGATGTACATTTTTTATCGTGCTTGCGGTTAATTTATTCTCGCGCCTTGGATATGCCTCACCTATTTTTAAAAGGCTAACGGAAAGGTTATAAAAAAAGCCGCCCGATACCAAATAACACCTGATATCGGGCGGCTTTTCTGTCATTTTTTATGCTTATTCTGCCGATTTTTCTGCTTCCGGCGGGAGAATTTCCAATAGTTCAACTTCGAAAATTAACGTTGAATTCGGCGGGATAACCTGCGGAACACCGCGTTCTCCATAAGCAATCTTAGAGGGGATATAAAGCTTATATTTTGAACCGACTTTCATCAGCTGCAAACCTTCCGTCCAACCGGGAATAACTGCGTTTAATGGAAACTCAACGGGATTTCCGCGGTCGTAGGAACTGTCAAAAACCGTACCGTCCAGCAAAGTCCCTTTATAATGCACTTTTACCGTATCAGTAATAAGCGGAATAGCACCGGTTCCTTCGGTCATAACCTCATATTGCAAACCGCTTTCGGTTGTCTTTACACCGTCATTTTTTGCATTTTTTTCCAGAAATTCTGTTTCTTTTGCCAAGTTTTCTGCCGCTTCTTTCTTATAAGCAGCTTCACTTGCCCGCTGTAATACCTTCTGTGCGGCAGTAATATCTACTTCCTTATTTTTTTCGACATCCTTTAAACCTTTTACCAATTCACCATAATCAACATCCAGCTTAAAGTCTTTAAGCGATGTGCCCATCATAACGCCGAATGCATAGCCGATTTCTTTTTTCGTCGGAGGAGGAAGTTCTTTTTCTTTCTCTGTTTTTGTTTCTTCGGCGTTGGCACCTTCTGCTTGAGCAGCAGCCTCGGATGCCGGTTGTTTTTTACAGCTTACTGTAAAAGAAAACACAAGAAGTGCCGCAGCAATAATAGATAGAATCTTTTTGTTCATTTTTCACATCCATAAATAATAAAATTAGGTTTTATGACGATACTAACAATGACTAAAAAAGTCAATGTTTTGCAGTAGAAATGGAGAAAAAATGCAGCTTATTATTGTTTGTATTATATATGCCCTTGCGCTTACCGTTCTCGGCTCAATTGCCGTCAAAACCTTTTTAAATATGAAGACAAAAAACGATCCGTTATACCGGCAATACTTTTTTACTGTGCTGATCTTCTTATTCCTCCTCGTTATATCTTTTATTGCAATTCTTCTAAAGTTGAAAAGAGATATATTTATCGGCGATGGCTCAGGCTCGGATATCCTTATAGGATATTCCGATAAAACCGGCTATGGTCTTATAGGATTTATCATCTTAATTATCCTTGGAATAGCAGCAATCGTCCTCTTTGATCGATACGTTCTTAAACGGAACTCAAAAACCGAGCAAGAATACCGCACACGCCGAAAATTAGCCGTCGCTGTTGTTATAATTATAATAGGAATAATTGCAGCGCTGAGATTGATTTGGTAATAAGCACGGTTTTATTCGTGCGGAGGGTTTAATACCCCGACGCTTGCGTCGGGGTTGTTGATTCGTACGGAGGATTTTATACCACCGTTTTTCTACCGCCACGGATGGCGGTGGCTCCATGCAGTAGCGGTGTTTTGGCATATCAACAACATCGCAGTCAAAACTATACACGGATGTATGGTTTTGACAAAGGCTCCGCGCAGAGGATGTCGATTGAAATTTTATCTATGAAACTGGAACGACTTCTTGAAATAATTATCTATTTATTAAATCATGAAAAAGTCTCTGCAAAATACTTAGCCGAGTATTTTAAGGTATCGGTGAGGACTATTCAGCGCGATATGGCGAGTATCGCCGAAGCCGGTATACCGGTATATACATTAGGCGGAAAGTACGGCGGTTATGCCGTTTTAGAACATTATAAAATAAAGAACCTCACCGTCAAAAACAGCGAACAGCAAATCATTGCCAATGCGTTGGAAAGCCTTGCAACGTCATACACAAACGAGAGCTTAAATTCTTTAATCAAAAAATACAATGCAATTATTGAAAAAGGAGACGGGCAAAAAGTCTTTTGGGATTTTAGCGTTACAAAAGAAAATAAAAAAGTACAAGATTTCAATCTACTGTTGGAAAAAGCGATAAGTGATAAAAAGTATATCGTATTCGATTACCGTAATTCAGAAGGAAAAAGTTCGCATATTTGTGCGGAACCGCTTGCCATTCATTACAAATGGTATGCGTGGTATTTGTTTACATACCTTAAAGAAACAAAAGAGTATCGAACTTTTAAAGTTGCACGGATTCAAACGCTTGCCATCTCAAAAGAAACTGCCGCTGCAAATCATGGCGATATACAGCAGAGGATGAGAGAAGCTGAACTTGCGTATTACAAGACCTGCATTGATATAGAAATCGTTTTTTCCGAAGCGGAAATTCCCCTCATCGAAGAGTATTTTCCCGACTCCGTTATCGAAACACTGCCGTCTCAAAAATATAAAACCCATATCCGTGTTCCTGCAAAAGAACGGTTGTGGAAGGCCTTACTCCTCAGCTTCGGGAATGCAGTTACCGTCGTATCTCCTAAAGATTATCAAACGGAACTTGTAAAAACAGCAAAAAGTTTTTTATCCAATTACGACATATAGCTGTTCCTTTTTTATTCCATCGCTCCGACAAGATAAAGATATTGAATTGGCAGCCCATATATTTCAGCTTCTTCAATATTTTCAACCTTGGGAAAATAGGTGTAGGTACGCCCGCCGATAAGTTCAATAATAATCATAAACTCAGGTTTGCTATCGGGTGCATTAGGATTTAAGCTGTAGGTTGCCTTTTTTATATCCTCCAGCCTATTCGGTGTAATGTAGCCAATGTTTTCAGTTTGTCCTGCAATAAGTTTACAAATGAATTGTTCAGCCCGTCCTTGGAACATATCCATACATTGGAATGCGATATATTCAGGTTTAATATACTGCAAACAAGAAGTCGCATCATGGGCATTAAGAGCGTTTACAAAACCGCTCAATAATATACTGTAAACATCTGCTTCATCATCGGTTTCTTTTAGTACATAGTCGCTAATGCGAACAAATTTTTCATTTTTCCACTTAAAAATCATACAATCAAGTTGGTTTATCATTACCGCAAGCGAAGTGTTGTCCCGCAGCGGATAAAAACGTATCAAATCATTCATACCTTGAAATGCAGGGCTTTTTTTGATCTGTTCTTTTATTGTTTTTATGCCGAAATCGTTCGTTTCGGAAATTTTGCCTTTATTGTAAAGATAAAAGACTTCAGAGTCGGCACCGTCGTAACTTACCAAAATAAGTTTTTTATCGCCTTTTACATCCCAATAACACATTTCGAAACCGTACTTGCTTTTAAGGCTCAAATACCGGTTTTTCTCATCGCAGACCTCAATGTACGAATCCCTGTTTGCCGTATCCAAGTTAAAATTATCAAAAACAGGCTTTAATGCTTTTTCAGGTAAGAGTTTAAAGAGCGTTTTGATCGTTACAGGTTCCTCTGCAAAAAGAGCGGAAGCTCCTGCAGTTAAAACGGCAAGAGTGAAAATAATCGATACAATTTTTCTATTCATATTGTGTTAACTCCATATTGCAAGCCTGATTACTCGGCTTTTTTGTAACGGGTCGTAACAAATGTCAATAGACCGTTTTCGATAACACATTTTTCCCAATTAGGTTTTTGGCCTTGACCGTCAAAAAAATCAACCGTTCCGATTTGTACCCATAACTCACCGTTCCTGTCTTCCCAAGGCTGAGGTTTACCAAGCATCATCATTCCATGACGGAGCGTGATTACCTCCGCTTCGACGGCTTTATCAATTTTTTCTTGAGGTACATTATCAGGAATCGACATAAGCATATAAATCATACCGTCTTCACAAATTTCCAACACAGAGTTTATCCTAGTCTTTCTCTCGCGTCGTTCTTCTTCGACTGCAGCTGTATTATTTTTATCGATGAAATCAGGCAACGTGTTTAGATACTCCTCGGCATTAAGGAACGTAGTTCTGCCGCTTTCATCCATACTCATAATTGAATGAAATACCCATTTTCCTACATAGGACATAGAATTCTCCTTATTTTTTTCTGCAAAAAGCAGAGAATTAAAGCCCGTAAAAAGTGCAATGCTTAGCATAATCAATGTGATGTTCTTTTTCATATTAAACATAGTTTTTCTCCGTAATATCTTATGTTTATTCGTGCGGAGGGTTTAATACCCCGACGCTTGCGCCGTAACAAAGGGTATTAAAGCCGACTGCAACCACCTTTTGAGAACAACATACCTCGACGCAAGCGTCGGGGTATGTTGATTATAACACACTTTGCAGTATTCTCCATAACAGAAATTTCCCTTACTGAAGAATTTCTCAAACTTTTTTATCCAATTACGACATATAGCTGTCGCTGTGCTGTGATAGTATTCGTTGCAATTTATTTTAAGCCGGCTTCTTCCGGAAAGAACGTACAGCATGATGAAAAGATACCTTCTACTATTAAAAGCCTATTTTAAAGGTTCCCTTATGAACCTACTGGAATATAAGTTTGATTTTATAAGCGGCGGCACCTTTGAGCTTGTATGGCTTTTTATGTATATCATTTTTATAGACACAATTTTTATTCATACCAACACGATAAACGGGTGGGATAAATATCAAATGCTGATGTTGACTTTTCAGGGCGGATTGACGGATTCTGTGTTTACTTTTGCGATAGTACCGGGATTAAAAAGACTGCCCGAAATGATCAATACCGGCACCTTGGATTTTATATTATTAAAACCGTTAAATCCGCGCTTTAATATTTCATGCCATGCATTCGACATTCCGCAAATAAAAAACATCGCCATCAACACTATTGGTTTGATATATTGCCTTATACAATTGAATATCCCTATCACACCGTTAAAAGGAGTGATGTATATTCTGCTTTCACTGAATGGCTTTTTTCTAATTTATTCGATTATGTTTATATTGATGAGCCTTGCTTTTTGGTTTATGCGGATGGATATTGTTATGGGGATAGGCTCGGAATTAATTACTATTGGAAATAAACCGATGCAGATATATCCGAAAGTGATTCAAAAAATTCTAACCTTTGTTATTCCCTTGTTTGTTTGCTTTAATTTCCCTGTTCTGTTCATCGTTAAACAATTATCTGTACGCGCTATTTTCTATGCTTTTATCTTAAATGTACTATTTTTGTTATTATCAAATTTTATTTTTAAAAAAGGAGTAAAGCGTTATGTCGGATCGGGTAGTTAGAAGCGAGAAGATTATTGTTGCAGAAAATATTTGCAAAAGTTATACGTATTATAAAAAAGAGGCAGGGTTGAAAGGCAGTATTAAAAACTTGTTTAAACGTGAAAAATTGTATAAGCCTGCGGTAAAAAATCTTTCTTTTCAAATTACTCAGGGCTCGATAACGGGGTTAATCGGTTTAAACGGCGCAGGAAAAACGACGACCCTCAAAATGCTATCCGGTGTAATACTTCCGACGACAGGAAATCTGAATGTCTTGCATTATAATCCCTTTGAAAAGAAAAAAGAGTATCTGCGGCAAATTTCGATGGTGATGGGAAACAAGAGTCAACTTTGGTGGGATCTACCTGCCATTGATTCTTTTGAACTTAATAAAACAATTTATGAAATTGAAAATACCGACTATCAAAAAACGCTGCATACAATGATTGAAATACTCGGTGTAGAAAAACAGGTAAATGTTCAGGTGAGGCGGCTGTCGTTGGGGGAACGGATGAAGATGGAATTGATAGCGGCTTTAATTCATAAACCGAAACTCATTTTCCTTGATGAACCTACAATAGGCCTTGATGTCATTACGCAATACAACATACGGGATTTTTTAAAGCACTATTGCAGTACGTATCATGCGACGCTTATATTAACAAGTCATAATTTTAACGATATTGTTTCTCTTTGCAGCGAATTGATTTTAATAAATAACGGAGAAAAGATATACTCGGATTCTTTTATTAATTTTAAAAACACCTTTCTCAATCAAAAATATTTTATCCTCAAATTAAAATTTCCGGCAGCTGAAAAAATAATAACTATGCTTCAACAAAAAGGAATCGGCACTGCAGAAAAAACAGCTGACGATACGGTAAAAATTTCTGCGGATTCAACTGAAAGTTTAGATATACTAAAAAATATTTCCAATGAGTTTATTGAAGATTTAAGCGATATTACCATTGAAAATATATCCATGGAAGACGTTATCAGAAAATTGTACAAAGCAGATGAGTGATTTTTTATGCCACTATTTTTAATTCACTATAGGAAAAAATTATGAATACTTATTATAAAATTTTTAAGATAAGCTTAGCAAATCAATTGGAATACAGAGCTAATTTTATTTCAGGATTTTTGTTTTCGCTCGTTCCTTTTACCGTTAATGTCTTATTGTGGCTTGCCGTTACTGCTCAGAGCAGCACCATTCCTCTTGAAGCAAGCGGAATAGTGTCGTATTACTTTTTAACGTTAATTACATACAATATTACTTCGACAACTTCCGTATTCAAAATTTCAGATGATATAAGACTCGGTTCTCTCAATCAGTATCTGATAAAACCGTATAACTATACATTGTATCAACTTGCCGTCGATTTACCGTATCGTTTTGTTTTTATTGCTATGAATGCCCTTCCGATTACGGTTTTATATTTTGTGCTGCACAGATATTTTATATTTATGTTGTCCGTATGGAAGATTGTCTTTTTTGCAGCTTTTTTAGTTACAGGGTATCTTATCAACTTTTTAATTGATTTTTTGATAGCGCTCTATAGTTTTTATTTTTCTCGAGTTTCTTCACTGTATACCTCAATACGGGTACTTAAAAATATTTCCGCCGGTATTATTTTCCCGCTCGTCCTTTTACCAAAATCCGTATTTACCTTTTTAAAAAACCTCCCCTTTGCCTTTATCTCTCATATTCCGGTAAGTCTTTTACTCGATGATATGCCGATGCATTCCGCTCTCTTTTCTTTATGCAAAGCATTCGGCTGGATAACAATCCTTGGTATATCGTGTACAATGGTGTGGAAAAGAGGGATGAAAGTCTATTCTGCCTATGGAGGATAGCGAATTTCAGGAACAATTTATCAGATATCTCTTCAATATTGATGCTCTAATCTTGACATTGTAAAGATTTTTAGCTATCATCTTAACAATGTCAAGATTAGAGAGGAAGGTGTTTATGTGTGAATCGAATCTGCCGTATCATCGCAAGGATCTAAAAAATCTATTAATTGAAAAGGGTATCGAAATCGTCAATACCGAAGGCTTGCAATCTTTTTCGCTAAGAAAAGCTGCCGCAGCTTGCAAAGTCAGCCATGCTGCTCCCTACAGTCATTTTCACAACAAAGAAGAATTACTTAATGCAATGCAGCTGCATATCACCAAGCGTTTTTCAAAAGCACTCGAAACGGCTATCAGTGAAAATAAAGATACTGCCGGATTGTTAAAAAATCTAGGTATAGCCTATGTTTCTTTTTTTATTGAAAATCCCGCCTATTTTCAGTTTTTATATTCCAAATCCGATATAAAGGTGGATTTAACGTTATCTATACCAGATGAGGAAAATTATAGTCCTTTTATTCTGTATAAAAACAGTGTTCTTTCATTACTCAAGCAAAATCAATATCCGAAGGAAAAGCAAAACGACATTGTAATAACGATATGGGCTTTTATACACGGCCTTACTGCGTTAGCGACAATGAAAAATGTCCACTACGACAAAAACTGGAAAGAAAAAATCACCGATTTTATGGATTTGCTTGAACCGTCCTTTTTAAAATAATGGAGCATAGTATATGAACGGAATTTATTTTAGCGGAACGGGCAATACAAAATACTGCATGGAAGTATTGACAAAAACGACCGGCGGCAAAGCTGTCAGCATAGAAGCAACTGAAGCTCTTGATGTTTTACGCATATCGGATGAAATCGCGCTCGGGTACCCTATTTATTTTAGCGACATTCCGCGTATTGTAAAAACATTTATTTTAGAACATGCCGATATGTTTTGCGGAAAGCGCGTTTTTGTTATTACGACAATGGGACTTTTCAGCGGAGACGGAGCAGGACTTGCGGCTCGGCTACTTCGAAAATGCGGAGCTTCCGTTACGGGCGGCCTACACATACACATGCCGGACTGCATTGCCGATGTAAAACTGTTGAAAAAAAAGCCCGATGAAAATATCGCGCTCATATCGGCGGCGAAAAAAAAGATTGTACAAACGGCGGAAGGTATAAAACAAGGAATATATCCGAAAGACGGTTTATCATTTTTACACAGAATTGTAGGTTTGTTCGGACAACGTCTGTGGTTTAAACAGCATGCCAAAAAACTGAGCGAACGGCTTAATATCCGAGCGAAACGCTGCATCGGCTGCGGAACATGCGCGGCAAATTGCCCTTCAAAATCATTGCATATTAAAAACAAAAAAGCCGTGTTTTATCCCGGAAACTGCACGATATGTTACCGCTGCATAAACAATTGTCCCGCAAAGGCGATCACGCTTATAGGTACGGACGTATTTGAACAGTGCCTCTTTAAAAACTATGTAAAGGAAGGAACAATATGAAAAAAATATTTACCGTATTTTTTTGTATGACGCTTCTCGGTTTGGTGTATTCCCAAACGACGCAGAACGAAGCGCTTCATGATGTAGAAATCGTTATAACCGGCATAAAAGAAAATTCTGGAACGATTGTTATCAGTATTCATAATTCGGCTGAAAGTTTTAATAAACGGCTTCCATACCGAACTGTCAAACTAGCGGCAAATGGAGAAAAAGCAGTTTATCATATACCGCTGGAATCCGGCGATTATGCTTTTTGCGTTTACCATGATGTCAACAACGATGGAAAATTAAACACAAATGCAATAGGCATACCGAAAGAGCCGTTCGGCTTCAGTAATTATGACGGAAAAGGTTTCCCCGGAAATTTCAAAAAACACAAAGTTTTTATAGGAGATACAATGGCAATAAACATTCCTTTGTTTATGTTTTAGTGAGGAACTGCCCTTGAAACTGCATTCCATTGTTTGGGATGCTTATTGTATGCTAATCTCAATCTAATTGATAAACTTTATCCCAATCTTGTATAAGTTAAAAAAAACTGATATGATTTTTCATTCGGTATATTCAAAAAGATTATTTGTGAAACAAGTCTGTTTATTAAATAAATCATTATACAATAACGATTTATAAAATTTCAGACAGTTCAGAAAAGAAAACCCTTTTAAATTATCACTTTTTGAACTTTCCTTCACGCAATTTTTGAAATACTAATTTATTTTATATGAGGTGAAATATGATTAGAGGCGGCGATATTGCAAAAGGCACAGTATTATTACACAAAGGTAGTCCGTATTTGGTAGTCGAACGGGAATTTGTAAATCCCGGAAAGGGAGCTGCATTTGCTCGTGTTAAGATGAAGAATTTAAAAGACGGAGCTGTTTTAACCCAAACTATTAAAACAGCCGACACTGTAGAAGATGCAACAGTAGATACTCATAAAGGACAGTATCAGTATGAAGATGGAGAAAACTATCTTTTTATGGATACGGAAAGCTATGATCAGATATCAGTTCCTTCAGATATTATCAACGATAAAAAATATTATCTGCGGGAAGGTGATGAATACGAAATCCTTATTTGGGAAGGCAACCCTATCGATGTAAAAATTCCTGCAAAAATGGTGTTTGAAGTTGCAGAAAGCGAAAACTATGTAAAGGGAGATACCGTGTCAGGAGCAACAAAGCCTATCACCACTGAAACCGGCCTTGTTGTTCGTGTTCCGCTCTTTATTAAACAAGGCGAAAAAATACTGGTCAACACCGAATCAAATGAATACCAAGAACGTATCAATTCATAGTTATTTCTAAGAACTTTAAGTTTAACTGAAATCTTAACGAAAAGCCCTTCGAATATTTGAAGGGCTTTTTTATTTTGAAAGTATTAAGTATTCAAAATAGAATATAAAGATTATATCATTGTAATGATTTTCAGTTGTTTAAAAATAGTTTATTTATAAAGAGGATTAAAACCAGCCACTACTGTACAGCTTTGTATCAAGTTTGTTTATTTTTATAAATTTCAAAAACAGCTTTCCTTGAATGTTTCACGTGAAACATTTTATAAGAGATTATAAGAAAACCTCTATTCTTATAATTTTAATTCTTTTATTCGTTTAATACCCCGATGCTCTAAGTCGGAGTTGTTAATTATCATTGCCATATTTATGAAATCGTTGTCATCATGCAGTAAATATAAATCGTTTTCCTATCCGCATTTCTTTATAATTATAATTTTCATAAAAAGCTATTTTACCTTTCAAATCTCTAATATCTTTTATTCGTGCGGAGGGTTTAATACCCCGACGCTTGCGTCGTAACAAAGGGTATTAAAGCCGACTGCAACCACCTTATAGAACATACAATGCGAAACATTGAGCATTGTACCCCGACGCAAGCGTCGGGGTATGTTGATTTTCTGATTTTGAATATATTCGTGTAAACCACCTTCGACTAATTCTTTTTTATATGAATATTTACAGAATATTTAAAAGCTTCAGATACAAGCGCATCGTTTAACACGATATTAGTTCTCATATACACACCTCACAATACGCATATATTATTTTTCAAATTAATACTTCAATATTTCTTCTAGCATAGTTTTCTTAAATTTAATTATAACAGTAAAAATATAAATCGTTATTGTAAAAAGATTTAGCTTAATAATTTTTGAAAAGTTCCGCTTAGGCAAGGGGGAATACTATCTCTCTTCTTTTGCTTGACATTTCGAGAAAGAGACGATAATCTAAAAGAAATATGTACTAAGAGTAGTAGGAGGATATATGAAAAAGCTGCTTTTTATTAGTATGTTTGCAATTTTAGCAAGCTCATTCACCTTTGCTGCAGCAAAGGGTACCGGCGGCGGTAATGGTAATGGAGGAAAGGATAAAATAGGTGGATACATTGGTTCACCGTTCGGTCTATCTTATTCACATGAATTTAATGATTTAGTGGAATTAGATTTAGTTGCCGGTTATAGCGGTCTTTTTAGTTGGAATCACATTGATCTTCAACTTGGAGCTCTTTTTACCGTATTTGATCCGGTATTATCAGGTCTTGGCAATCAACATTGTCCATTATCGTTAGGTCCGGTTATTGGAGGTAGTTTTGACTTCTATACCGCACCATATTACGGGGGAACCTACAAAGGTGGGTCAATATATCTTTTATTACCGGTTAGGTGGGAATTAAATTTCGGTAATATTCCTGATTTTAACCTTTTTATTGATTGGGCTCCGGTCGGTATTTCCGTTTATTTCCATCAGGATTATTATGATGATACGATACACACTTATGTATGGTATGCCACCCGCTTCGGTATTGGTTTAAGATACCGAATTCCGGGTAAAAAATAAAAACCTATCTAATACCGATTAGATTGTAAACTAATCGGTATTCATTTATTCGCTTTGCGTCGTCTTGACGTACTATACTAATAGGTGATATTGTCTAAAAGTTCTGCGGATGTCGTATAACGGCTATTACCCGAGCTTCCCAAGCTCGTGACGGGGGTTCGACTCCCCTCATCCGCTGTTTTCTATTCTAATCTCTTTCGCTAATAGACATCCTCAATCTTTCAAATGCCTTTTGTACTTCTTGTGGTAATTCCGTTTTTGTAGCATTATCAGTTTCTAGTGATATTTTTTGCTGTATTGAGAGTGCAGCAGCTTTTTCAGTTGCTTTTTGCTTATCAGGAACCGCTTTACCGCTATTTTCGGTATTTCCAAACTGATGGGAAGTCTCGTAATGCGATGAAACAATAACCGAAATATTCTTAACTTCCAGCTGAGGATATCTTTTTTGAAAGTTGCGCAAAATATATTTCTTGTTTAATAAAATCTGTTGACTCCAACCGGGGTGATCAACTTCAATAACAGCTATTTGGTGTTTTATATCGATTAGCTTGGAATGAGCCGCTTGTTTTTCTCCGACAATAGACGCCCATGATGAATATACTTCCAGTACTTTTGATTGTTCAAAAAGCCCTACCTTATCAAGATAGTTCATAATCAACTCTGAAAGCTTTTTTACGTCATTCTGCACGGAAGCTGCCCTCGGAAACAATATACACACGGCTTTTGTCGCGTATGTAGTTTTGATACGGTTCACCCGGAAGGAATGTACAGATAAGCTGGTCATAACGAGGTAAATGCTCGGTAAAATTTTTCCGTTTTTCAGGATCAAGTTCCAAAAGAACATCATCCATCAGCAATACGGGTAACCGGTTCGTCTTTTCCGTATAAAAATATGCCTGAGCCGCTCTCAAGACAAGAGAAAGTAAGCGTTGCTGCCCCATAGAAGCGGTTTGTACAAAAGGCTTTTTATTACGGATAAAGCGTATCTTATCGCGATGAGGCCCTGACATACTGGTATTCATGGTAAAATCGAGCTGCCGTTTTTCTATTAATGAGATTAACACTTCATCAAAATTCGTCGATTTCCATGAAGGACTGTAATCGATCATCACGGAATCTATCCCACCGATATTTTCATATAACGAAGAGAATATTTTATTGAACGATTCAATAAGTGCACGACGCTTTTCTATAATTTGTATGCCTATAGGAATGAGCTGCGCGTCAATAACATCCAGTATTTCGCTCTTTTTTTCTTTTAATACAAGATTTCGCGATTTTAGTAATTTTGTAAAGTTACGTAGAATATCGATATATGACGAATCATACAGAGAAAGAGATTGATCGATAAAAAAACGGCGGCGTTCCGGCGCTCCTGTTGCAAAATCCAAGTCATCATGGCAAAAAAGAATACAAGGAATAGTTGAAATGAAATCTTTTCTATCGTGAATTTTCTTTAAGTTTTTTTCTATGATTTTTTTTTTATCTTTTGAAACAATTGATATTCTATGACTCCGTTCTTCATTTTCTTTAAATAAGACACGGATACTATATTCATTCGTATTTTTTTTATATATTTCCGCTTCGTTTCTGGTTCTAAAGGAATTTCCATAAGCGGCAAGGTATAACGCTTCCAGTAGGTTTGTTTTACCTTGCCCATTTTGACCGACTAAAAAAACTTCAGGAGCGGAGAGATCAATTGCCTTGTCCTCAAGGTTCCTGAAGTTATAAGGAGAGATCGACAAAAACGGCACAAATACTACTCCATTTGCATCGGCATAATGATATGGAAGAAATGAGTATCTGTTTCCGGCCGTAACGTGATTGCACGCATCGGATCGGTAAATTCTATACGGATATTTTCCGAACCGAGTACTTTAAGGGGTTCTTCAAGATACATATAGTTTAAGGCGATGGTTATTTCTTCACCTTCATATTTACAGGGAATTTCTTCGTTTGCTGTTCCAAGTTCATTTTCATTTGACGTAATGGAGAGCGTACCGGCAGAAATTTTTAAGAATATCCGTTTTGATTTTTGTTCTACAAGTAAGGCAACTCTTTTTAAAGCCTGTAAGAAATCATCACATTGGGCTTCAAAATAATGTTCTTGAGATTCGGGAATAACTCGTTCATAGTTCGGGAATTGACCGTCTATTAGAACTGAGGAGAAGTTATAAGCATTGAAGCGGAAGAATATATTTTTTTCGCTTATTCCGATAGAAATCATACCTTCTTCCGAAGATCGACGTTGCACAATAGAAAGAATTTTAGGAGGAATAATGCTTCCTTTGAAGTCAGGTAAAGCAATTCCGAAATCATGTTGAATAAATGCCAATCTTCTGCCATCGGTAGCTGCAAAAATCAGATTATTTTCTTTCTTTTCCATGTAGACACCGTTCATAAAGTAACGAGTTTCATCATCGGAAACAGCGAAAATCGTTTGAGTTATCATTTCTTTAAATTCTTTTGCGGGAACTTCAAAGAACTGAGTATTTGAAGAATCGGTAAAGGGAGGAAAGTCGTTATCTGATATAGTTTTAAGAGAGAATTTCGCTTTTTTGCTGATGGAACGGATAATGAGTTTTTGGTCTTTTTGCTCCGCTTCTATTTCGCCTGAAGGCATTGAAGCGATAATGCTGGTAAATTTATCACAGAATACGGTTGTTGCACCTTCTTCGGCAATATCGACGGGAATTTTTGTTTCAAAGGCTACTTTTATATCGGTTGCACGGATTGTTAAGCTGCCTTCCTTTGCTATGAGCAGGACGTTTGATAGTATGGATATTGCTGTTTTATTTGAAATGATTTCTTGAGCAATAGCCATTTCTTTTAGTAAAACTTCTTTAGTAAATGTAAATTTCATGATTTCTCCTAAAAAGAGGTTATCTTTATTATAATATAAATTTAGTAATAGTAATAGTAGGCACTGTGAATTTCTTGATATTTAGGTTAAAGCATTGTTTAGTCGTTAGTTAGCGTTTGAATAATGATGTTTGAATTGTTCACAATTTGTATTATTATGCACAGCTGAAAAAGATATACACAGTAGAATAGGTCTTATAAACAAGTTTTACATCGATTATGCAGAGGTTATGAACAGTGGAGAAAATGAGGAATTGATTACCGAAATAGTTTGACTGAAAAGCTCTGCTACTGAAAATTTTTTGAGATATACAGAATTGGCGGTTTTTACTATACTAAGCTCAGTATGATAAAAGCGTTTACGGTAGGAAAAAACATATTTTCATCGCAAGAGCACGTGTTGATTATTGCGGAGATTGGAACAGGGCATAACGGCAGCTTGCAGAAGGCGAAAGAATTGGTAGCGGCTGCTAAAGAAAGCGGAGCAGACGCGGTTAAATTTCAGATTGTGTATGCAGATGAAATTTTGCATCCCGATACCGGTTTTGTGAATTTACCGACCGGAAGGATTCCTCTCTATGAACGCTTCAGAGAGCTGGAGTGCAGTATTGATTTTTACGGTGAATTGGCACAGTACGCACATAAGCTTGGAATGCTTTTTTCCGCTTCGGCATTCGGGCTTCGTTCTGCCAATGAATTGCGGCAGCTTCATCCGGCTTTTATAAAAATTGCGTCGCCGGAACTCAATCATTTTCCGCTGCTTGAGCGTGTTGCTTCATTCGGACTGCCGGTTATTCTTTCGACCGGTGTCTCTCGGCTTGGAGATATTGAACGTGCTATAAGCTGTTTGGAAAGCAACGGGTTACCTGCCGATATGCGGGCGTTGCTTCATTGTGTAACGGCCTATCCTGCGCCGGAAACGGATTATAATACGGCGGTGCTGCAATCCTTGTCGATGTTGTTTAACAGTCCTGTCGGTATCAGTGATCATTCTCTTGATCCTGCTGCAGTTCCGATAGCGGGGTTATTGAGCGGCGCCTGTATTCTTGAAAAGCATATTTGTCTTTCCCGCAGCGATGCCGGTCTTGATGATCCTGTTGCGTTGGAACCCGCGCAGTTTTTCCAGATGTCAAAAACTGTAAGGGAATTAACCGGTAAGTCCGATGAAGATATTTTTAACGCAGCGCAGGGTTACGGCTATTCTAGAGATTTTCTACAGCGCATTATCGGTGACGGTGAAAAAAAACTTGCTGCTGCGGAAAAAGATAATTACGGTAAAACGAATCGTTCGCTGCATTATATAAAAGATTTACAGAAAGGCGCCGTGCTAAAAAACAGCGATATTGCCGTTTTACGAACCGAAAAGAATTTAACGGCTGGAGAGTCCCCTGAGTATTTACGGTACTTTATCGGATCGGTTTTGCAGAAAGATGTTACCGGAGGTTCCGGCGCTGTGTTTGACGATATTATAGAAAGGAAAATACGATAATGTCGGATTATTACGAAACCCTCGGCAGTTTGCTGCGTGATCGGCTTGGCACGGATGAGGATCCCTTTGAACAAGCGATAGAAGGCCGGCAGGGTAAATACCGAAGCGCCGGAAATAAAATAGAACGGCGTGTTCCTAAAAAAAGGACGTACAAAGAACCTGAACAAAAACTTGAACCGATACGTGTACCCGTTCCCAATGCTTTAACGGAAGATTTTGCCATTCTGCAAGTGCTTCCGGGAGTTCCGCTTGACTATTGTAAAAAAGCATGGAAACACTTATTGAAAAAATATCATCCCGATGTCATTGCCGAAGAATCTGCACGGCAGCAAGCTGCATCTATTGTCCGAAGAATAAATCGTTCCTATAAGCGTATCGAAATATGGTTTTCAACCGGTAAGGTACAGGATTATGACAGTTTATGAGCTGCGTGCATAACTATTTATTTCAGAAAGTATTGTTACCGGCAGTACGTTTGTGTTGGATATTCTTTTTTCTTCTTTTACCGGCGCAAGGTCTGATTGCAGAAAATATTTTTTATGAATTCGGGCCTAAAACGGATAAGGTTATTGTCTTTACCGCATCGGCAGGCAGTGATAATCAAGCTACTGCTATAACCCTGCAACTGCAAAAATATGCGCAAAAATTATCCGCTGAGGCGCCGGATACCCATATCATTGTTGCTATTACGAAAAATGATATTTCCGAATTACCGGTTGATGTTCCTGTAAAGCGATACGAGGGGACTAAGGCGTTAATTCAAACTTTGATCACGTATCCGAATGCCGCTGTATGTCTTGTTGCCCCCGATAAATCTGATGGCGCGCGGATTATTACGGGAACATCGAAAGGTACAACCCCTGCATGGTTCCTAAAGGCGGTATACGCCTCTTTGGAACAAAAAAATATTCCTATTGATTTTTATACTAATGCGGTTGTGTTCCACCGTCTCGGTTGGTTGCCTGATGATTCTGCTTTACGGCTCTATAATGAGGCGAATATTCCAGCGATAAAAATAGAAACCGGTGCGGATTTATCGGATTTTTTTTCTTCGGTTGCACCGGCAGTTATTCAAAGTATGAGTAATGAATGGGATACTCATTATTTTGTTTTGAAGTTGCATAAGAAACTTATTATCATCAACGAGCAGCATATAGTCATAACGCTTATTGTGTCATCAATTGTATTCCTGCTATGGTTGATGTTTTTTAGCTTTTTATTCGGGAAAAAACGGGATCAACATGTAAAAGATTTATTTAAATTGTGGTGGATACCGATCTATTTTTTCTTGGTCAATTGGCTCAGTTTTTTCTTAGGTTCTAAGATAACGGAAGTGCTTTTTTACCTGCGTTTTTCGTCTGTGAGCGAACTGAATTCATTTCCATTGACAGCGCTATTGATTAAATATGTGTTTGCACTGTTTTTTATGTTTACCGTTACCGCATTTAATAAATTTATTCCACTTCCAGCCAATCGCTTTATTTACGGATTTATTGCTCATGTTGTTTGTTTGTTGAATATTTTTATTTTTTCATTTTTTAACCTTTCGTTTTCAATTATCTTTATGGTGATATATTTTGTCTCGTTAGCTGCCTATCATTTTAAAAATATTGTACTGCAAATTATATTTATTGTGTGTCTTTTTTTACCACTTATGCCGGTTGTGACGCATATTATCCTTTATCGCGAGTATATGTTCCATATCATATTTTTTATCAACCTTGCATCAGCCTGTATTTTTGTTCCGTTTGATCTGTTTTTAATCAGGCTTGGTCTTAGTATCGATAAGAAAAGAAAAATTACTAAACCGTTTTTTAGGATACCGATTCAATGTAAGGTTATGGGTGGGCTGTTTCTTGTGTTAGCGCTTTGGGTATTTATTATGCCGGCAACAAGGAATAACGTTCATAATCGCTGGATGTTGATTCAACACCTTAACGGTGATGAAAGCAGTGTTGTAAAAAAATATATTGATTCTTCGGCGGAAGAAAGCATAACGGATTATACCCGCGGTAATACACAGGGTTCAGCGGAAACTGCGGATAGTTTTTTAACTGTTCGTACCTCATTTGAAAATTACTTTGAGCGCAGCATCGGGGCTATAACCATTGATTCACCGTTAAAAATTGAAGCATTTGCCGTAACATTGAGTGCAGTGAATGATATTGCAATTTTTGAATCCGATGTTCGATTTGAACAAAATGCTTCCGGCGATACGGCAACGTTTGTGTCTTCTCCTCGTCCGAATTTTCCGGTTGTCATTCATTTTTCAGGTAAAAAAGATGCTGCCCTTACACTTTCGATTGTGGTGTGGTCAAATGATAATCCATTTGAAATAAAGTTGCCTGTCGATAATTCTAAAGATGCTACCGGTAAAATGGAAGTAATACCATTCCTCTTAAAGATAGAGAAAACGCTGCATATTACGGCACAAAGGAAGGCGTTGTGAACAGGGATTCCGCATTATAAATAGTGTCAAAAAAAACAGTAGCTCACACGGTATAAAAGATGGTAAAATGTTCTTGGGGTGGAACAATGACATTACAAGAATCATTTGAGAACATTAAAGACGAAAGAATCGAAAGATGCAAGAAACACAATCTCGTCGATATACTGATGCTCGTGTTTGTGGGAGTATTGTGCGGGTATAAAAGTATAGAAGGTATAACTTCGGCAGCCGCAATAAGGAGGCCTCGTTAACCGATGAGTTTGTCTTTCGGTAAACATCACAGATTATAGGTACGCTATCGCGTACTAATTCAGCATCCTCTAAAATGTATATTTTATTCGGCTGCTGAATTTTAAGGAACAAATACAATTTTATGCAACATTAAGCGAACAAACCCTCAAAAAATATCTGAAACTGGAAAATGGCATACCCAGCAGCGATACGATTCTGCGCGTACTTGCAAGGATTGATGCAAAGCAGCTTGAAAAAGTATTCATAGAATATGCACGAGAGACATTCGGCAAGAATATTGCAGAAAATGAAGTGGTGGCGATTAACGGGAAAACCATCCGACACTCTGAATATGCACCGACAGGCGAAGATAAAAGAGCTCATAAAGCCGCTCATGTCGTTTCAGCTCAGGGCGCACTCCCTCGGTGTGTGCTTCGGGCAGGTGAAAACAGAAGAAAAATCAAATGAAATTACCGCCATTCCTGAACTTCTGGATCTGTTAGACTTAAAAGGAATGATTGTTACTATAGACGCGATGGGGTGTCAGAAAAAAATCGTGGAGAAAATAGCAGAAAAGGAAGCAGAGTATGTTATTTCTCTGAAAGGAAATCAACACCCCGACGCTCTGCGTCGGGGTGTTGTTCTCATAAGGTGATTGCAGTCGGATTTAATACCCTTTGCTATGATACAACGGATATTAAATCCTCCGCACGAATCAGCAATCGATCCATCGGGATGTAAAAGAGTTTTTTGAGCACCCTTGTGATGACGCTTATTGTCAGTATTACAATATTCAGCGTGGAGAATATAGCATTGAAATTGGACACGGACGAATTGAAAAACGCACCTGTTATCTTTGCGGGAATATTGATTGGCTTTCAGAAAAAGATGCATGGAAGAATCTCAATGGAGTTGGAATGCTCGTGTGCGAAAGAACGGTAAAGAAGACTGGGAAGAAATCCGTTGAACAAAGATATTTTTTGACCTCACTGACAGATGTGCACAAGGCAGCATTTGCAATGAAATGAAAAAGTGCAATCAATAGACGATGTTTGCCAAATGGCAAACTCGGCATTACAATAAGCCGTACCATCTGGGCAGCTTATTGTAATAGCGCTTCTCCATAAGCAACACCTGTGCAACAAACGAGAAGATTGCCTTGATAGAGTATTGCTCTCGTTATAATGCGGAATCCCTGGTATGTGGTATCGTACATCTTCGGTCTTTATGGTTTTTATGCTATACTGTTTGGCAGTATTGAGTGGGAATTCTTAAACACGTGGTGTAATTTTTCGAGATACTCAACTAATCAAGAGGAGTAACTATGGCGTACACGCTCATTTCATCAGTGGGGACGGGAATGTATAATGAGCAAGACGGAAAGTATAAAAATACACGGTACCAATTTCTTAATGGTCACAAATGCGAAACCCGTATTTTTTTGCATGCGCTGCTGACAGAGCGGTATAAAGACTTTGAACAAATTGTGCTGATAGGGTCTTATACTTCAAGCTGGGATGTTTTTATTGATGAAACCGATGACAGTAAACTGGATTTATGGATGGCGCTGAAAGAAGAGTGTGAACCGAAAGAGAAAACTCCAGCAAAGGGAATTTCGGAAGAAAATAGAAAACTACTGGAGGCATATTTATCCGAACGGTATCACATTCCGTTTACGATAGCGGTACATGTTCCAAAAATTGATGAAGATACTTCGCAAGAAATTTTCGACATTTATACACGGCTTGTTTCAACACTTAAACCCGATACACGAGTCTTACTGGATATAACACATGGCTTTCGCTCTATGCCGATCCTGCTTTATCAGGCAATACAGTTTCATTCGCTTGCTCGAAACGCGGATACTATCTTTCCGGTTGAATTAGTATATGGAGAATACGTACGGGATCAAGATATATCGTATGTACGGAATTTATCGCCGTATTGGGATTTTTACGAATATGCTTCTTGCCTTCGCTTGTTTGAAGAAAAATTAAATGCAAAACCGCTTGCAAAAAAATTGTTCCCGTATTGGGAAGAAGGTGCAAAAGCGCTGGAGCGGTTGAGCAAGATTATCGAATGTAATTATTCATTACAAATAGCCGAAGTAATGAAGCAAATCAATAATGCGCTAAAAAAGGATCTTACCGATCAGTTTGAATGGATACAAAAGGCAAAAGGGATAGTAGCAGGAATCTATGAGCGGCTTCATAAAGATACCTTACCGGAAATGCTCTATGCATATTCTCAACTGCTTGAAGAAAAAGGTTTGATAACGCAGGCGGTTATCGCATTACAGGTATGTGCGGAAACTGCTATTGTACAAAAATATGCAAGCGATGCTTATATCGGCGATTATGATTGGTGGAAAGATTACGGAAGAGATCTGTACAAAAAGCTGATCAAAGACAACCGTTTATATGATTTATATCAATTAGAAAATTTACGGAACGAGATTGCACATGGCGGAGCACGGGATAAAGAAACAAAGAAATATCCTTCACCGGAAAGTTATCCGCGTATCGTAAAAAAAGGTTCCGCAGCGGTCGTAACATTATTTAAAATATTGAAGGAAGAAGTATGAATGCACTCTGTTTACTCAATCATCAGCTGACAGAAAATCAAAGAGATGAATTAAAAACAACATTCGGGGTAGAAGCTATTGTGTACCCGCCGCCGAAGACGGCTGATCTCTGGGCACAGCTTCCGCCGGATGATATTTCTGCGCAGCTTCTTTTGCCATTCACGCAATGGATTGATAGCTATGCCTCTTCCGGTATGCCGATTGTTATTCAAGGGGAAGCGGGAGCGGTTACCGCATTGGTGTGCTATTGTTTAAAATCGGGGCTGATTCCGCTGCATTCGGTTACGCGGCGGGAGGCAACGGAAACCCGTAGCGGAGAAACGGTACAGCGTTCGTATATTTTTCGGCACATCCGCTTCCGCCGGTATACCTTGATATCGTGAGAGCAAACCGTATGCATATTTTAATAACAACTTTTGGTACATCATGGCAGATTGTTCCGGAGCTTTTCGGTTTTACTAATCCCGAAGACTTTCCTTTTTTTGCCGGCAATGAGGAATGTACAACAATCCGGGAACGGTACGGCATCAAACCGGTTGATGAATTATGGCTGGTTAGCCCGGAAAATAACGAAAAGGCTTTGCAGCCGCTGTGCAGCTGGGCGAAAACACAAAATGTTCAGCTCAAAATCATTGTTTGCCATGGTGTTAGTGAACTGCAAACTGAAAAAGAAATTCTTGAGATGCGTTCTTGTATCTACGCTTCAGCGGCTGCGGCGGTACAGCGTGCCCACGCACGCGGAGGGCGCTGTTATCTCTCGCTTGCAGGCGGCAGAAAAACAATGAGCGCCGATATGCAGGATGCCGGCTATCTTTTTGGATGTGATGCTATCTTCCATATTATTGATGCGTTCCCTGCCGGAAACAAAGAGATACGGAACACATTTAATGCCGATTGCCTTGAGTCTACCGCAGGTGAATACAGCCGGTATTTTCTGCCGGTGGTAATTAACCGGAATATCCCTAAAAATTTTATATTGATGGACGAGTCTATCTCCTATCCGCCGGTGCAATTTACGGATGATAACCGGTGTCTGTTTTGTGATGGCAGTAGATTTGCTCTCAAAATACAGCAGCTGAAAGATCAATCTTCAAATCTCTACCGCAATTTTTCAGAATCGCTTTTGATGAAAAAAACACTGGAACGTCCTGCATTCCACAAGCTTTCTTTTTTAGATCCGGAAAAATCCACCGCTTACAAGCAACTATCATCGGCAAGGATAAAGAAAAAGATTTGGTGCTGCTGAAAAAACTGCCAAAAGCGGAATTACATTCTCATTTAGGCGGTGTTCTTTCTAGTACGGAAATTATCGAAACTGCAGAGGCTGAAACAGATGCTCTGTATACGTGTAATGATATTCAGTTCACGACTGCGGTACGTAATGCTATCGCAGTGCAAGATGTTTCAACACTGAACAGTATTCGGCAAGCGATATTTTCGCTTAAAAAAAATGATTTTAAACGGTTTTATGCGCAGTTACTCACATTTATAAAAATGTTCCGCGGTACTGAAGAGCTTTTTGATACCTTGCTATTTGGGACATTCCGTGACCCTGAGTGTTTTTATAAAATAGGATTTCCCTGGATAAACTGAATCCGTGGAAAGTATTTGGCAAGCAGTATATCATCTCACTGCAGATAGAATAGGGCACGGACTCAGGCTTTTAGATAAAGAAGAATTGATAGACCGATTCCACACGTGGTATACCGTCTGCAATTACCGGTACTACCGGTGCTTTTGCGATACCGTTCGACACTCTTTTTGCCGATGCCGTACCGCATTGGATAGAACGGGAGTATGCAGAGCAGGATACATCTTATAAGCAGCTTATCCCATATATTATCACTGCGGATGTATATGGACGATTTGCCTGCTATCCTCGCCATAGAAACGAAGCAAGGCTGCATGGGTTATACTCATGCGGTATCGGCGGACATATCGATGAAATAGATAAAGCGGAAACGCTGCTGCAAACGGTCTTTAATGGTTTATATCGAGAACTTTCAGAAGAGTTGAAAAATTTTCAGCGTGATTCCACTATAAAGGAATTATTAACGAAATGGATACCAGTGTTGGTCTTGTCCATCTGGGCATCGTATTTTTTGCGCAATGTAAAGACGGCTATTATCCCGAAGCCGCAGCAGAACTTGCCGGTTTGCAATGGAAAACACGTACAGAACTCAGGGAGCTCAAAAAAGAGTACTGGTCTGATTTAGCATTCGAGCTGTTGTAAATCTACTCCTTTTTCTTTTACAATTCTTTGATTTATACCTATTGAATTATTAAAACATCCTTCAAACGTTTCTCAGTACTGCATCTTCATCATTCTATGCTAGAGCTGCCGACCAGGGATTCCGCATTATAAGCTTTTGTAGATAAAATTCAGTGAAACCACTGCTATACGTAACAAAAAACCAAGTTTTTAATCGTAAAAAAGGCTTCATACCTTCAAGTGTAAAGACTTTTCTATGGTTTAGAACATAGATTTCATGTGTTTTTATTTATAATGCGGAATCCCTGAGCTGCCGACGTAGGTATTGTACAACTGCGCTGCTTTATTATAATATCGTTCTGTGTTATTGATGATTTTTGATGCTGAGGCGCTGCTGTCATTATATCCTCCATGATTTATATCATTCCGCAGCTGAGTAAGGTTATCATATAGATTGGTCTCGATAATGCTTTTAAATAGTGGGGATATTTGAATCGCTGCGATAGTCTCTTTTTCGCTCTCCGTTTGAGGCCATTTCTCATTAAGTTTCTCATTTTTTCTCTCGTTTTTTTTGTATCAGCCGGGCAGTTGTTATCCGTATAGTTCTATCTGAATAGTCGAGGTCTGTGTGATGGATCAGTGCCGTGAGCAGTCCTTCCTGCAAGAGGGTAATGGCTTGTTGTTCCCGTCCGTGTTGTAAATGGAATCGAGCTGCATCCAAAAAACTATGGGGGTGATTTTCTTTAAAAGGACTGAATACGTCTTTGATTTGCTCAAAGAGAGGCTGAAATGCAGGGTGAGCAGAAGAGCGTGCCGTGTCAGTTTCTATCTTTTCAATTTGTTGCAGACATTTTTTAAATGCAGTTCCTTCCATTATATTTTTTCCACGGACGGTATTAAGATTGTCGATGACCTCTTTTAATCTTGAGCTTGCCGCTTTTGATCCTATATGCTTAGATGCACTTTCGTTGATTAAATTTGATAACTTATCGGCATACCCGTAATTGACAAATGAATCCGCAGCACTAGCCCATTGCATTAAGGCATAAAATTCAGTGAGATCAAAAATCGGCGCGGTATCTTCGATTCGTGCTTCATACGCGCCGTAATAAATACCTTCGATTGTGATCTGTTTTAAAAATGCTGTGTAATTGAGTGCAGCAAAAGCCAACATGGGAAGGGAGCGGAAGCCATGCGTTATATCAAAAATAACAGAATCCTCTGCTTTCAAAAGTGACGTGATTGTTTGGAAAAGCTGCCAAATTTCCGCTTCATTTTTTCCGTCTGGAATGGAAACTGCTTGTATGGTTGGGCTAGAAGTTTTATCTGGATATAGATTATTTATGATTTCTTCCAAATTTTTTTCACCGGTTTCGTTGTGTATCCAATGTGTTTGGCGTGCTTTTTCAGTTAAAAGAAAGAAAATGCCATCCGCTTTTGTAAACTGAGAGCATTTTATTTGCAGCAATGCTTCTTGGACAAATTTTACATTTTCAATTTTTTTATCTTGTAATATATAATGACATTTTTCATATTTACCGGTGCCGAGAAACGAAATAAATTTACGCGCCATAGAGTACTTCTTTTTTATCTTTGTGCTATACAAGTGATGCCGTATTAGCGCTGATCTTTGCTGTATAGCTGTATATATAGAAAAACTGTATATCTATCTGCATTTATCGCTTATTTGTATATCCCTAGTGTATATCATTTTACGTTTTGGCGAAAGTATATATTCACTCCTGCCTCCAAAGTAATAGATTTTTCAATAAGTCCTGCTCATTTTGGTGCATTATTTTAATAAAATCTGCAAAAGTATGCGCTGATTGAGGAATAGCAAGTCCTATCTTTTTTAGTATTCCATTTGTGTCTATAATAGTATAGTCTTCATAAAAATTTTTTTCTGTTTTAGTCGGAAATAGTATTATTCCTTTCATTGCATTAAAACGATACATATAGCTGATCGTTTTATAATATATACTGACCGCTTTTTGAGATTCAGCGGAATATTCTTTTTGATTATCAAGCGGTATATATTTTGCATCACCAACTATTTTCGGTTTATTCTTACTGATAAAATCCGGATAAATTGCTTGAAATGGCGAACCATTGTGTTCAAAAAGATAACAACGATGTTTTCTTGTTTTATTTTCGGGGTGAATAAATATTTCATGGAGAATTGTATTTAAATACTCCTCCCAAAGCCATGCGCCATCAAATACCAGCCCATAGATTTTATCTTTTTTATTACCGAATGTTATATTCTCATGCCGGAGAATTTTCAAACATATTTTTTGTAACATCGTATATTCGGTATAATACGGATGTGCAATATATCGCATATTAAGCGAGATTATTTTTTGTCGTGCATGTTTGTTATATGAGTGTTGTGTTGTAAAAATAATGTGTCTGACAATATCTAAAGTCTCGCTATCACGTGTTAAAATACTGTTCGCGCGTGGGTTGTTTTTAATAACTTCAATCGTATGCCTAATAAGTTGCGTGACAGGATTATCAACACTCCTTTCTCGCATTATATAAGCAATCTTTCCGGTAAACGGAATATTGCTGTGAATATGCTGTTGAATATCAAGCGCTCCTTTTAGATTTATATCGTTGTACGGTTGTCGTTTATACGCTTTGTACAAACCTTGCGAATAAGCTTTTTTTAAATAATAGGGAAATAGATATAGTAAAAAATTCCAAATATTTTCTTTATCGCGCGTCTGGTCAAAATTTAAAAGATAGATAGAAAGAACTTTTTGCAGCATATAATGTAGAAAATAATCATGTTGATCATTTTTTGCAAAACGGGATGTAATAGTTATTCGGCTTGTATTTCGTCCGACAAACCCCATTATGTTGTGTGTTGTAATGGTTTCTTCACCCATATCAAAAACAGAGCTACTCTCAATGTCGTCATGGTAGTGTCCTAATGAATGAGGAAAAATGAGCAAGTCCGGATTTTCCTCTTGTAAAACAGCCAAAGTACGATTTGCAATATATGCTAAATCATTGATATCGGTTTTATCTTGCTCATCAAAGAGTTCCGTAATGAGTTTTCCGCCGTTATTATCAGTTGTGCGCATATTATTCTTTATTAAAGGCTTCTTTCATTGCTTCAAGTTTTTGATCACTATCTGGCAACCCTCGTAGATATTCTTTTAAAAGAGGCTCTAGCCGATAGTTCCATATATCGGTATAATCACGCCGTTCGATACCGTTTGAATCAAGAAAGTAAGCACCCCCTATCTGATATGCATCGCTTAATCCTTCAGTGTTGGAAATTTGCTCGTTTAAATTGGATAGTTTATGCTTTGTTTTATCCGACAGCTGCATATTTTGGGCACTGTCTGCTGCGGTAACTTCACACCATGTAAAGCGTCTCCGCATTGCGAAATCGAATGTTTCGACACTGCGATCTATATCGTTCATTGAGCCTATGATATATACGTTTTCCGGTACATAAAGATCTTCTTCGTCTATATGCAAATTAGCATACTGGGTCTTTACCGAACCTTTCTTACCGCGATAGCCCGGATCTATTGAAAAGAAAAGTTCTCCGAATATTTTTGAAATTTCACCTCTATTGATTTCATCAATAATAAACACAAAGTCTTTTTTTTCGGTGGATATGATAGTATTTGTTGCCTGACTGATTTTGTGCTCTTGGCAAAAATTATCAAAAGCTTTTAAAAATGCAAAAAAATACGTATGATGATATGTTATGTCCAATTTTTCGCTAACATCTTTAGCAGTCCACGTAATATTTTGATATTGCTTATATTTTTCATATTTGCTTAGTATTGTTTTTAATGATGTAGTAAGTGCATTACCATTTTTTGATTTTGTTGTAAAACTATCATCATTAATACTCACAATCGGAGCACAAATATTTCCGCTAATCCCGTACAATTTAAATTCACCGTACTGACTAATCTCACTGTCTATATTTTCAATAAAAGCAGCAAGGCTGTCGGAAAGCAACTGTTCTTTTTGCAATTCTTCAAGTGATTTTTTGCTGTTATCGAAATTTTCAATAGCCCTTTTACAAAAGGCCTTAAATATTCCGTTTTTCAGTTCAAAACCTATGTTGTTATTTCCATCGGACTTAGGACGTAGTCCTTCAATAAAATCGGTATAATCGTATGAAGGATGAAATTGAACGAAAGCATACTGATTGCTTTTTTCCAGTTCTTCGTCACTGTTCACATCGATGATTGCCATAGCAATTCGTTTAGCTAAATATGTT
Organism: Treponema medium; assembly: GCF_017161265.1. Lineage (NCBI taxonomy): Bacteria > Pseudomonadati > Spirochaetota > Spirochaetia > Treponematales > Treponemataceae > Treponema > Treponema medium. The sequence continues at coordinate 868,435 of NZ_CP031393.1, read as the reverse complement.
TTACCCGTACCGGGGGCGCCGGTCAGAATAATATTTTTGTTCGCTTTTAGTAGTTCAATATAAGGTTTTATTTGTTCCATTTCATTACTCCTTTTTTCCTGCTCATTCCAATCAATAATAAGGTCTGCATATTTATTAAAAAATTGCTTTAATGTTTCATTAGGAGGCTTTCCGTCAAAAAGCCCCAGTTCAGTTAGCGTATGGCATGCTTCTAAGTCGATTCTGTTTTTCTCTTTTGTCCAATATTGGTATTCTTCTAATCGAAGCGAAACTATATGCTTAGTATTCTGCCAATCAGCAATCACATTTAAACCGGTACCCTGCCAAGTGAGATAAGATTTCCGCGTTTTGTAATTGCCAAAATTAGGTTGTATATTAATATAAACATGCCCCTCAGTATAGGTATCCCAATCCTCTATTTGCTTTTGAATATTGTCACCTTTATACCCTTGACCCGTAGCATAAAAATTATTTTGCGTTATCAGATGTTTGAGATATGCCGTATAGCCAGGAAACGTTATATCTTTATTGGCGAGCCATTCAAGATGCGTTACAAAATATTCTAAAAGATATTTAAATTGTTCATATTCATTCATTTTTATATTCTCCATTAAAAATTAGGTTGAAATAAATAAATTCGATACAGCTATCATAGGCCCTTTTATAAAAGATGTCAAATTTTAAATCAACAACCCCGAGGCAGCTTGTATGAGTATTGCTCAACGTTTCGTACTGTGTGTGCGATCCGGCGCAGCAATTACCCGCCTTGGTTCCAAAACTTGGTTCTGAATAAAAAGTTGAGCAGTGAGGCTTTTTGCGCAGCTCCGTTTCAGTAGCGGCACGGATACCAATGCTCAGAAATGTACGTCCGTGCACATTTCTGAGCTTCGAGTTTTTCTAATGAAAAACTCGATACTGTTTGGAACCACTGACATCCTGTCAGCAGCAGCGAGTTTTTGCTTCCGCAAAAACTCGCCCTCAACAGTATACACGGATGTACACTGTTGAGAGAATCCCTTAAAGCAGGTCTGATTTTTAGAGTTATGATCAGTTTAACTTCAATACTTCAGTCTTCTTGTCTTAATCCCTTAAAGCAGGTCTAAGAAGGTTAGGGGCATTTTCTTTTTTTCCGATAAAAAGAAAATGCCCCCTATAACCCCCAAAAGAAAAACGGCGACTTAGCTAGATTGCGAGCCGACGCAGCAATCTACCCTAAGAACCCGCCTTGGTTTCAGTCGTTTGTTCTAAAAAAAGCTGAGCAGTGATGCTTTTTACGCAACTCCGTTTCAGTACCGCCACGGACGGCGGTGGTTCCACGCAGAAGTGATGTTTTGAGCCTTGCTCAAAACTCACCGTCAAAGAATGTACAGGACGTACATTCTTTGACAGAATCCCTTAAAGCAGGTCTGAGGAAAGTTAGGGGTCTTTTTCTTTTTTTCCGATAAAAAGAAAAAGTCCCCTATAACCCCAAAAAGAAAAATGACGGGTAAAGAGGGGACATATCCTGCAGGGATTCCGCATTATAAATAAAAACACATGAAATCTATGTTCTAAACCATAGAAAAGTCTTTACACTTGAAGGTATGAAGCCTTTTTTACGATTAAAAACTTGGTTTTTTGTTACGTATAGCAGTGGTTTCACTGAATTTTATCTACAAAAGCTTATAATGCGGAATCCCTGACATATCCTGTATGCCCTCTTTACAAACACCCCTCAAAGAAGAATGTTATTGTATGTAAGACAAACCTTTCGGTTTTTCTTACCAACTTTTCCCTCTTTCGCAAACTCCGTTTCAGTAGCGGCACGGACAGGTGTGGTTCCACGCAGAACCCGCCTTGGTTCCAAAACTTGGTTCTGAATAAAAAGTTGAGCCGTGGTGCTTTTTGCGCAACTCTGTTTCAGAACGCCCATGGACGGGCGTGGTTCTACGCAGTAGCGAGTTTTTGCGTTGGCAAAAACTCGCCCTCAAGAGTGTACAAGGAGGTACACTCTTGAGAGAATCCCTTAAAGCAGGTCAGAAACTTAGGGGGTATTTTCTTTTTTTTCGATAAAAAGAAAAGTCCCCCTATAACCCCAAAAAGAAAAACGGCGACTTAGGTAAATTGCGAGCCGGCGCAGCAATCTTCCCTAAGAACCCTCCTTAGTTCCAAAACTTGGTTCTGAATAAAAAGCTGAGTAGTGATGCTTTTTGCGCAACTCCGTTTCAGAACGCCCACGGATGGGCGTGGTTCGACGCAGCAGCGAGTTTTTGCTCCCGCAAAAACTCGTGCTCAAGGATGTACAAGGACGTACATCCTTGAGCTGTCTTAATCCCTTAAAGCAGGTCTAAGAAGGTTAGGGGATTTTTTCTTTTTTTCCGATAAAAAGAAAAAGCCCCCTATAACCCCAAAAAGAAAAATGACGGGTAAAGAGGGGGCATATCCTGTATACCCTCTTTACAATTACCCCTCAAAGCAGAATGTTGTTGTATGTAAGACAAACCTTCCAGTTTTTCTTACCAACTTTTCCCTCTCCGCAGCTCCGTTTCAGTAGCGGCACGGACACCGCTGGTTCCACGCGGAACCCGCCTTGGTTCCAGTCGTTTGTTCTAAAAAAAGCTGAGCCGTGATTCTTTTTGCGCAACTCCGTTTCAGAACGCCCACGGATGGGCGTGGTTCGACGCAGCAGCGAGTTTTTGCGTTGGCAAAAACTCGCCCTCAAGAGTGTACAAGGAGGTACACTCTTGAGAGAATCCCTTAAAGCAGGTCTGATTTTTAGAGCGATAAAATGTTGAAAGGTAAAACCGTCTTCGAATTTTGTCTTAATCCCTTAAAGCAGGTCTGATTTTTAGAGTAGGATATCTTTCAAGAGGAGTTCGCAACTATCTTATCGGTCTTAATCCCTTAAAGCAGGTCTGATTTTTAGAGCCTTTCTAAACAATGACGATGTTGACGTCTGCGTTATTCCTGTCTTAATCCCTTAAAGCAGGTCTGATTTTTAGAGGCAAAAAAAGCACATCAAGAAGCTGAACGGCGACGAAAAGTCTTAATCCCTTAAAGCAGGTCTGATTTTTAGAGTTTATTCAACAAAAGGAACATTAGGAAATATAAAATTTGTCTTAATCCCTTAAAGCAGGTCTGATTTTTAGAGTAGTAGGACAAAATGTAACAAACCTTATTTTCGTATGGTCTTAATCCCTTAAAGCAGGTCTGATTTTTAGAGTGAGGCGAATCTATAAAAAGCTTCTGGCAGCAATATCTAGTCTTAATCCCTTAAAGCAGGTCTGATTTTTAGAGATAGCTATAAGACAAACACTATAGGGGGTTATATTAGTCTTAATCCCTTAAAGCAGGTCTGATTTTTAGAGAGCGCGCGGGGTAAGGATTGGTGAGGTATTGACTTAAAAAGATGTTTTCGAAAACCTCTGGTAAAACGAGGGCGATCCCTAAAAAAATAGAAAAAATAGACATAATGAATCCTGTAATCATTGTGATAATAAAGACTTATATATTTTCGCAAACCTACCCCTAAAAAGCGGGTTTTGGGCACTTTTTAGAGGTTTGCGATTTTGTCAAAAAGCAGTTAAAACCTATGTCTTTATTCTATCACACCTCCTTTAGAAAGGGCAAGCAGAAAAAACAGAAATTATTGTTTAAAGAGTTTTTTCGCCAGCCGTGTGAAAATAGAGGAGGTTAATACACATACACACAAAGTATCCATATAGATGTTTGCTCATTGCTATACTATGGTGCGGAATAGCGTAAGGAATGTCGCCTCTATGCAAATAAAATACTCAATGACAGCAGCAATAGCCTGTGCTATACTAAAGATATATGTCAGATGTGTATATTTTGTCCAATGTAGGAAAGCTCGGAAAACGGGATGAAACGCTCATCTTTTCCAAGCCGGACGGCACAACACAAGTATTATTCCCTTTTAAGGTGGAACAGCTTATGCTCATCGGTAAAGTTTCGATAAGCGGCGATGCGTTGAGGATGCTTTCGAAATATAGAATACCGGTGAGTTTTATTTCTACCAATGGCTATTTTAATGCGCGGCTTGTCTATGCAAATAACAAAAATGTGTTTTTGCGGCAACAGCAATATCGGCTCATGGATAATCCGGCACAAACGCTGCAGGTCGCAAAGGGGATTGTTATCGGTAAAATAAAAAATCAACTGTCTTTTATGCAGCGTATTAAAAGAAAAACAACAGAAGTAGATGCAGAAATACAAACGGCTATTACAAGGATCAAACAGCTTATCGAAAAAGCCGAAGCCATAACCTCTCTTGAATCATTACGCGGTATTGAAGGAAATGCGTCAAAGTGGTATTTCAGTGTATTTCGATATAATATTAAGCCTTTATGGGCAGAATTTCCAAACCGTACTAAAAATCCGCCTCGATCCAACGTCAATGCTGTATTAAGTTTTCTGTATACTGTTTTAACAACAAAAATACACACTGTTTTAGAAACTCAAGGACTGGATCCGATGGTGGGAACACTGCATGCCAATGCATACGGAGCAGCTGCATTGGCGTTCGACCTTGTGGAAGAATTACGGACAGCTATTGCAGATACGCTCTGTTGTGCACTATTTAATCTCGGTATGCTCAAACCGGAAGATTTTGAATGTGCTGACTTTTCTCCCGATAGCTCCGATTACCCCTGTGAATTAGAACAAAGTGAGCAAAAGATTACCGAAGCGGTGCTCCTTACAGAAGAGGGATTAAAAAAAGTCATTGCTGCTTTTCAAGAAAAGATGAATAAGCTCGCTTTTTCAGGAGGTAAGAAAAAAAGAATATCGTATAACGAACTGATTTTTAAGCAAATTACCGTATACAAAAATATGCTGAACGGTCAGCAGCCGTATACACCGTACTATTTCAAATGATCTACTATATTGCGTACGATATTAGTGATACCGATGCACGCACTAAAACGGCACAGCTGCTCGAAAATATCGGTACCCGTATACAGCACTCTCTCTTTTCTTGTGAGCTTGTTCCTGCCCACTTAGACGATGTGTTTGACCAGCTCTCTGCGCTTATCGATCCGGAATGCGACAGTCTTCATATTTATCCGGTATGCCACACTTGTGTACAAGGGATAAAGGTATTGGGAAAACCCCCGTGTCCGTTGGAAATCCCGTATTTCATGCTCTAATATGCAAGAAGAACGCTACTGGCTTATTGCGTATGATATTCGCCATCCTCGCCGTTTAGCTCGTGTTGCAAAGTGTATCTCATCCTATGCGTGGCGGTTGCAAAAGTCAATATTTGAAGCGCATATAACAGCAGATACGATGGCTCAACTAGAAAAACGGCTCAACGCTATTATCCGTGATGATGATACGATTCTGATTCTCCCCATCTGTGCCTGTGATAGGGGAAAACGGAAAATCTGCGGCTTGGCAGGTTCAAGTGATCCAATGCAGGACTCGTGTATGATGTTATAGTGTGAAATATGTTGCGATAGTTTTTCTTGACAGCTTAGAGAATCGGCTCCATAATGGAAAGAAAGGGTTAATGAAATATATGAGCGATCAGTTTAAAGAAGTAGTATTAGCTGCATGGTTGTATAATGCCGGATCGGTAGAGCTTTTAGGAGCAATACAGGATTGTTTACCGCCGGAATTGGATGCCGGTGTGGTTATTACATTAGCATCACAACAGACTGTACCGGAAGATACATCTCTCGCATTTACTCAGCAGCTGATTGCGTACAGCTGCCGATTAAGTTTGGGACTGTCTGATTCCAAAATAAATCCGGAAGCTGTTTCAAAACAGCAATCCCATCGAGGTGAGGAACGGGCTGTTCCATTGATTAATATCCTTACTACTTTGCATCTGAGCGAAAAAGGGGCACCGGTGAAAGCCTTTAATAGGCTGCAGCCATTAGAAGAAGCTGCAATCTTACCATCAACATCAGCGAAAGCTACTCAGGAAGAATATAAACAACACTGGACACAATTCCGTGCCGATTTTAAAAAGCTAAAAGGACTGTCATTTCGGCAGTTTTTACCGGCACTTGTGTCTCTGTTAGAACAATACTGGTGGTGTATTCCAGCCTCGGATCAGGATGAACAAGATATTAGCCTTTTTCAGCATGCAAAATTGACGGCTGCCTTTGCTGCAGCGCTCTATCGCTATCATACTGAAACCGGAGCCTGCACTGAAAATGCTCTTTATGATACCGCTGCTAAAAAATTTCGGCTTATCAATGGCGATATGTCCGGTATTCAAAAATATATTTTCGATTTACAAATACCAAAAAATAATGCAAAACTGTTACGTGCACGCAGTTTTCAGCTTTGGGCGCTGAGCGAAGTATGTGCAGACTATATAATAGAAGATTTTGCATTGACAAGTGCTAATATCATCACGACTGCGGGCGGAAAATTCCTGTTATTAGTGCATAACACCGATAAAACGCTGAGGCATATCGAAGCATTACAAGAACATTTGGAAACCTATTTTTTAAAAGAATTTGCCGGTAAGCTGTTTTTTATTCTTTCAAATGGGGTTGAACTTTCAGCATTGGATATAGATAAGGAGCATATCCTCCGCAGTATTAACGAAGTAGGCTACAATGCCGAAGAGTGCAAACAGCGTAAAATGCAAAAAGCGCTCACAAAACATGGGGCTGTGCTGAGTTCCCTGTATGATGATCTACAGAAAAACGGTGAATGTGCTTTTTGCGGTGTGCATCCTGCATCCGGTCTTGACGGTGATAGACCAATATGTAAGCACTGTGATAGCTTAAAAAAGATCGGGGAACGCTTAGTAAAAACCGGCGGGGTTGTTTTTCATAGTGACCGATTAAAAGATATGGCATCATTTGAACAATTAGTTGAAGTGTCACACGAAAAACAGCAGCGTAATACCGATGCGCAGAGTGTAACGTATATTATCAATAAATTTCAGGCTGGCTTACCCCGTATCAACTTACCGTATACCGCACCAAAAGAAAAAGACGGTACGATTAAAATGTTTGAGGATATCGTGAAAGATTCCGCCGGGAATCGGAAGCTTGCAATGTTTAAAGCTGACATTGATAATCTCGGTCTGGTTTTTACCTCATCGCTTGGAGCACGTATGTCGCTTGCCCGCTATGCGGAAATGAGCCGTATCTTGCATTATTTTTTCTCTACCTACTATGCGTATTTCGTCGAACAACATCCTTATTATAACAATAAAATTTATACCGTCTTTTCAGGCGGTGATGACCTCTGTGTACTCGGTGCATGGGATGTTGTTTTACATTTTGCCTACGATTTCCGGCAGGAGCTGCAAAAACTTACGAATAATAATCCCTCCGTTACCCTTTCAGGAGGACTGGTATTGGCTTTCCCTTCGCTACCTGTACGGAATATTGCCGAAACAGCGGAAGAACAGCTGGAATTATCAAAAGACTTTAACGGCGATCGGGCAGTACAGGTTGGTCTTGTAACGAAAAATGCCGTTACCGTTTTTGATACTTCCGTTTCATGGGAAGACTTCCATACCTATCTCGGTTATGGAGAACAGCTGGCACAATACATGAATGATGAGAAACTTGGTACAGCTCCTGTGTATAAACTCATCGGTTTTGCAAATCGGGAAAAACAAGTGCGGAACGGCAATGTCCGCGAAATGGTTTGGCGGAGTAACTTTCGCTATACCGTTGCCCGCACCATTAAGGATGAAAACGCTACACTCAAAAATCTCTTTTTATCATTCGGTACTGCCGATTCGATATTAAAAGCACGGATAGCGGCAAGCTATGCGTTGTATGCAAACAGAAAATCTACTGAAGAAGGAGTATAATATATGGCAAAAGGTTATGGAGCCTATCCAAATCAATATGATAAGAATAAACCGATTGATCCTATTCCGGAAAAGGTCTCTATCAAAACATTTTATAAAACTGCGGATAACAACACTGCTGATAAAGTGATTCGGTCTGATTTATTTGACGCTGTGGCTGAGAAAATAGCAGTTTCTTTTGGTAATAAAAAAGATGGCGTATCATATACACAATTACGCCGTATGTATGACGAAGCAAAACGGTTTGAACAGTTATTGGATGCAGATGAAAAAAATTGGGAAAAAGAACTGCCGTATATCAAAATGATGAAGTCAAAAATACGCTATGCTGTTGCCCGTGCAGTGAAAGACAAGGGAAAATATGTTGAGGACTATTATAAAAACTTCGCATCCTTTATCAGTGATTGCATCGATTTAATACACGATGAGCAGGACTACCGCGTATTTATTTCATTATTCGAAGCGGTTTGCGGTTTCTATTATGAAAACGCCCCTAAAAACTAGGAAGGAGATTGACTGATGAAACAGATTGCGCAAAAAAAATTGACAGGATTAATCATTGTAAAAACCGGTCTACATATTGGCGCCGGCAACGATAAGGTTGAAATAGGGGGGATGGATAACCCGATTATCAGAAATCCAATGACACGTGAGCCGTATATTCCCGGTTCATCATTAAAGGGAAAAATGCGGGCGCTGCTCGAATGGCAGTTTAATAAAGTAACGCCGAATGATGGAAAACCTTGTAGTTGCGGTTCGTCTACCTGTGAGATATGCCGCGTATTTGGAAGTGCAAATAGCAAAAAAAATAATGACGATGCAAAAAAGCGCGGTCCGACCCGCTTAATTGTCCGTGATGCAGTGCTGCATGAAGACGATGCAGAAAAATTCAAAAACGGTAAGCCGATTATCGAAGAAAAAAGTGAAAATAGTTTGAACCGTATTACTGCAGCAGCTAATCCTCGCCCGATTGAACGGGTAGTCCCGGGTATCCGATTCCGGTTTGAGCTGGTCTATCGAGTTATTGACGACGGCGATAGCGGAAAACGAGATGAAGAGTATTTTAAAACAGTCGTATGCAAGGGCTTACAGCTGTTGGAAAACGATTATCTTGGCGGAGGCGGTTCTCGCGGTAACGGCAGAATCGTATTTGCTGAACTGCAAGACGAAAGCGGAAATAGCGTTGATATCTATGCGGATAGCCGTAAAAACTAAGGGATCGTGCGATGGAGCTGTATAAACAGACACTAAGGCTTGAGTCTTCTTTGGTTACCAGTCTTAAAGGCGACACAATATGGGGGCATATCGCCTGGGGAATCGCGGTGCATGAGGGGGAGCAGGCTATAACGGCTTTTTTGGAAGAAGCAAAACGAGCGCCGAATCTTATTGTCTCATCAGCATTTCCCGCGGGGTACTTGTGCAAACCCTATCCTGCACCGCGGAAGCGGACGGAAATGCTTTCACTGACAAAGTATGCGGATATAAAAAAGCAAAAAAAACAACGGTATGCTGTTGCCTCTGAATATCTTTCCGGTACCACACATCCGCTTATGGCTGGAGCATCCAAGCCGGAGTCTCATACGGTCAAGCAGCCGTATTTTACCAGCGATACACGTATGCATAATAGCATCGACCGCTACAGTAGTACCGTTATGGAAGGAAATCTCTACACAGCAACCGAACTATGGGCATCGCATTCGTTCTTTGATATGTATATTCTTTCATCTTTTTCACCTGAGCGGCTCACACAACTGTTAACATGGGCATTTGAAAACGGATATGGAGCGGACGCTTCTATTGGGAAGGGGAAAATATCACTGAGCGGCACTCTTGAATCGGTGAAGCCTCATACCAACAGCAGCCGATATATGGCGCTTGCCCCCTTTGTGGTGCCGGATGCAGCCGGTATTACAGAACTGTGTGCAGAACTCTTTTTACGTACCGGTAAAATCGGCGGCGCTTTTGCATCTTCACTGAGTCCTTACAAAAAGACAGTGCTGCTGTACGATGAAGGAGCGGTGTTTACCTCTGCTACACCGATTCAGTATATCGGAGCTTTACTGCAGAACGTGCATACTGATCCCCGTATTTGTCAAGCAGCCTTTGCCCCGGTTATTCCTATTACTGATTCCATTGCCTAAGAGGAGCGCATTGATGCCGAAAAAAATATATACCATCGAAATAGAACCGCTAACCGGTGTGCACATTGGAACCGGTGAAAAATTAACCCCCATCGATTATACCGTAGTGGCGCTCAAAAATAAAAAAGAGATGTATCTTAAGTTTTCTTCCGATAAAATTTTGAACCGACTGATTTCTGAAGGCAGTGATCTTAGTGCGTTTTATACGGCAAGCGACAATCGGAATATGAAAGCGCTACGGGACTTCTTTCATACTAATCTTACTAAATCCAGTGATATTGACTATCCGTGTGATGTAACTGCCGGTTTTTCGCAAGCATATACCCGCAATAAAAATAAGGATCCGCTTGAAAATGCTGCTGAGGTATTACAAATGTACCGCCCGGCTGGTTCCAAACAGCCGGTTATTCCGGGCAGTTCGTTAAAAGGCGCAATCAGAACAGCGGTATTAAATGACCTTTTAAATGGCTTGGCTGAAAAAGATTTTAATGAACAAGAAAAACTTTTCGAATCAGAAAAAAATAAAGCCAAGTTTGAATCAGTCCTTCAACACCGCCTGCTTCGCTTTAATGATCCTAAAAATGATCCATTCCGAAGCGTATTGATCGAAGACACTGTATTTGAACCGAAGAACACGCAGCTTGTCGGCTTACTAAAAAATATTTCGGCAAGTAATAATGAGCTTATTCCTCTGCAATTACAGCTTCAAGCGGAAGTTCTTCGCGGTACGCTGATCGGCGGCAGCGCAAAAGCTCATACCCATCTTATTATTGATGAAGGTTTGCAAAGAGCTTCTATTGCAGAAAATGAAGGTAAAAAAAATAAAGGCTTTCGTTTCAATAAAGCTATTTCAATGGTAGATATTGCCGCTGCGTGCAATACCTTTTTCTGGGATGAATTTGATAGTGAATATAAAAATTTTTATAAAAATGCTGCTTCCGGTACGGATATTATTGTAAAGTTGAGAACTCAACTGGATGCCGCATCCTCTACGAAGGGTTCTTTTATTGTTAGGGTTGGACGCTGGAGCCAAATTGAATTTGTGACATTTGAAGAAGTCTTTAGACAGCCGAAAGTCCCGATGAAAGGTGGTAAATTGAGAGAAAGCGGTACAACCCGTACTGTTTTCGATTACGATGGCGAGTATGTACCGCTTGGATGGTGTAAGTGTACGTACAGCGAATGCAGAGGGGGGCAAATCTAACAGTGGACTTCAAAATCTGTGCTATCACCCTGGTAAGTGAGCAAACAATTCCCAATATCATCTTTTTAAAATGGTGTTTGCAACAATATACCGAAGCGGCAATAGATATTATTTGTCTTTCAACCGAAAAAATGGAAAGCGCTGAGAAACATAAATCTGTCTGTATAAAAAAAGCATTGGGTGCTGCGATAGAACAGTTTCAACATTTTACTACTATTAAAATAGATGAATTTAATATGACGTATATCCAGAACAAACTGAAGGCTATCCTTGATAACGGTATTCGGTATCATCACACAATAGTGGATATAACCGGCGGAACTAAAATCATGGCCTTAGCAGTGTATGCTTATTTTGAACAAAAAGAACATACCCGGATTGTATATCAGCCGATAGAAAAAAATGCCATCGCTGAACTTCATCCTGTGGATACGATTTATCCTATTTTTATACCGATACACTTGCATGAATATTTTACTGCTTATGGAATTGAAGCACAATTCCATAATGAATGTCAAAAACCGTGGGAAGAGAATCTGAGTGCAGTAAATACAATAGAAAAATATTTTATAACCTGCCAGAAGCTTATTCAGCTCCAAAATACGAAATCTTTTAAGCGCAAGATTGAAAAAAGACCGATGGATATACGCTCATTAGACCAGAAATACCTTACCGCAGGAAATGAAGATATAATAACTCAACAAGAATCTTCTTCCATAACGATCAATGAATTTTGTGAGATTGCAGAAGCATTCGGTTTTAACTCTGCTGAATTTACATACGGAAATCTGCGTTATCTTACCGGTGGGTGGTTTGAAGAATATGTGTATCAAACAATACAAAAAAATAAAAATTTAAGAGATGATAAAATCAGTCTAAATATTAAGATTAAAATACAAAATACAGATAATGAATTAGATGTTGTATTTATTGATGATTGGAATCGTTTAAATATAATAGAATGCAAAAGTTTTATTGATGAAAAAGAACAAGCTGATATTCTGAACAATACAATATATAAAATTCAAGCATTGCGGTCGAATTTTGGGCTTTCAGCTTGTTGTTTTTTATATACCATGAGTACTATTACAAAAACTTCAATTTTAAACCGTGCAAAAAACTTTAAGATCACGATTGTAGACCGTACAAAACTTTTAAAAGAATAGAATTGCCAACATATCACAAGACTATAGATATGCCACCATCGACGTTTTATCTTTTTAGCGTAATATCTTCTCCGGCTTTTTCACTCCGTACATCCCCCAACCCAAAGTTGGTATTCTTTCCTGCACCGAAAATGTCTGCAAAGCTAAGTAAAAACTGCTCGTATGCGGTGATATTTCCGGTTAGTGTAAACGAACCGGTAGCGCCGCCCATACTGATGATTTTTTCTTGCCGATGGGAGTGATATTGATAGTCGAGCCATGAAAGCTTTTTAGCGGTGATACGCACATCAGCAGAAGGGGTGTATGCCGCAGGTGTATAACTTCCATATAAACTGCACAAGGTAACAAGCCTGCGGTGGATGCACAAGAGAAAATCTTGAGCGGAAAAAGACAGGGTATACTTTCCGCCGGTCTTAAACCGGAGCGGACTACAGAGGTGTATCGTCTTATGAACCGGTACAACGGCAGCTGTTTCTTCAGCTTTGCCCTTATAGTCATAGCTTACACTGCTTGGGGCATATACCGTATGTAAATTCTCATCAGCTTGCAAAAGCTCTTGCCCGGCAGCTTTTACGCTTGAAACCCTATACCGCGTTCTATCTTTAAAAAGCCCCTGCTTTCCTGCTTGTTGGATTGCATAAAAAATATACGGCAAATACTGAATAGCAAATCCGTACAACTGTATTGTCAGTCTCAATTCCGTCATCGGCGTACGTATTTGAAAAGGCGTATCAGTTTGAATACGGAACGGATGAGAGCCTTTATCTCTTCCTGCTAGGAATGCAGTGTTTTTATCAAGGATTGTTTCAAAAATAACCGCATAGATACATGAGCGATTAAATTGACATGTTTTACAGGTATTTTGGCGGGCAATACAAGCAATAGAATGGAGCTGACTTCCTAAAATACTCCTAAATACAAATGAGGGCGCTGTCAAAAATGAGAATGGGCGTTCAAAACTAAGTGAAAAAACCGCATCAATATAGGTTAAGCCAATGTTATTCATATTCAATTATTATATACGAATTCTTTGATATTGAGAATGTATCACTAACCAAGAATATACCATCGATATGTTCTCATTGTTCACTTATCGATGGACTGTATAGCCGCCCTTCTCTTACACTTTCAGCGTCCGCAGGTAGTCTTTTATTTCCGAGGAAATCCGGCGGCTCTCTATCGCTTTTTGAATGGTTTTGTTGTGGGTAAAGGGAGCAAGCGTTTGCTTTTTGATATAAGGGAGCGCGGCATCGTACTGTTTAATCAGTGCAAAACTGAAATACCACGCAATCATCATATTGATGTAATACTCGTCCGATTTTACAGAGGCAACAAGGTCGAGCATTTCCGGCTTAAACAGCTCATCAAGGTAATTTGCCAACAAGAGATTGATGGCGTACCGGACGGTATAAGTGCGGGGTGATCGAATCCAGATCAAAATTTTTTGATATATCTCATCTGGATGTTTTTTAAAGAGCGGCGGTGCAAAGGTATCGCACGTCGCCCAGTTGTCGATAAACGGCAAAAACCGTTCCGTTTCGGTTATAGCGGTGTCAAAATCTTTGATATTTTCGATGAGGAATGCGTGGAGATTGTTTTCTTCAAAATACCGATGCGGAAGGATTTGCATAAAAGCGGCAGCCTGCTTCGGTTCCGTCTTAAACAGGTCTTTCGCCAATTTTCGTAAAAGAGGCGTCCGTATTCCAATCATGAGTTTTGGGTCAACGGTGGGGATGAGTTTCGCATTAAAATCCCGATATGCCGTATCTTGCATCGACAAAAGCCTGCTTTGAATTGATTCCATCATTTCCTCCACGGTAATCGTATCGGACACTTTGCTAGATACCCCGCAGAAAACTAAAGACTATTCAAGCAGAGTTGAACCTCTTCGCGGTTCAAATGCTTGCCTAATCTTTAGTTTTCTGCGCCGTCTGTTTTTTTTGTCCGGTACAATTATCCTCTTTTTAAAATAAGCTGCGAAATTTTAGATAAAATTTCGCACAACAAGGAAGGCAACCGCTTAAGATGTCCCATGCGGTTGCTCTGATTATTCTCTCCACGGCAATCGTACCGGACGCTTCCTTATAATAAGCCGCTTACCAGTGCAGGCACTGCGATAAAGTTTCCGATTGCTCCGCCGAGGCTGGATAAAAAGAAGATCAACAGAATGTGCGCTATTTTATTTTTATACCATCCTTTGATGCTCGTTACATCGGTGGTCAGGTTTTCCATATCGGCGACCTGCGGTTTTCGCACCCATGCTTGAACAATACCGGTAAATAAGCCGACGCCGATAAACGGGTTCAGCGTTGCGAGGGGCGCGCCTAAAAAGCCGGTGATGATGCTTAACGGGTGACCAAGTGCAAGCAAGGTGCCGAATGCGGCAAGGCTTCCGTTCCAGAGCAGCCAGCGCACCAGTAAAGCGCTCGATACTGCGACGCCGCCTTTCATAAATCCCGCTGCGATAAGCAGTACAATCAGCGCTGGGAGTATCCAGCCGGAAATTTTTGCAAAACCGCTTTTCGGCGGTACATCCGCAATATCGCTTACATCGTTCGGCGCTGTTCCGTTTTGCAGTTTTTCAATGTAGGCGGCGGTACCTTCAAGGTGTCCCGCCCCTAGAACCGCAACGGTTTTCTTTCCTGCCGCATTCCATATTTTTGTCGCTAAATATCGGTCGCGCTCGTCGATGAGGGCTTCTTTTACCTGCGGCAAATATTCCGCCATTTCCGCCATCATGCTGTCCATTTCGCTTTTGTCTTTCAGCGCTTCAATCTCGTCCGCGCTGAGTTTTTCGGTGGAAAAAGCGCTGCTGAGCAGCGTTGCCAAAAGCTTCGATTTGCCCCACAGATTGTTCTTTGCCCATGCCCGTTTGAGCGTGATGTGAATCGGCCGGTCGACAAGCTCGGTTTTAATCGAAAGTTCTTTCGCGGCGGTAATGGCAGCCTTCATTTCATCCCCCGGCTTAACCCCGACATCGGCGCCGATCCGTTTCTGAAAAGCAGCAAGCACTAAATTAGCAAGCAGTAAAAAGCCTTTTCCGCTTTTCAGTACTGCGACAATATCAAGTTCCTGCCATTGCTTTTCATCGGTAAGCGCTTTGTATCGCTGTTCATCCAATTCAACGCACACACAGTCAGGCTGTTCGTCGTGAATGCACTGTTCAACATCATCGATGCT
Organism: Treponema medium; assembly: GCF_017161265.1. NCBI lineage: Bacteria > Pseudomonadati > Spirochaetota > Spirochaetia > Treponematales > Treponemataceae > Treponema > Treponema medium. Next base: position 852,955 of record NZ_CP031393.1, on the reverse strand, counting down.
TTCTTTTGAAATATGCGCCGTTCCAAGCAAGATGATTTCTTTATCATTTAAGGTAATACGTTTCAATGTTTGATTCATAGGGGTATCCTATTTTTGAGCAGTTTTATCCCCATCAGGGGCAAGCTCGCTTACCGCAAGCCGGTATTCAAAAAAAGTCGGGGTTGGTGTGGTCTTAATTTCGAGTAGAAATTTTTCGGCAAGATGTCCTTTTCCGGCAAGCCGGTAGAATTCGGCTAAATAAAAGAACTTGCGCAAGCGTTCCGTTTCGTCTTTTACTTTTGTGATTCGGTTGTTGACATCGCTATCACCGGCAAAGTCGATAAAGAGACGGCAAAGATAGTAATCGGTTTCGCGCTTTGTGCGGTCTATCGTTTTAAGATATTTTGACATAAAATCTTTTGCCTCAGCTTTTTTCTTCATCTTATAGCTGCATACCGTTGCGGATAATGCGTAATAGATGTTTGTTGGAGCATAACGCAGTGCATTCACAAAGGCTCTGCGGGAGTTTTCCCAATCTTTTTTTTCAAACAGTAAAATACCGAGACCTTCATACGCAAAATAATATTGCGGGTAGAGTTCAGTTACTTTTTTATAATGTTTTATCGCATCCTCTTTATTGCCGAGGTCATCGTTTAAGCCTGCAAGATAAATATGGATAAAATATGAATCGGGAACAAGCTCGATGGCGCGGTTAAATGCGGCAAGCGCTTCTTCTCTCCTTCCTATTTGCAGATTATAAGAACCGAGGTCTGTCCAGTGGGGAGCAGCATCAGGCTCCAACTCAATTGCTTTTTGTATATCCTCAATTGCTTCCGCCATGCGGTTTGTTTCTGATTTTATCCGCGCTAATTCGGCAATTGCAAGGCTATTCTTCGGTTGATATTTCAAGGCTGTACGGTAGCATTGCTCTGCCTCCGGCATCTTATTATCCAAATAATATACCTTACCGCACCAAATCAATGCTTGAATGTTATCCGGATGCTTTTTTAAAATTTTGCTGAATGTTTCTCCTGCTTCTTTGTAGCTGCCTTGATTGTAAAAATCGACGCCTTCTTCCTGTAATGCCTGTACGTTATCGGGATCGAGTTTTAATATCTTTTTTAAATAAGTTTTCCGCATTTTTTTGTCGTTTTTTGCCTGCGCAACCATGGTCATCGTATACAGTACATTGAGGTCGTTGGGATATTGTTTTTCCAGAGCTTTTGCTGTCTCCTCCGCATCCTTTATCCGGCCGGTTGAAACCAATACCGCTACCTTTAAATTCCGTATGGAAAGAGAATCTCTGTCCTCTTCAGGCAGTGTTTCAAAGAGCGCAATAGCTTCATCCCCTTTTTGTTCATTTAATAATGTGTTGAGCTGCTGTCCGAATATAACTCGCGGAGGAATTTCTTCAGAGGCTTTTGCCGTAGTGCCGGCGGCTGCGGGCTTTTTGGATACTTGCCGGTTAGACTGTGTATGAGGCTTTGCGCTCTGTGCGCTCAAGCAGGAAAGCGTACCGATTACAAGACAGATACATACGGCTTTTTTTGAAATACTTCTATACAAATGTTTCATGAAAACTCCTACGGAACGGTGATTAACTAAAACTAAAGGAACTGCTCAAAGACTTTCGCTTTTGCATAACCCCGCTAGTCTACCCAAGTTTTTCAATCTGGTCTAGCGGTTATGTTAAACAGTTGTACATCCGTGTACACTTTTAATGATGCGACAACGCAGATGCATCGTATATTTGCAAAGGGAAGGATTGCAATTATTATCCCCTTTTATTAGACTAACAGCCTATGAAGCATATTGTCGGCAGAGTAATTGCGTATACCGTTCTTTATTGTAGTGTTATTTTCGGTATTTTTGTTCTTCAGTTTACCAAAGGACAAACTTTTTCTTTAACCTTAGGCTCTATGGCCGTTACAGGCAGACAGGAGCGCACCGAAGCGGGTGAAACGCTCCCTCTTTTACCCCTTCATGTCGTCTCGAATGGGCTTGATTTATATATTAGCGAACAAAATCCCGTCTATGCCGTAGATGCAGCGGACACGATTTCTCCTTTGCGTATACTATCTTACCAATTTTATGAAACGGAAGCGCGTTTTTCGGTACACTGTTCTGATGATGTGGTTATTTCATTTTTTTCAGAAAAACGGGGTGAAGTTGATAGCCTCTTGGTTGAAGCCGTGCTTCCCGAAGGAATAAAAAGAGTATTGCTTCCGTGGAAGATTACTCAAAATGCCGGTATAGAGCGTGCCGACGGCAAGATTTTTGTGCGTTCCGGTAAAAAACAATACACGTTTACCGGCAGCTTCGGGTTTGACACGGATGGGGAAAATACGGCGGCACAATTGGAAGGGCCTCATCTGGTACTCGCAAAGACACAGCCGATTGCCTCTTACAAAACTTATTTACCGCTTGAAGAGCTCGATATCACAACTATCCCATCGATGGTGCAGGCTTCTGCGGAATCATATACGGCAGCGCTGAACACTTTTTCATCAGCTGTCATCCACGCGGGTACGCAGGCGCTTTCAGCTAAACGGATAACGGAGAAAACGTTGACGGCATATATTGCCGAAATGGGACAGCGCGGCAAATTTGCCGGAGCGATGGAAACTGCCCCTGCTCAAACGCTGGCACGAAACGTTCGAACATATCTTTCAAATCCTTTTTACAATAATGTGCAGGAAACCCATGTAGGCTTAGCGGCTGACGATACAAAAAAAAGAGAGTTATATGCTGCCCTTATCACGGATAATTCGCTTGAAATTTTTGAACAAGACAGCTTAATACCGTTTTTAACCGATCGCGGCTCTAGGCGCAGCATAGAAGGTTTATTCCGCTTGATAGGAAAGCTGGATGCTGCGCAGCTTAATGCACGGCAGGCTGCGGGCGTGTTGGAAATATGGCTCGACTGTACGCATTACTATCCTGAACAAAAGACATTGTTTGAAGATTTGCTGCCGTTATGTGAGAAAAAAATTACCGACGCTCTGCTGTTGATCGATGAAGGGTTGTACTTGAGTAATGACGGTACGTATATCGACAGCGTTGCCGCTTTAGCTTCCGCACGGATATTGATGCGATACGGAACAGAGCAATCTTCGGTATGGCAGTCCGTTGCCCGGATGCTGGTAACTTCTTTATTAAGATACTCAGGAGAATCGGCCGGGTTGCCCGTAGGGTTTACCGTAACCGGCAGCAAATCGACACAGCTGGTAATTACGGCCGATGACAGTGGTATGCTGGATGCCGGAATGCTCTATCCTTTGCTAAAGCCGGATAACAGTTGGTATCCTCATGCACAGTCGCTCGCGTTGCAGGCGGAAGCCGGTATTTGGGCGTGGACTTGTGCGCAGAACATCGAGGTTCTGGAAAACACTTCAAAAACCTTAGTATTGCGGATTCGCTTTCCCGAAGGACAATCTCACTATCTTACCTTGCATGGTATTCGGTCTTTCTATCGGATTGAGATGTATGGTATTCCGTTCAGGAGCGATGCCCGTTTTGAAATGTATAACTCCTCCGGCTATGCCTATAATGCAGGAAGTAAAATTTTATACTTAAAGATGAGACATAAGAACGAATACGAAACAATACGCCTCGCGCTCGGTTCGGCTCCGCAGGAACCCGTTTCAGTACGGCCGGTGCAGCCTGTTTCCGGTTCAAACACAAATGCCGGAGCTGCTCCGTCTACGGTTCCTTCATCCTCCGATCAAGCGCCCTCCGAACAAACGCCGGAAACGCAGGGAGCCGCAGCACCTGTATCGGTTCCGCAACCGGAAAATCCCGCTCAACCGGAGGATGCAGAGTAAACCTGTTCCGAGACTTCCGTTTCGGAACAGGCTACCTAAGGCCTTATTCCGTCCACGTATATGAAGCAACAGCGCTAAAGGCGCTTGTATTATCATCGGTGTTATAACCGTCGGCGCTTTTTACCCAGAAATAATACGTCGTACCGGAAACGAGATGGTTGTGCTTTGCATACACTCGCGTAGAGTTGGTTAACACAAATCTATCAAGCACTGTTGCAGCCGATATATCATCCGCCGTTCCCCAGTATACATGATAATAAGCGCTTCCGGTGGAATCCCACGTAAGCTTTATTCCCGAATATTCTCCGGCGCCATCTTTTGCAGCGGTAAGGTTTGCCGGTACCGGTAAATTTTGGTGAACAAAATTATAACTCACGACAGAGCTAAAATCACTTGCGGCACTCGTAGCAAGAAATCCGTTGGCGCTTTTCACCCAGAAATAATATGTACCGGAAGCCGAAAAAGTCTTAGAATAACTTGGTGATAAAACCGTGTCGCTTAATAATATGGCAGATGCCGTATCATTGGTTGTCCCATAATAAACCCGATAGTATTTTGCTCCGGTTGTAGTCCAGCTCACTGTAACCGTATTGAGCTTTGATGTTGAAAGCTCTATTTGTACGTTAGACGGTACTTGCATGTCCGTATACGTAAACGATAATGAGGCAACATTACTAAAACTGCTCAAACTGCTTGATGATGTAAAATCGTCGGCGGCCCTTACCCAAAAATAGTACGTCCCTGTCGTCGATAATGTGGTGGAGTACTGTGATGATGAAAACGTATAATCGGTCAAAACTTTTGCCGTAGCTGAATCGTTGCTTGTGTTATAATAAACCCTGTAGGTTTTTGCGCCGGTACTTGTCCACGAAATAGTTATTCCATTCACTGTATTACTATTAAGTTCAACCTTTACATCCGTCGGCGCATACGCCCCGTTTGCAGTAGGTGTAGGCGTCGGAGTAGGTGTAGGCGTAGGTGTAGGTGTAGGTGTAGGCGTAGGTGTAGGTGTAGGTGTAGGTGTAGGTGTAGGTGTTGGTGTTGGTGTTGGTGTTGGTGTTGGTGTTGGTGTTGGTGTTGGTGTTTGCTTAGGATTATTAACAGGCCCCTTACATCCAATAGCGGCGCAGAGTAATAAAACGGCGCTTATAACGGAGATGTATTTTTTTATAGTATTCATTATCAATATCTCCTACTTACTCTGTCCGTTGTTATTAGGCGCATGATTCGGATTCAACTGAGCGCCGCGATTACCTTGATTTTTATCATACGTAATATTGGTTCCGTTAGTTCCTTTATTGGCATTTTGGATATCCGCAGGATGATTCTTTCCCGCCGGACGTTTTGTCGTATTCGGCATTTTTGCCCTCCTCTTTCGTTAAGGTGTCCCAAACTATGGAATTGATTCATGTTTAGAACTTTTCTTCCATTATACCCCCCCCCCCCCCTCAAAAGTCAAGAGAAAAACAAAAATAGACAGGGTAAACGCATCAGATATTTTTTAACAACCCCGCAGCAGAAGAGAGGCTGCTCAACCGGAGTTGAACCGTTGGTTCAAATGGTCACCGCATAAAAAAAGCCCTGCCGATATAATCGACAGGGCTTTTTCGATAGCCTTTATAGCCTCGATGTGCTTAGCGACTATAAGGAGAATTATTTTTCCGCTAAAAGCATCGTTTTGGTGTCAAGTTTACAGCCGGTATCAAAGTCTGCTTTACCGCGAGCTTTTAACGCGTGTATTTTAATGGCATCCGGCGTCGGTTCCAAATACAGGATAACGTCAAAATCATTTGCATACGGTTTTAAGTCAGGATGAATGACTTTTTCGCGTGCGTCAGCGGAAGCTGAATACCAGATAGACATACCGGTTTCTTTTGCAAAAGCTTTTATCTGTTGAAGCGCTTCGGGAACCGCTTTAGAAAAATCAAAATCGTCGATCATCAGTGCGGAAGGTTTTGAACCTACTTCAAACAGTGCCTTTACGGTTTTGATAATCTGGGTAGTACGCACAATATCTTGATTAAAATTTAAGACGATACGCCGTGCGATAACCTCGGATTTTAATTCAGCCGCTTTTTCAAGGTGTTTTTTCTCGGCTGTTTCGTCGAACATATTGTTGTACCATGTAATGGCATAGTCGGTTTGCTGACTGAACGAGATATGTACAATCGGTTTACCTTGCAGCAGCTGATCCAATCCGAGCTGAACCAGCATGGAAGTTTTTCCAACGCCTTTTTTAGCCGTTACAATACCGATTTCCCCCGGCTGTAACGCTCCGCCGAGCGCTTTTTCAAAATTACGAACAGCGCTGCGTTCGATTAAATCCTCTTTAACCATTTCCCGCCTCCTATTTTTGTTGTTCCGCTTTGCGTTTTTCTTCGTACGCTTTAATGAGAGTTTCCGTAACACTCTGAGGAGCCTTGCCGTACTTTGCAAATTCCATTGAGTATTCCGCTTTACCCTGCGTTGAAGAGCGCAAAATGGTTGAAAAACCGAACATTTCGCTTAACGGGACTTCCGCATCGACGCGGGTAAACTGCTCATCTTCAGTGGACGAAAGTATTATACCACGACGTTGGTTGATAAGTCCAAAGATATTTCCTTGAAATTCCTGCGGACCTTCGATTGAAACCTTCATGATCGGTTCGAGTACAATCGGATTGGCTTTTTTGTACGCTTCGCGGAAGGCGCCGATAGCTGCAGCTTGGAATGCCATATCGGAAGAGTCGACCGGGTGTGTTTGTCCGTCGTTGATGGTAATCCGCACGCCGACAATCGGGAAGCCGATAAGCGTGCCCTTCTTAACGGCCGCTCTAAAGCCCTTATCGCAAGACGGAATAAATTCCGAAGGAATGGCGCCGCCTTTAATTTGATCGACAAACTCGTAGTCTTGTTCGGAGGTCGGCTCGATAAAGCCTGCAACACGGCCGAACTGACCGGAACCGCCCGTCTGCTTTTTATGGGTGTAGTTAAAGTCTGCACGCTGGCTGATCGCTTCACGGTACGCAACCTGCGGCATACCGGTTTCTACGTCGCACTTGTATTCGCGGCGCATCCGTTCGATATATACGTCCAAATGGAGTTCGCCCATACCCTGAATAATCGTTTCGTTCGATTCGGGGTCTACATACGTGCGGAATGTGGGGTCTTCTTTGGTAAAGCGGTTTAACGCCTTGCCCATCTGGTCGGCGGATTTTTTATCCTTGGGGGTCACCGACAGCGAAATAACCGGATCGGGAACGTACATGGAGCTCATTGCATAGTTGAGGTCTCCGCCGCAGAACGTGTCACCCGATGCGCATTCGATACCGAAGAGCGCAACGATGTCTCCCGGGCCGCCTTCGGAAATATCTTCCATTTCGGCAGAGTTCATGCGGACAAGACGTCCAACCTTGAACTTTTTGCGTGAGCGGGTATTGTACAGTTCGCCGCCTTTTTTCAGCGTTCCCTGATAGATACGCACATACGTCAGCTGACCGTATTTTCCATCCTCCAGCTTAAAGCCGAGCGATACAACCGGATCATCGGGGTTGGTACTCAGTACAACCGGCTCTTCGTTTTTATCCAAATCGAGCGCTTTATTGGTAATTTCCGTCGGATTGGGTAAGTAGTAGGTAACGGCGTCGAGTAAGGGCTGGATACCTTTGTTTTTATAGGCCGAACCGAGGAATACCGGTACAAAGGCTTCTTTTAACGTTCCGACACGTACCGCCGCACGGATCATCTCTTCCGTTTCGGCGCCTTCGAGGAAGGCTTCTGCAAGCTCATCGGAGAACATCGAAGCCGCATCTATCATTTCTTCACGGTATTTTTTTGCATCGTCAAGAAGATGCGCGGGGATTTCGGCAACGCGGAGTTCGGTGCCGCTGTCCCCTTCAAAGTACAGCGCCTTCATCGTTACGAGGTCGACAACGCCTTCAAGCTTATCTTCCAGACCGATCGGGAGCTGCATCATATAGGCGTTCAGGCCGAGCTTTTCGCGCAGCTGCATCCGTACCTTCAACGGATTGGCACCGGTTCTGTCGCACTTGTTGACAAAAGCAATTCGCGGAACATGGTAGCGTTTAAGCTGGCGGTCAACGGTGATAGACTGAGATTGTACACCGGCAACGGAACAAAGTACCAAAATAGCGCCGTCCAAGACGCGCAATGAACGTTCAACCTCGATGGTAAAGTCAACGTGTCCGGGAGTGTCGATAACATTAATGGTATGATCTTTCCATTTTACCTGTGTCGATGCGGACTGAATTGTGATACCGCGCTCCCGTTCCAATTCCATGTTATCCATAACGGCGCCGACACCGTCTTTTCCGCGTACCTCATGAATGCTATGAATACGGTCGCAATAAAACAAGATACGCTCTGAAAGGGTTGTTTTTCCCGAATCGATGTGCGCACTGATACCGATATTTCTCATTTTTGAAATATCACTACTCATAATTCTTTTACCTCATTTCTATAAGATTTTTACGTCAAAAAAAAACAGCAACTAAAAATATCAATTTTCAAAAACTGTCTATAAGCAAGATTACAAATTATACTGGAAACGGTTTTAGATTGCAAGACTAAAGTTTTTTTTAAATTGTTTTTTCATTGACATATATAGAGATTGTATATACTCTTAAAAAAAAGCGAAGGCTTATTTTAGACAATGCAGTTGGCATTGTCTAAAAACACGTCGAGTTTGCTTACGCAAACATCGCAGATTGTATGTACGCTATCGCGTACTAATTGAACAACTTCCAAAGTTGACACTTTGTTCAATTTTAAAGAACCTTAATATGAACTCTTGTGTACACGCAAACGAATGGCACGGGACACGCGCCGCTATTGTATCTAATACCAATTTGATAACGGAATATGCTATCAACTGCGATACACCGAACGGGCGTATGAAAACCTTTCATTTATTCTCAGGAGTTGATTATGCACTTACAACTTTTGAAGCGGCCTCATGTGATTACCGAAAAGAGCCGGTGTCGAATATTCTGGAAATAGCCTATTGCAAATCAGGCAGGTTTGAATGCGAATATAAAAGCGGTTACTTTACATATATCGGGGAAGGTGATTTTGCCATCGGTGTTTTGGAAGCTCAAACGGAAAAGCCTTATTTCCCGTTAGGATATTACACCGGCTGTACAATCATTATCGATGTCAAAAAGACAGGTATGATTTTTCAGAATACTATCGAAGGCATATCCATTGACCTACCGGCATTACTGCAAAACTATTGTCCCGACAATAAATGCGCGGTTATTAAAACACCGCCAATGCTGCTCCGTATATTCAATGAATTATATGAAGCATCTCAAGAGTGCCGCTTTCCCTCTGATACAACAAACGGCTACCTGCGGCTGAAAGTTTTAGAGCTGTTGTTTTTATTGCAGCACTATAAACCGCAAAAGCAGTCTGCGGCACACACCTGTTTTTCAGGAGTATATATAAAAAAGATAAAAGCGATTAAAGCTGATATTACGGAACACTGGAGCGAAAATCCGCGGTTAAAAGATTTGTCGCAAAAATACGGCATCGGTTTAACGGTAATGAAAGACTGTTTTAAGGCGGTATATGGAAAACCGATTTATGCTTTTCAAAAAGAATACAAAATGCAAAAAGCGGCGCAGCTATTACACACTACAGAAAAATCGATTACGGAAATTGCCTCCCTAATTGGATACGAAAACCCGAATAAGTTTTCCTCCGCTTTTAAGAATACATTCGGATATTCTCCGCGGGAATACCGGCAGGATAATTTATAATTTATAATTAAAAATAATGAGAACTGACGCCGTTTCTAATCCAGTCGTTTAATCTCGTTTGCCATCCTTTACCGCTTGCTTTGAGTGACTCCAGTAGATCCGCATCAATTCTAATGCTTAACACTTTTTTTTGGGGTTTCCACATATTTTTATTGACAAGATGGCTGGGTTTCATTTGTGCTATTTGTTCATCGGTTAGTTCCGGAATATCGGAAAAATCGATTTCGCTGTCAGGAACCGCGTGAGCTTCACAAGTTGCTATAAATTGTTCTAAGTCTGTCATAATAAACACCTCGCTCTTTATTATTCGCTTTTCGCGCAGAAATCAATCGTATTGTTCCATTTCTGTCCGTATACACAACCGCTAAGACAAGATATTTTGAAGTAACGCCATAACATATATATCTTGCTTCTTCTGTAGTCGAATGAGCGTGGTCAAAAAACTCAATGAGATTCGGATCATTGAAAATCTCTGAAGCTTCAGCAAACGATATGCCGTGCTTACGGATATTCAGTTCGTTTTTTGTTTCGTCCCATTCCATAAAGTAATACTAAATTGTATTACTTTATATGTCAAGACACATACCAATTCGATAGCTGGTAAAACAAAATTTTCACGGCTTTTTGGATAGGTTTTGACTGAATGGAGTGGAAAACAGCTGTTCATTGCCGCTATAGTATTCTCTTGAGTTAGCAGATGTTAACTCAAGAGGAGGAACTAATATGGAAGTAAAAACAACTGGTTCGGCACGGCTGCGGTTAAAGGATATTATCACACTTTCGATTTTTAATATCGCGATGCTGGTGATTATGGTTATCGTTAAGATGGTGATGACAATAGCGGCAACGCCCGCACTCGATTACCTTTTTTACGTCGGCGTGATGGCTTTTTTCTGCGCACCGCTTTACATTGTTATGTCAAACAAAACGGCGAAACACGGAACATTCCTTGTAACGGCAATTTTTTGCGGATTGATGATGGCTGCATTCGGCTCGGCATGGTTTTCTGCAGTGATGCTTGCAGTAGGGCTCATCTGCGAGCTTTTGATGCTGGGTAATAATACCTACAAAAATCCGGTGCGGAACGGTATCGGCTATGTGGTATATTGGACGCTGTACGCATGGGGCAGTTCAATTCCGCTGTTCTTTTTTAAGGAGCGGTATTTGAAGAGCTTAGGAGATTCATATACCGAAGAAGGCAAGCAAGTATTAATTCGTTTTTACGGTTCGCTCGATATGATGCTGCTTATCGGGCTGATTTCGGCAGCACTTGCGGCTGTAGGATTTTGGGTCGGTATGCTGTTTTTCAAAAAACATATTCAAAAAGCAAAGTTAGCGTAAAGTCAGTGCGAAATCTCGACCCTCGAACACACCTTGCTGTTATGCTGTGCGCCACGGTTGTTTGGTTTTTCTACGAGCGGATCGGACAAATGCATTGTCTGTGCCTACTGGCAGGCTGTTATCTGCTGCAGGTGAAGGAAGTGCAGACTGCGTGGCGTTTGTGCTTTTTCTATACTATTCTCCAAGTACTTGCCCGGATCTGTGCGCCGCATACAGCGCTGCTCTATGTAATCCTGCATACCTTTGCTCGCTCAATTCCGCTCGTGATGTTTGCTGCCGCCATTGTAAAAAGCAATCCGAGCAGGCTGATGGCAAGCTGGCAAAGCCTGCATATTCCTAAGTCCGTGACGATTATGCTCTGCATGATGATGCGCTTTTTTCCGGTACTGCGGAAAGAAATGGCGGCGATTCGGGAGGGGATTAAGGCAAGAGGTTTGTTTCCACAGTGGTATGATTATGTCCGTCATCCGGTTATTGTGTATGAAAGTTTTTTTGTACCGTTTACCGTTCGCTGTTTAAAGCTGTCGGCAGAATTGGGTGCAACGGCGGAACTGCGCGGTTTGGACGCTCCCCAAAAACGAAGCAGCATGTATTCCGTTCCGTTATCCATCTACGATTATCTTACCGTTGGATTATACGGTGTTGTGATGGTGTTGATTGCCATTGTATAAAATACGGTTGCGATGTCTATGATTACGTTTTGTGATGTATCGTTTTGTTATGGGGAAGCGGAGCTTGCGGCAGGGAATCGGCAGGATGCTTGCATTGAGGGCATGTCCTTCGATATACGGGATGGGGAATGCGTTGTTTTGTGCGGAAAATCGGGAGCGGGAAAAAGTACCGTGTTGAGGCTGATCAACGGTTTAGCTCCGACATTTTACGAGGGAACACTGCATGGTTCGGTGCTGGTTGCCGGGAGAGAACCGGCGTCTATGCCGCCTGAGCAGCGAGTGCAAACATTCGGGGTTGTGTTTCAAGACCCGCGCAGTCAATTTTTTATGAACAGTGTGCAGGATGAAATTGCGTTTTCCGCAGAGAATATCGGACTGGAGCCGATGTACGTGAAAGAAAAGATACGAGAAGCGGCTGCACTTCTTAACATAGAGCCGCTTTTGTACCGGACGGTTGATACCCTATCAGCAGGACAAAAACAACGGGTAGCGATTGCTGCAGCGCTTATTTTATCGCCTCAAATCTTGATCTTAGACGAACCTGTTTCCAATTTGGATGCGAACGGTATCGAAATTCTTACCGGTCTTTTGGCGGAGATTAAAAAGCGGGGAACAACGATTATCATCAGTGAGCACCGGCTGCACACATTTTTAGGAATTGCAGACTCATTTTTGCATATCGAAAACGGCAGGGCTGCGCACCGATGGACAGCAGAGGAATTTTGCCGTTTACAGGAAGGTGAGTTACGGCAATTCGGATTTCGCTATCCCGGTATGGCGGAGTTATCTTTGCGAACAAATCACATTCGTACAACGGAAGTGATAGGACAACCTGAAAGCGCCGCACTGAAAGAAACACCGAAAAGAGCTGCGGCAGTAGAAACATCAACACCGGATCCGGTTGTAAAATTACCGGAAGCGGCAAAAATAGAGCCGGATGCATCGCGAGCTGCTTTATGTGTGTCGAATGTAACGTATTTATACCGGAATGGACGGTATGCGGAATGTCGCGGCGAAGACGGTTCCGGTCGAGCAATGGAATGCAGTATACGGAATATCAGCCTTACGTTTCCGCAGGGGAGTATTACTGCTCTAACCGGAGAAAACGGCGCCGGTAAAACTACCCTATGCAAGGTACTGTGCGGACTGTTACGGCAGCAGAGCGGCTGTATTACCCTGCACGGACAGAAGCTTTCATGTGCACAGCGGCGGCGAATGAGCTATTTTGTGATGCAGGATGCCGATTATCAGCTGTACTCAGACAGTGTGATCAATGAGCTGCTGTTGGGGCGGAAACCGTCACAAAGCATAACGAAACGAGCAGAAGAAGCGCTTGAGCTGTTCCGCTTGCAGGCGATACGGAATCGGCATCCTGCATCGCTCTCCGGAGGAGAAAAACAGCGGGTGGTAATTGCCGCGGCGTATTGCTCGGAAGCACAGCTCTTTGTGTTCGATGAGCCGACCAGCGGTATGGACGGTGAAGGTCTTTTGAGTATGGCACAGTGGGTTGATGCGCTTGCACAGGCAGGAAAAACCGTTGTCATTATTACACATGATGAGCTGCTGAGTGAAATGGCTTGTGATTATAGGATAAGAGTGAAGGCTGCCGTAGCTATTTCTTAACGCTCGCCCGCGCAGCTTTTACGATAGATTGCTTCTCATATTAACTATTAACCGCACTTATAGTATAAAAGCTGCTTAATCTGTAACTATTGCCGCTAGATACGGTTATAGCGTATTAGGACTCTTTTAACAATCGGATGTTTTAGAGATGTTTACTCTATAAAGATTTCTATTATATAATATGCTATAATATATGATAAGCGCATTCTGCGTGCGTAAAAAAGGAGGAAGTATGGTTACAGTCGATCAAATTCAAAAGGCTCTGGACGGTATTCGTCCTCATTTGCAGGCTGATGGGGGCGATGTGGAATTTGTCTCAATGTCTGATGATGGTGTCGTTTCCGTCCGATTGAAAGGGGCTTGCGGTTCTTGCCCAATGGCTTTGATGACGTTAAAGTCCGGCATCGAAGCTCAATTAAAAGAATCCTATCCCGATGTAAAAAAAGTTGTCGCCGTTTAATGTCTGTACATTATGCTGATGCTTGATACAGTCAAGTTTTCAGTATATTGTACCGATACATCAGAAGGGTATTTTTATATAATGCCTTTCTTCTTAATCTAAAATACTATAAAGTTGTAGCATGCCGGTACTTTCTACAGGTTTCCGGAAAAAGCTTTCGTATTAAGCGAAAGCCTATTTGTTTTGTAATGAGGAACTTCTATGAAAAAGCTACTGCTCTGTGTCTGTACGTACGCCTTTTTGGTCTCCTTTCTATTTGCTGGGGGTAAAGTAGAAACCCGCACCGTAGAAAATCCCGAAAGCTGGGACGAATCTTTTGATCTCTCTGAAAAAAAACCGGGTAAGTATAATGTACTTGTTACCGCCGAAGATTCAGCGGGTAATATCGGAGAGGCAGGTCCTTTCAATATGTATATTGACCCTCGCTCCGATCAACCGGTTGTATCTATTACCAACCCTTTCAAAAATATGAATATTACGGGTACCCTTAGTGCCTCCGGAACATGTTTTGATGATGATGGTATTGATTATATCGAAGTAGCGCTGGATGACAATGAACCCATTCGTGCAAAAGGCAAACAATTTTGGACTCAAACTTTTAATACAGCCGATTTGGAAGAAGGTGTACACCGTATTATCGCATGGGGTACCGATATTAACGGACTAAAGAGTGATGGCGTTTCGGTTGAGTTTAACTTGAATTTGCACACGCCCGAAACTCTCGTAACCAGTATGGATGACGGCGCCTTAATTTCCGGCAAACAGGTATTAGGAGGAATTGTACGAGATGGAAACGGCGTAAGTAAACTGTTTTATTCGTTTGACGCTGGACAAAACTATACACCGCTTGCGCTTAAATATGATAAAAAAAGCAGGAGTTTCTTCCTTTAAGCTTGACATTGATACAAGTAAGCTGCCTGAGGGTCCGACCGTATGTTGGTTTAAGGCTATTGATAAATTAGGAGCCGAAGGTATTTCTACGTTCTTATTCTTTATTGACAATACTGCTCCGGTAGTAGATTTCTTTTATCCCGCTCCCTCAGAAACAGTTAGCAGCGTTTTTGGAATAGCAGGATTTGCAAGCGATTCGGTAAATCTCAAGTCTTTATCATGGCGAATGGGAAATCAAACGGGAGATTTTGAACTGGTTAAAGGTAATTCTTATTGGGTTAAAGAATTTGATGTAAGCAGCCTTTCAAATAAAACCGAGACCATTGAAATTACTGCCGAAGATATTGCCGGCAATATTACGAAGGTAATGCGAACAATTACTATTGATAAATCGTTGGATACTCCACGTCTTACAATAGTACAGCCGATTGCCAATGCCGTTATCGATAACAGTATGTATCTTGCAGGTTCAATTGAAAGTACTTCCGGTGTTTCCGAGATACGATATAGAATCGATCGAGGTGAGGAAATTACCGTACCTGTCAACATGAATGCTTTTGGTGTGCCTATTACCGATATTTCGAGCGGGACACATACGGTTTCGGTTTATGCCGTTAATCCGCAGGGGGTAAGAGGTAATACCGAAACGGTATCTTTCTCGGTAATAGGCACAAAGCCTGTTATCGGACTTGAGGGTTTCTCCGGTGTTGTACAGTCGGTAGTACCCGACAGCCGGACGCCTGTTACAATAAATGTTAGTGCTGGGGCAGGGCTCGATTCTGTTTCATATACTATCGCTGATAATACTGAAATCCCTGTTTCCATACGGAAGGGGGCTGCAAATACGCTTATCCGTATTCCGATTGATTCTTCATTCACCGGCAAAGTGGTGCCTGTTGCAGTACAAGCTTCCGATATATATGGCCGAGCGATTGCTCAAACTATTTTAATAGATTCTCAGACAACGGCAGAAGAAGAAGCTTTTGTATGGGCTGAAGGAAATAAATCTTCTGACGGAACCTTTATTTTATCTGATAACAATATTCTAACGGGAGTATATCGCCCTGCAGGCGAGGCTGAAATTGCTTCTGTCGAACTTGCTGGTTCTACGATACCCTGTGAACTATCGTTTTCAGGTCATGTCATTGCTCTCGCAATCACTGAAGAAGGGCTGTATAAAAATGTACGGATCACTGTTACCGATACGGAAGGCCGTACCTTTACCTCTTCAGGTATTAATGTTCTGATTGATAAAACCGCTCCGGTAATTAAACTGGCGCTTGCCGAAGAACCGCGATTTATCAAGGAATCACTGGAATTAGCCGGTACAATTTCCGATATTTCCGCATTACAGTCGATAACATACACGGTTGGAGATTCCGAAGCACAACCGCTTTCTTCCGCTAAGTTTTCTCAAAAGATTGCACTGGAAAATTATCCTGACGGAGTTGTCGTTGTAGGCGTACATGCAGTCGATGTGCTTGGACAAAAAAGCTCTGCCTATCGAACATTCTATAAAAATTCACAGGGGCCGAAGGTGTCGCTCATCCTTCCTCGTGAAGGAGACAAGGTCAACGGTTCCATTTTAGTGGCTTTTAAACCGGATAACTATTCTGTACTCGAAAAAGTTGAGTATAAACCGGAAGGTTCTAACAACACATGGGAGCCGATGGAAATTTCTCCTCTTCCCCATAGAATTATCGGTACAGCATCCGCGCCGATCGGCAAAGGAATGATGTTCCGGTTTACAGATAAAGCAGGAAATGTCTCAACATATAACGAGTATCCTTTTGAAATCGATACTGAGTCGGATAAGCCGATTATTGAAGTCCACTTGCCGGAAGAAGATGCTGTTGTGGTAAAAGATTTTGTCCTTTCCGGTATTATACATGACGATGACGGCGTTTCAAAAGTTTTTTATCAGATTGATAACGGTACAATAAAATCTCTTGAAGTAAAAAACACCTTTACAATTCCATTTGCTTTAACCGATTTTACGGATAATGAACACACTATTTCCATTTATGCCGAAGACATTTACGGCGTTAAGAGCAATGTTTTTAAGCGGAAGGTTCGGGTTTCTCTTACATCTCCGTCAGTTGCGGTTCAAGCTCCGGCAAGTACATCCATAGTAAAAGATATTATTTCCATCAAAGGAACTGCATCCGATAAAAACGGCATCAAGTCAATTGAAGTATCGCTTGACAACGGAAATACATATTCTAAGGCAGAAGGGGGCGAAAACTGGCACTACGATTTTAATACCGCTGTGATTGCCGATGGAACCCATGTAGTGTTTATAAAAGCTGTAGACCAGTACGGCGAAGAATCTCGAACCTCTACTCTGGTAAACATTGATAATACGGCACCAGAACTCAAGTTTGAATATCCAATCCCCGGCGGAAAATACGACAATGAACTTTTTGTTTCTGGGCAGGTATATGACGAAATTGCCTTAAAAGAAGTTGTTGTTCATATAAAAGGATTACAAGGTCAGTCGGTACCGGCAAAGTTTTCAAATACAGTGCTTGAACCGAAGCTTGTCGTCTCCCAAAATATCAATGTAGCAGATCTTCCCGAAGGTTCATATAACCTTGAAATTGTCGGTTCAGATGAGGCGGGAAATGTCACCAATATTGCCCGCAACTTTGTCATTGATCGTAGTAATGATAAAGGAAAAATCGAGCTTCTCGCTCCACTTATGGGAGAAACATTGGTAGGCGAGTTTAATATATATGGAAAGATCTCCAGTACGATTTTCCCTGAATCCGCTACTTTATATATCGATGGCGCTGAACGCGATACGGCCACTATTTCTCCGACCGGTTATTTTAATTTTAGAATAACGCCCGAAGGTATGACTGAAGGAGAACATAAAATATCGGTTAAAGCAGAAATTGTAAAAAATAAGCCGGAAAGTTCTGCCGTACATTCGATAGTGTATAAGACTACAGGCCCGTGGATTACGATTGATAATTTTGCAATGGGTGATTTTGCCGTCGAGCGGCCGTATCTGAAAGGCAAAGCCGGATACACTCTTTCTGAAGAGGAAAGTCTCCTACTCAAAGACAAATCTACGGCAATCGGCGTTCGCGAAGCAATTGCTGCAAAGAAATTAGTTGCAGTAGAGCTTAGTTTTAATAATGGTAGAACATTTATCCCCCTCGGTTCGAAAGCAAACTGGAAATACCGGCTTGAAACCGGAGATATGGCGGAAGGTGAGCATTTCTTACTCGTGCGTGCTCGAATGGCAAATAATGAAACTGCTGTTTGCCGTATGGTTGTAAGTATTGATAAGACAGCCCCTGTTGTTACATTGCTTACTCCAGATGAAGGCGGAACATATAACCAATCCTTGACGTATGCCGGACTAGCAACCGATAATATTTCCGTTACCAATGTTGCTTTGTCTTTACGGAAGGGTGATAAATACCTTTACGGTATACCCAAGGTTATACAAGGGTTGCATTTTGATGTCGGTTTCTGGGGGGCTACGTTGTGGAATGCCGGAGTTGGGTTGAGTTTCTTCGGCAGCAATGTTAAATTGCAACTCCACTACGGACAATTCTTGCAATCGCAATGGGATTTGTTCTATAAAGGCAATGTAAAAATGCGATACGGTGGCCATGTCGTCAGTATGAAGATCCTTGCAAACGTATTCGAACTGCCTTTTGAATCCTTTGCAGGACCCGATTGGTCGTGGCTATATATGACCGGTTCTTTAGGAGCAAACTTTTCAGTGTTTACTAAAACACAAAAAGGAACACCGCAGGTTCTTGCCGCTATGCTTGCGCAAATAGAGTTCCCGCGTGTTAAATTGCCTAAAAAGAAAGTTAAGTATTTTAGAAGCTTTGCTGTGTATACGGAAGGTCAGCTGTGGTTTATCCCAACCGATGTCAGTGGCGGTTCAGCCTCAGCGATAAAGGGTGTGCTTCCGCATATATCGGTCGGCCTCCGGTTTGACGTATTCTAGACAAAATGCAGCGCCTTTGGCGCTGCATTTTTTATTGTGCGGATATTTGTATGCGCTTTGTATGTAACATTTGTATTTTTAAAAGGTGTATGATTTATCTTATATAGGTGTTTCAAGAAGTCCGTTTGCAAAAGGCACCGGTTTTTTCTATAATATAACGATAATGAATACACAAAAACCATTTTACGAAAAATTTGTTAAAAAAAACTCCTCGCATCAGACGCTGGATAAAACCAATCAGTTTCAGACAGAAGAGAAGAGCCGGAATCATCAGCCACAAGAAAAAGAACACTATCAAAAAACTTCCGGACGCAGTTCTGACCGGAGAAACGAGCAACATCGCAAAAAGCGAAACAGTACGCCTTATACCTTCGGAACGCCGGTTTTTTCCGAACTGACATCAGAAGCAAAAAATATCTTAGAACATTTTCCTGCGCTGTTGGATCAGGTTTTACCGCTCGATGCAAAAAAGAAGCAACTGTTACCGCAGCACATTCATACGCTCTTTCATGAACTTACAGATGAACGAAGCAGCAGAAAAACGCACTATTTAAATGATCCGATAAAACTATCAGCATATACGCACTATTATGTGTGGTGGAATTTAGTGCGGCTTACGAAACTCTTGCAGAATCTTGATATCCGGCTTGATGACGGCAATTATGCTGCGGACTTCGGTTCGGGGCCGCTTACTTTTGTCTGTGCTTTATGGATTGCAAAACCGGAGCTGCGGAAAAAACGGCTGACGTGGTATTGCGTGGATATTTCCAATAAAGCCCTCTCATTCGGTGAAGAACTTTTTTTAGCGCTCTGTGCATACACCGGTAAAAAAAATGGCACCGGAGAAGTTCCGTGGACTGTTAAGAAAGTATGCGGGGCATTCGGCACGGCATTGTCCGAAAAAGTATCGCTGGTAACGGAAGCAAATATGTTCAATGAGATATTCTGGAACAGTCCGCTCACCCTTGATGACTATGCCGAAAAAACATACCGTACCGTTATGCATTATCTAAAGCCTTCCGGTTCGGTTATGTTTATTGAACCGGGGATACCGCTTGCCGGTGAATTTTTAAGCCTGTTGAGAACGGAATTTTTAGCGGCAGGTTTTTCTATATCTGCGCCGTGTCCCCATAATGGAGTATGTTGTTTCCCCAATCGTCCGCCCCAAGATGGAACAAAAACGCCGGTAGCTTTTCATAAATGGTGCCATTTTACTTTTGAAACACACGATTCACCTGAGAGCCTTCTCCATCTTTCAGAGGCTTCTCATTTGGGAAAAGAACGCGCGAGTTTAAGTTTTCTATACGGTGCATTGTCCTCATCTGCCCTATCTTCCGGTACTGCAAAACGGGATACTTCCGATGGAATACCGGTGCGTATATGTTCGGATATTATCCAGCCGGATCCGCAAACTATCGGTAGATATGCTTGTTCGGAAAGAGGCTTTATGTTTATTACCGGGCATGCGTACAAAGAATCCGTGTTAAACACTGCCGTATCGGGCACACTGCTTGTCTTGCCGAAAAAGTCAGTGAGGCTTCATCAGCGGGATAAAAAGACGCATGCGCTTTTGGTAGAGGTACCGTAAAAGTGGAGAGAAACGATTAGTTCGAAATTGCTATGGACACTATCATGGCTGACGAATCTATCGTTTCGTTTCCTTGCGCATCACGCCCTCTCTCCGCCCTTGACTTACTCCAGTGTACTTACATCGAGCCGGTCAAAACCTTCCAGCAAGGTGCGGGCGATGGCTTTCAGTTTTACAAGATCGCCTTTCCGGGCGCTTTCGATATTCAGCGGCATGACGGGATCGTGCAGGGATAAGCGGAGCAGTATCCAGCCCTGTACCTCACCATTTTTGAAGGAAATTCGTACCCCTTCATACGATTGCGGAAGTTCAAAACCGGCTTTTTCGGCGCGCTCTTTAAATGCTTGCAGGATTGACGTGCCGTATTCTTTAAAATCCTCGCCGCGTATCTTAAAGCGCAATTCCGTTTCTTCTACCATTGGTGGAAGTTTTTCAATCAGACTTTCGATATTTTTTCCTGCATATTTTGCGTTCGCAAGCGCTGTTATCAGTTTTACCGCAAGAAAGGCGCCATCATCAAGGTAGTAATTGTCTTTCAGCGCGCCGTGTCCTGACGTTTCCATCGCCAGCGGGCTGATAATCCCCTGCTCATTCAATTCGCGGCATTTGTTGATTACGTTTTTATAGCCGCGCATATACCGCAGATGGGTAAGTCCCAGCACCTGTTCAAGGAAGAAGGTCAGCCGGTCGGAAGTCACCGAATCGGTAACGATGGTGCTGTGCGGGTAGTCGGGAGCAAGGATTGCTGCCGTCATTGCGATAATTGCATCGCGGTTGACCTCCGTTCCATCGGACAGCACTGCCGACATACGGTCAACATCCGTGTCGAAAATCAGACCTAAATCGGAATGGCTTTGCACGGTAGCGGTTTTAGCCGCTTCCATCGCTGCCTTGTTTTCGGGATTTGGGATATGATTGGGAAAGGTGCCGTCCGGCTCAAGGAAGCGGCTGCCGCTTGTATCGGCTCCAAGCTCTTTTAATACCTGCTCCGCGAAAAAACCGCCTGCGCCGTTTCCGGCATCGACCGCAATTTTTAAGTTTGCGAGCGGCTTTTCGGCATGGAAGTTCAAGCCTTTCTGGATGGCGTCTTGCAGGTGTTTTGAGTACCGAGCAATTAAATCGAATGATCGGCATTTCGGCGAAATGTGTTCTCCGCTATAAGTATGAACACTTTTGATATTGGGGTGCTGAGTTCCTACGCTCTGTTGAGTGGTACTATCCGGCGGAATAGCAGTACTTTGCTGCGCTGAACTATCATGTTGAGCGGCGGCACTGCGTAAAATTTCCGTGATGTCGGCGCGTTCAAGCCCGCTGGATTTATCGAAGAACTTGAACCCGTTCCGGTTAAATGGCAAGTGGCTTGCAGTAATCATAATTGAGCCGTCAAAATTCGTCTCTTTAAACACGGTTCCCATAAACATTGCCGGTGTGGTAGCAAGCGAGCAGCGGATGATAGTAACCCGCTGCGCCGCAAGCCCTTCGACAAGCGCATTCTCAAGCGCTTCGCCGGAAAGCCGAGAATCCCGTCCGATACCGATTACCAGCGTATCCGTGCTGCGTCCTGTTTTAGCGGAAAGCCAGAGCGCAAACGCCGCACCGATGTTCCGGCAGACTTCGGTCGTTAAATTTACGTGTTCGCCGTCGACGCCTTCAAGCGCAACGCCGCGGATATCGCTTCCATTTTGCAGTTTCAAAAAATCATGTTCGTTCATAGTACTTTTATTATACCGAAAAAAACGGTTCACGGTAATGGAGGAAAAGACAATTACTTTGGAATATAATCTACCACCAGCTTCAATCTGATATTGCTATGCAATGCAGATTAAGCGAATGATAGGTAAATGACCTTCTTGGCAGTTTATAGTGCAGTAGAATAAAAAGAGCATTTTTAATAAAATATCAGAATATGATAAATACAGAAGAAGATTGGAAAACGACCGACCTCAATGTAGATAGTCTCTGGATTATAGAGAAGCGTGATAGTTGATAATACACGACAATTAACTCGATATGTAGATTGGATAGAACAATACTATATTCCAAATAGAATTAGCATTATTCAACCGGTTTTGATTTGTAGAAATGGAGCTATACTTTCAGACGAAATTAAACAGAGTTTCAAAGACTTCAATAAGCGTAAAGACATTCTTCCGCTCAAATACATAGAATATGCCATTAAAAAAAATGAAATAATTTTTAATGTTGTGGAGTATGAAGAGTGAATTATATCGGATCGAAATTAAAACTTTGTCAAAATTTTCTTCCTTTTACGATAAAGTCAGTTTGTGGTAGCGATTTGTCTAAAAAAACTTTTTGCGATATTTTCGCAGGGACGGGTATCGTAGGAAGAACATTTAAATCTTCTGTAAAAAAAATAATTTCAAATGATGTTGAATACTATAGTTATGTTTTGAACAAGAATTATATAGGAAACCATCTTGAAATCCCAAATAAAAATGAATTGTTGAACGAACTGAACAAACTTCCTCTTATAGATGATGGATTTATCTATAAAAACTATTGTCTTGGTGGTAATGGCGAAAGACAATACTTTTCTGATGATAACGGCAAACGAATTGATACAATGAGAACCTCTATTGAAAACTGGAAACAGGTAGGTCGAATTTCAGATAATGTGTATTATTTTCTACTCTGCAGCCTTCTTGAATGTGCTGATAAAGTTTCTAATACGGCATCTGTTTATGGCGCATATTTAAAAAAGTTGAAAAAATCTGCTCAGAAAAAGATGATACTTGAACCAGCTGACTATGAATTAAACGATAATAAACATCAGGTATTTAATAAAGATGCAAATGAGCTTATAAAAGAAATTGAAGGGGATATTCTGTATCTCGACCCACCATATAATGCTCGTCAGTATGGTGCAAATTATCATATATTAAATACAATAGCAGAATACAAACCTTTCGTCCCAAGTGGAAAAACAGGTTTACGTAAATATTCACGTTCAAAATATTGCTCTTCCAGTTCTGTAAAAGATGAATTTGATAATCTCATTAAAAATGCAAATTTTAAATATATTTTCCTTTCTTATAACAACGAAGGATTAATGTCTGTTGATGATGTAAAATCCATTATGTCTAAGTATGGTAGATATGACTTAGCTCAAACTGATTATCAAAGATTTAAGGCAGATGCAAATCGTTTTAACAAGGCTGATTCAACTGTAGAATATTTACATATTTTGGAGAAAAAATAATACACATACTTTATAGTAAAACTTGATTTATCTACAAAACTGCGGTACCATCAGTAAATGATCAGGGAACATAAACATGAACAAAAGATTTTTTTTGCGTTTTAGTATGTGTGCCGTCGTCTGTATGATGTATTGCGCGGCTGCACAATTATTTGCAGTTGAGACGGTACGGTTCCAAGAGCTGACATACAGCGGTTCCCTAACCTACAACGAAACGGCTCAGCCGGGGGACGCAGTATTTGTACGTCTTTCGATGAAGTTTTCCGATACTGCACATAAGGAGACTTCACAAAATTCTACCGCCGTTTTGCAGCTCTTTAAGGGAAAAGAGCGGGCTATTTCTACACAGTTTTTCTTTACACATCCCAAAAACCGCAGCGTGGAAACGGCTGATATGCTTGCGGGTATTCCGCTTTCGACATGGTATTCCGACAAGGATGTTTATTCACTTAAAGTGATTATTTCAACAGGGGATGTACAGAAAAAAGAAATAACGCTGCCCTTCAGTATTCAGAAAAAGCAATTTGTTTCCGAGCGTATTCTGCTTGATGCAAGAAATACCGGAATTAGAAAAGATACGAGTTCGGAGCGTCGTGCACAAATTGAAAAACTTAATAACATTCTTGAAACGATAACACCGCAGGATGTGTATACATTGAAGCCGTTTACGATTCCGGTAGATTCAAAACGGATAACGTCCGGTTTTGGGGATCGCCGTGTCTTTGAATATACCGACAAGCAAACGAGTACTACGCTGCATTATGGAATAGATTATGGAGTACCGACGGGGACTCCCGTTCACTCTTGTGCCGAGGGAAAGGTTGTGCTGGCGGAGAACCGTATTTCTACCGGCTGGAGCGTTGTGGTAGAACATTTGCCGGGACTATACAGTCTCTATTACCACATGGATTCACTGAACGTGCAAGAAGGTCAATATGTCAAACAAAGGGAAAAGCTTGGCCTTTCAGGTGCAACGGGGCTTGCAACCGGTCCGCATCTTCATTGGGAAGTGCGGCTGAATATGGGCGCTGTAAATCCCGAATTCTTTTTGAAAGAGTTTAGTTTTTAGAGGGAAGGGTGACATTCTCATCTATTCCCTTTTGCCCTATTATGCGTTTTGCAGAGCATTTGGCAATTTGAGCTATTGGTTGCGCCGCCTTTGCTCCAAGCGGAAACATGGTCAGCCTCCATTTCGCTCAATTTCCAGATTTTTGTTTTGTTGCCGGTGTTTTCTAAAGCGCAGAGCGGACAATTGGAAGTGCCTTTTTTTTTCGGCATCTGAAATCGTTTATATCTATTTTCCCATCTTTGTTTTCATCGGCGGTAAGGGTAAAGATTTTCCCCTTTGTTGGGTTTTATTCGTATCAAAGAGCGGACTCTCCGTCTCGAATAAGCTCAGCTGATAGTGCTTATATGTTTTGCTTTCGACGGCGTAGCTGGTGCTGATGAGTTTTTTTAATCCGAATGCTGCAAAGTTTTGTGCAAAGAATTTAGTAAAATTGCTCCATTCCGGATCATCGCACGGTAAGAGAATGGTTTTACCTTTGAATACATTAGGATTATATTCAATGTACGCATTTATCTCTTTTTGAATGTCGGGGTACTGCGTGTAAAACTCATCGTTTTTGGCTGTTTTTGCTGCTGAAAGATTTTGGTTTGCCATTTTATTCAGTATATCGGATTTCGGGTTATTGTCAAAGCGTTTGTTTCCTTCTTTCTTGATTTATGTACAAGGATAATGTACCATAAGACTATGGAGCGGAATACGGAGTTTGTATATCTTGATACATTTGTATGGGATACGGACAAGAATGAACTCAACAAGAAAAAACATGGAGGTGTATCTTTTGAACTTGCAAGCCGTGTATTCAACGATCCGTTACTGTATAATGTGTATGACTATTCCCATTCTGATGATGAATATAGGGAGAAATATATTGGTAAAATTGAAGGACATTACATAGTAAGTGTAATAGCAACAGATAGAGATAATTTGATACGACTTATATCTGCCCGAAAAGCCGATAAAATGGAGGTACGATGTTATGAAGAAAACGCAAAGAGAATACAAAGTTATTGATTTTCCCCCGCTGACAGCGGAAGATCGGGCAGTATTAGACAAATTGGATGAAATGCCCGATAGCGAAATAAATTATGAGGATATTCCTAAAAGTACGCCTGACAGTAACGGTGGCTTTTACTATTTTCAGTCATTGAAAATACCTAAGACTGATGTACATACAAAAATCGATAACGATACGTTAGATTGGCTGAAAAAAGATGGAAAAGGCTACCAAGCGCGGCTTAACAATGTGCTGCGGTGGGCGCGAATGAACGGGTGTCCGATTGCATCGATGTAAGAGACTATAATATGCGGTATACCGAAATAGCAGGAGTAGACGATGTCCATTAAGGCAAAAGACATGACGATGGCGGAACGCAAGGAACGTGTAGCACAGCTGGTAAATCAATTTAAGGAAAATGAGCCCTTTTATCTTTCCAAGAATTTTGTGGAAAGCGAAGTGCGCAATAAGTTTATCGATCCGCTGCTTGAATGCCTGAAATGGGATGTTTAACTTCGGCTGCTAATATAGCGCATCCGAAGTTAAACGTCGAGTTTTACTTACGTAAAACATCGCAAAATTAATTATGCTTTTTCACTGCGTTGTAAAAGCATAACAATTCAGCAGCCTCGAAATTTGAAAATTTCTTCGTTGCCGAATTGATAAGGATGTCAAAAACGAGAAAGGAGCGCGGCATGACCGGCAGGAGGTTATTCGTGCGGAGAGTTTAATACCCCGACGCTTTGCGTCGTAACAAAGGGTATAAGCTGAGCATTGAAGAGAAAAAACGTATTTTATTAAACAATATCTACGGTGTGGATATCGACGCACAGGCGGTGGAGGTAACAAAGCTTTCGCTATTTTTGAAGCTCTTGGAAAATGAAGGTAAGGCTCTTTCTCCAGGAGGGCAGTCTACACTATTCAAACCGAGCGAAATACAGAAACACAAAAAAATTTTACCGGATATGTCACACAATATTAAATGCGGGAACAGCCTTATCGGAACGGATTACTACACGGGTAAGGATTTAACACTGTTCGGCATCGAGGAACAACGCAAGGTGAACGCCTTTGACTGGGATGCTCAGTTCCCGGGCATATTTGCAGACGGTGGTTTTGATTGCGTGATTGGGAATCCACCGTATTTGAGAGTGCAGGGACTTCGTGAAAATTATGAAGAGGAAGCAAAATTCTACGAAAAGGAATATAAGGCAGCAACGGGGCGATTTGATTTTTACATTCTTTTCATTGAAAAAGGATTTAATTTGTTGAATAAAGATGGTATACAGTCTTTTATTCTTCCTCATAAATTTATCAATAGTGATTTTGGAACCGGAATAAGACAATTTATTTATGATAATCGTGCTTTAAAGAGCATTGTTCACTTTGAATCGCATCTCGTGTTTAATGCTGCTTCTGTGTATACCTGTATTATTGAGCTTTCACATAATAATGATACATTTAGATTTATTAAGACTAAACCTGAAAAGATAGCTGAAGAATTACATTTTGATGTTTTACCGTTTGATGTCTTGAAAGACAGTGCCCCTTGGCAGTTAGCATCTTCAGTTGATAATGCCCTTATCGATCAGGGATTCCGCATTATAAATAGTGTCAAAAAAACAGTAGCTCACACGGTATAAAAGATGGTAAAATGTTCTTGGGGTGGAACAATGACATTACAAGAATCATTTGAAAACATTAAAGACGAAAGGATCGAAAGATGCAAGAAACACAATCTCGTCGATATACTGATGCTCGTGTTTGTGGGAGTATTGTGCGGGTATAAAAGCATAGAACAAATACAATTTTATGCAACATTAAGCGAACAAACCCTCAAAAAATATCTGAAACTGGAAAATGGCATCCCCAGCAGCGATACGATTCTGCGAGTGCTTGCAAGGATTGATGCAAAGCAGCTTGAAAAAGTATTCATAGAATATGCGCGGGAAGTATTCGGCAAGCATATTGCAGAAAATGAAGTATTAGCGATTGACGGAAAAACTATCCGGCGCTCTGAATATGCACCGACAGGCGAAGATAAAAAGGCTCATAAAGCTGCTCATGTTGTTTCGGCTTGGGCGCACTCCCTAGGTGTGTGCTTCGGGCAGGTGAAAACAGAAGAAAAATCAAATGAAATCACCGCCATTCCTGAACTTCTGGATCTGTTAGACTTAAAAGGGATGATTATTACTATAGATGCGATGGGTTGCCAGAAAAAAATCGTTGAGAAAATAGCAGAAAAGGAAGCGGAGTATGTCATTTCTCTGAAAGGAAATCAGCAATCGATCCATCGGGATGTAAAAGAGTTTTTTGAGCACCCTTGTGATGACGCTTATTGTCAGTATTACAATATTCAGCGAGGAGAATATAGCCTTGAAATTGGACACGGACGAATTGAAAAACGCACCTGTTATCTTTGCGGGAATATTGATTGGCTTTCAGAAAAAGATGAATGGAAGAATCTCAATGGCGTTGGAATGCTCGTGTGCGAAAGAACGGTAAAGAAGACTGGGAAGAAATCCGTTGAACAAAGATATTTTTTGACCTCACTGACAGATGTGCACAAGGCAGCATTTGCGATGAGGGTTCATTGGGGGATAGAAAATAACCTGCATTGGGTTCTCGATGCAATTCTCAATGAGGATTATTGTCTTGTGCGGAAAGACAATGCGGCAGCAAACTTAAGCGTCTTACGAAAAATTGTCTTGAATATACTCAAACAGGTTGACTTTTCGGATATCATAAAAGCAAAAAAAATGCCGCTTCTCCATAAGCAACACCTATGCAACAAACGAGAAGATTGCCTCGATAGAGTATTGCTCTCGTTATAATGCGGAATCCCTGCCTTATCGATAAACTGAGATTGCAAAAGTTCACCGTTAAGGATATTTTTCATGGTATATTTCAAGGAATTGTAAGCGGTGATAATAAAGCATTTTATCTCTCCGATTGTAGATTAGACGAGCAATATATTACTGGTTATAATTCTATAACTGAAACATATATTCAAATCGAGAAAAGTGTTTGCATGCCTATTCTTACGGGTAAAACTATTAATAGATATAGCTTTATAAATAAAAAGGAGTATATGATTTATCCTTATCATAGTGCGAATGGGAAAACTATTTTCTATACAGAAAATGAAATGAAAACGAATTTTCCAAAATGCTATGAATATTTCAAATCAATAAAAGCACGTCTTTCAAAACGAGGAACTGCCTCTATGAAGTATCCGATCTGGTACGCTTTATGGAATGCAAGAAATATGCATATATTGTCCAGTAAAAAAATACTGACACCCGATATTTGCTTTGGAACTTCAATGTGTTTTGATTCAGAAGGTAAATATTAGTACAACGATACTTCGTATGGCTTAATTCTTAATGATAGCAATGAGGATAGATATTATGCTTATCTTGCAATATTGACCTCAAAGGTAACATGGTATTTTCTACAAAAGACAGGTACTTCACTACGTGGGGGGTATTTCCAATTTAAAACAAAATATCTTGATCCTTTCCCTCTACCGGAATTGAATACAGAACACACCGAAATGCTTACACGGCTTGCAAAACTATGATTACTGCACAGGGACAGCTGAACAGTGCAATATCCGATTCTGATAAGAAATTCTTGCAGCAGAGGGTTGACATTTTGGATAAGCAGATAAATACTGTTGTATATGGGCTGTATGGGTTGACGGCGGATGAGGTGAAGATTGTGGAGGGGGAGTAGGGATGAATAATTCAGAAAATATTTTTTCAGTAATAGAAAACGGCGATAAACTAGAATTTCACTATTCATTTGGAAATGATGACGATACTCATGCTTTAAACGCTTATATAAGGAATGCTTGTGAAAAGGAGTTTCTTAGGATTATAAAAACATTGTCCGCAGAATTAGGTATTCATGTTGATGTAGAAGCCGAAGCTAAAAAAGAAGGCAGTATAAGAGAAATTTATAATTTCTTGTTGTCAGAAAATGGTATAGCTATTACGGCTTGGGCAGGAATTTTCCTAAGCATTTTTATATATATCTTCCCACGGAAAACAAAAGACGAGAAAATATTAGCTCAACTTGATATAATTAATAAAGCGAAAGAATTAGAAAACGAAGGAATCCCTTTGCCTCAAAAGATGGAAATTTATTTAGAAAAATTATATTCAAGTCATAAAATTAAGAAGCAAAAATCAAATTTCTTTAAGAATCTAATGAAGGAAAAGAAAATAAAAACATTAGAAGTTTCTGCCATAGATAAAGATGCAAAAAAATGTAAAGTATTGGTCGCAATTCCTAGAAGTGATTTTGAAAGCTATTTTTTATTAACAGATGATTTAGAATCAGAATTTGATGATAAAGCAGTAATTGAAATCATTTCACCCGTATTGAAAAAGGGGCGATATTCATGGCGTGGTATTTATCGTCGAGAAAATCAGATACATGAGTTTGCAATGGCAGATAAAGAGTTTAAACGCTCTGTAGTGGATGATGGTATATCATTTCAAAATGGTACTGAATTAAACTGCCAGATTGAAATTTGTAAGAAACTTGATGATATGGGAGAAGTTTATAATTCGCAATACAAAATTCATAAGGTTTTTGATCATAGAATTGGAGACATTGTTACGGAAATGCCAAGTGGAAAGAAGAAACGTGAAAAAGAAAAACTGGATAATATGCAAGGGAAATTATTTAGTGATACTGATACATGATTCAACTTATAAGAAATAGCAGAAATTGTATTAAATTTTAGTATCGAATAAGAAAACTAAAACTTGTTGACCAGATGATTACTGCACAGCGACAGCTGAACAGTGTACTTTCCGATTCTGATAAGTAGTTCTTACTACAGCGGGTTGCCATTTTGGATAAGCAGATAAATAAATGGACGTTAAAAGATTATGTTGATGTTGCTAAAGAACTTGGCTACATTGATTTAGATGTACAGAAATTCAGCCACGTGCTACAAAATTTTAGAAATTATATCCATCCATATCAGCAGTTGCATGAAAAATTTTCACCAAATATTGATACTGCAAAATTATGTGTTCAAGTAGTAAAAATTGCAATTAATCAAATTGGAGATTTAAAACATAATAACAGGACAAATTAAGGAGAAATAGCTATGTCTGCAGAAATTCATCCTAAAGTATTTATATCATACTCTTGGACTGTGCAAGACTGGGTGGTAGAATTTGCGCAAAGATTGGTAAATGCTGGAATTGATACGATAGTCGATTTTTGGAATTTGAAGCCCGGAAATGATAAATATAAATTTATGGAATCTATGGTTACAGATAATACAATTGATTTTGTTTTAATTGTATGTGATAAAACATACGCCGAAAAAGCCAATGATAGAACTGGAGAGGTCGGTGATGAAACCGTAATTATATCAGCAGAATTATACGGGAAGTTTAAACAAGAGAAGTTTTTACCGCTTATTTTAGAAAAAAATGAAGATGCAAGTCCTACTGTGCCTGTTTATATAAAATCGAGAATTTACTTTGATTTTTCGGATGAAAATAACTATGAAAATGAATATGAAAAACTTATACGGCATATTTATAATGAACCACTTATATCAAAGCCGAAACTTGGATCAAGGCCTGAATACTTAAAAAATAATTCGGTAGACCTATTTTCGCTGCAAAGTGGAATTGCTGTTTTAAAGACTTCAAATAATGATTTGAGAAAAAACGTCGCGATTTCTGATTTCCCCAAAAATTTTGCATCAAAAGCAAAGGAATTTAAAATTGATACTGCAAACTCTGATAGAGATTTTATAGCTTCTGAGATTGTTTCAAAAATAGATGCTATGAAGCCATTGCGTGATATTTATTTGGATTTCTTGCAAGAAGTTATTTCATCTGAAAAAGATATTGTATCCTTTATCTATAATTTCTTTGAAACAGCATATAACGAATTAATGCTGGTTGATAAAAATGTTTATTCTTGGTCTGACTATTATTTTGATAATTACACAATATTTATCTGGGAATTATTTGTATGCACGATTGCATATCTAAGACATTATGAAAAATATTCGTTAATTCACGATATATTAACACATACGTATTATTTGCAAAGAAAAATCTCATCATCGAGCAATATAGCACCATGCTCTTTTGTAAGATTTAGATGTTATCCAACAATGGTCGATAATTCTTATCGATATAAAGAAAAATTGGTCTCAAAAATTGCTGATATAATGGTTGCCAGAATTAAAGAACCTATCATAACAAAAAAATCTTTTACAGAAACGGATATATTTCTCACCCAAATGTCTTTTGCATTAAACCAAACCTACCATGAAAAGCATTGGTTTGCTTTATCGTATATCTATGCAAATAATTCTGAGAGCCTATGGGTCAGATTGTCCTCAAAAGAATATTGTGAGAAAATACTCCCGTTATTTGGAGTAAGCTCAATTGATGAACTAAAAAAACTTATTTCGACCAATCCCGTAACACCTAATTATTGCTATCCCAATGACTTGGATTCAATACCTCCTATTCCCTTACAAATCGGTGATTACGGAATTGCATCATTAAGGTAAACGGTTATCGATGCTATGAATTACACAGGAGCCCCCAATGTCCTACGAAACAGTTATTAAACAAGTAAAAATGCTGCCGGAACCATTGTTGGTATCTGTTTCACCTTTTATCAAACTGCTTGAATCTGCGCAATGTAATTTTACTGAAAACTATGCCGGTCACGCAAAGAAAAAACAAACAAGCTTTTTTGCATGAGCCGGAAAACTGCACCTTGACCAAAACGCAGTTAGCGAACTACGCGAGGTAAGCTTGATATGATTTTGATCTACTGAATGAATCTTTTAACCCACGTATCTAAAAAATTCATTTGCTCTTCCGTATGAAACCAGTGTTCGCCCCTATCAAAAACCGTTAAGCTCGCGTTTATTATATGTGCAAAATTCGTCATTGTTTCCAAAGAAGTCATATCGTCTTTTTTACCGTAAAGAATGCCGGTAGGAATGTTCCATGTTATAGGATTGTTCCTGACAAAAGAAAGATATTCCCACGATAAGGGTTCGCCGAAAGAAGTACTGATTATCTTTTTTGCCCTCAGTTCTTCCTCGGATACCTTTGCCTTTTTCATCATAGTTAAGATTAGATTTTCCATATCGACAATGGGCGAAATAAACAGGGCTTTTGTGATTGGCTTTTCCGATAAAGAAATCAGAGAAAAATAAGCTCCTATACTGTTTGCGATTAATAAAATTTCACCGTACTTTGGAGCGATAAAATCAAAATAGTTTTGAAATTCTTCTTTAGCCTGCCATGGTAATTCCGCTTTATAATCGAAGCCTATAATTTCATAATCGTCATTAAAAAGTTTTTTATAATGGTTTGCTTCGTCTATGGAACCGCCTTTTCCATGTACATATATAACAGCGTTTTTCATTTAAAATAGCTCCTCTTCTGCATGTATATAAATCCGAAACAATAAATTATTTTAAGAAATCTTCCCAATCCTGCCAACCGGCATAGGAAAATTCTAAAGCAGGGCAACCGCATTACAAATATTTTTAGCGGTTGCCTTCCTTCCTCTGTGCGAAATTTTGCTTAAAATTTCGCACATTTTTCCAGCAAATGTGTAAACGCATCAGGTAGAGTAGATATAAATCGCGGAAAAATTGAGACTGTGAGACCATTTGAACCATCTTCAACTGTTGTACATCCGTGTACAACAGTTGAAGGCGAGTTTTGTGCGCGCACAAAACATCGCTGCTTTATGGAACTACTGCCATCCTTGGCCGTTCTGGTCGAATAGTATCAATTTTTCCGCGGGGAGACTAAAAAAACCGACCTGATGCGTTTACCCTGAATTCTAAAGTCAATACACGGGAATTGCCAGAGTAACCCCCGCTTCCCACCTATTGCCTTTCCGCTCAAAAATCGTGATGTTATCAACAGGAAAGTCTTCCGCAAGGTTTAGTTCGTTCATAACCTGAAGCGCTTTCGTCATTATGCCTACAGGAATATCCCGATTTGCAACAGTTGCGTGAGGCTGGAAAGGCTTTTTGTCTTTTTTAGTACAGCCTGGACAGGCATTCAAAATTGCTTGTAGCGTTTTATCACGGAGCGTTGTCCACGCATCACCTGCAACGACGTTTGCGAAAAGTGTTCTATCTCCAAACGCATCAAAGTTATCAATATGAGCAGTAAAACCTAAGCCTTTGGGCAAGACTTCTTTTTCAATCGCGCTGATTAAATCAGCTGTTGAATATTCTTCTTGCAATCTGAACGGAGGGACGAGTGTAACATGGATGGGAGTGCCATGCCCTGACTTGCAGCCGTAAACCTCGTTCATATAACGGCGGCAATCTTCAAGAGTAAGGGTTATATCCTCTGGGAGGAGAACCCCGATAAAATGCGTTTGCTGCGGAATGTTGGTTTGTTTCATCTCTATCATTGTAGCATAGAACCATGTATCATTCTATCTTGGTGTTCTTCAATATTCTGAATGCCGACGGCTGGATTTTCTCAAAGTTATGATATAATAGTTATGCAATGTTAAGGTTAACTGAAAATGATTCATAATCCGGTATTTTTTCATGTTGATTTAGATGCTTTTTTTGCCTCGGTAGAACAGCTTGATAATCCGGCATATCGCGGAAAGCCCGTTATTGTCGGCGGACTTGGTAAGCGAGGAGTTGTCTCGACTGCTTCGTATGAAGCACGGAAATTCGGTGTCCATTCTGCGATGCCGATAGCCCGTGCGCATACATTATGTCCGCAGGGAATCTTTATAAAAACACGAATGCAGCGTTACTATGAAAAATCAAAAGAGATTATGGAAATTTTTAAAAACTTCAGTCCCGATATACAGCAGCTTTCCGTCGATGAAGCCTTTCTTGATATGAGTGGTACGGAAAAAATATTCGGCGATACAATAACTGCTGCACGCCTTTTAAAAGATACTGTCTTTAAGCAAACCTGTTTGCGGGTCTCCGTAGGAGCGGCTTCCAATAAGTACATTGCAAAGATTGCGTCGGGGCAATCGAAACCGGACGGTTTGTTGGTTGTGCCTCCGGGCGGGGAAGCGGCGTTTATGCAGTCGCTGCGTTTAAGCGATGTATGGGGAATCGGCGGCAAAACTCGTGCGAGACTTGCGGAGGCAGGTTTGACGACTATTGCCGAAATTCTCAAACAGCAGGAATCCGTTTTACAACTGATTATCGGGAATGCCGCCGGTACGTTTTTATATCAAGCCGTCCGCGGAGATATGGCGCATGTTTTTAACGAAGAGCGGAAAAGTCATTCTATTAGCACGGAACGCACGTTTGAAATCGATCTGCATGAAAGAGACGAAATCTCCGATGTGTTGTTTCAGCTGAGCGCCGAACTGATGTGCCGTATTCTTGATGAGCGTATTCAAAGCCGCACCGTACATATTAAAATACGGTATACGGATTTTACCACCATTTCGGCACAGCAGAGCGGGGCGTTGATTAACGATTCTGCGGATTTATACGAGCGGGCGAAGCAATTGTTTTTTTCCCGATTCGATACGGCACTGTCCGTCCGGCTTATCGGGATTGGGGTGGATGTAGGCAGCGATAACAGTCAGCTGGAACTTTTTGCTTCCGAAAAAGCGGCGAAAAAACGTAAACTTGAAGAAGCGGTTTTGAATATTGCAAAGAAAAATAAAGACGTCAAAATTGTGCAAGCACGATTACTCCCGCCGGTAGAATAGAGGGGGGGGCTAAAAAACTGTATAAGTTCGGCACCGCTGCATAAACAAAAACAACTTTTCACTCAGTCTTTTGCAAATAGTGGTGCCGAATACAAAGCACAAACAAAAATAAAGCGAAGTCGTATCTATGATAACATCCAACATTTATTTTTGTGTAACGATATGCATATTTTCAAAAGTTATCTACTTACCCCACCACACACTTGTCCACACATGCTGCAACATCGGACATAGGGGCAGGCGGTTCAAAGCGGGCAACGACCGTACCGTCCCGGGCAATAACGAACTTGGTAAAATTCCATTTGATTTCGGGATTGTTTTTATAATCGCTGTCGATCTTTTGAATAAAATCACTCAGCATTTCCGCCATCTTCCCTTCGCCGAAACCTTCAAATTTCTTCTGTGATTTTAGATAGGTAAAAAGCGGCAACGCATGTTCACCGTTTACATCCGATTTTTTCATTTGAGGAAATGTTGTGTGATAACGAAGTGTGCAGAATTGGTGAATTTCCGCATCGGTGCCGGGAGCCTGTTCTCCAAATTGATTACACGGCACATCGATTATTTCAAAACCATTGGCGTGGTATTTTTTATATATTTCTTCCAGTTCTTTATACTGCGGTGTAAATCCGCAGTCCGTTGCCGTATTTACAACAAGCAGTACTTTACCCTTGTATCGGTTGAGTGGGACATCATTCCCTTGTGCATCTTGCACTGAATAATCATAGATCATTATTGGTTACCTCCAAAAAATAGTATTGATTTTCGATTAATTAATTATCTTGAATATCAAAAACAGTCAATCTTTTTTAGAACTTGTGCAACAGCGCGAATACTTTTTCCAATAGTTCCAACGTCTGTGCTTTATGGGGAGTGCCGGGAGCATAGAGACCGTCGTGGAACAACAGAATAGCCGGTTTTGGAGCGGTTAAAAGAGAATCAAGAAAGCGCTGTTTTTTTGATTCGGATAAGCGCAGCACGTCATGTGAATTTACATCCCACCCTAACGCAGTCATTTTTTGCAAATGGAGGGTTTTCCGTAAAAAAATATTGCTGTGTCCGATAGGCGGTGCAAAAAGATACGGTTGTTTTCCGGTAATATTTTGTAAAATATGATTTGTTTTTACCATCTCTTCCCGCAGTCTTTTTTCCGTTAATAACGAAAATAAATTGGGATGGCTGTAGCTGTGATTTACGATAAGGTGCCCGCGTGCAGCAACTTCGCGTACCAGATCGGGGTATTGCTCGGCATGCCTGCCTGTTATGGCAAACACTGCATATACACCTTCCCGCTCCAATATGCGAAGAATGTCAGGAGTAAGGTCAGGGTCAACTCCGTCATCAAAGCGGAAGATAAAGCGGCAGCTTTGCCAATATGAAATCAGCCGAGCAAGATCATCATCGGGGTAGAGTTCTTTTAGAACCTCCAGATCTTTTCCGCGCGCAGTTCTGCTTAACAATTGGATATTTGGAACGAGTAACGAAATAACGAGCAGTATTTGGTGAATACACACAAGGATAACAAGGCTGAGCTGAAACGGCGCCGACCACTTAAAAATAATCCACAAAACAATAAGCACGGCAATAAACACCGGTGTCAGTATTTCCATCACGGAAGGGAAGTCGAGCGGATTGTATAAACGCAGGATAAATTTTGAGGTAAAATAACGCAGATAATAAATATTATCTTTTGCAGTAATGGCAAGCCCGATTGGCGTTAGCACCCACCCCAACCCATAAGCGAGTGTTCCGACAAGAGCGGGAACTGCAATTGTGCTGTGCGTAATACCATACCACAGCGCAACAATCGGACCGCCCCACCCTATCACAAAACTGATAAAAATCAAGAATAAGCCGAAAAGAAATCTCGGACTTAAATCTTTATAATTGTGCTCTACATCCTTAAATTCCTGCGCAAAGGCGAGTAACGGCTCTTTTTTTTCGTGCAGAATACGTTTAATTTTTTTGAGCATGGATGACCAGTAATATTCCTTTAAAGGGGAAACGCTTTAAAACATGATCTTCAATCAGCAAAGGCGTAAGTCCGTTATTTCGTAAAAGTTTTTTTACTTCTCTTTTTGAATACATGTTCATAAAGATATGCTGACGGAAATAATTTCCAAAACATCCCCAAAATCTGATGAATGTTTTATGCGTTGTTGTAATGAAGAGCTTGCCGCCCGGTTTTAATAACTGCGCCATTTTACGAAACAATGCTTTTTTGTCCAAAATATATTCAATCGCGGTAAAGCTGACAATATAATCAAAGCTACCGGAAACAGGCGCTTGCAAAAAATCACCTTCAATAGTCGTAATATTGGTGATGTGTTCTCGTTCCGCTTTTTGAATTAGCTGCTGCAGCATCGCAGGAGAAAGATCGACAACCGTATACGAACGGCAAGCTGCGGCAAATAAAAGAGAAAATCTACCCGTTCCCGCACCGATTTCGAGAATAGATGCTCCGGAAAAATCTTCTTTGTCAAAGAAATCCTGTATCAGTTTTTTTTCAGGTTCTCTAACAAAACGGAAATTCGGCGCATCCTGTTCTGCATCATAATCCGCAGCAAGGTTGTCATAAAAATCTTTTACTGATAGTTTATTATGAGACATAGCGTTTAAAAATAAGTGACGTATTAACGCCGCCGAAAGCAAAATTATTACTCATTACATATTCCGTATCCAAATGCAGACCGTTCCCTGTGATATAATGCAGATCGGGCAGTCGCTCATCAACTTCCGTAAGATTGAGATTCGGTGCAAACCACTTTTCTTTCATCATATTAATCGCAAAGAATGATTCAAGCACACCGCATGCACCAAGTGTATGCCCCGTGTATGATTTTTGGCTGCTGATCGGAACGGGTCTTTTAAAAAGCGAATAGACAGCATTCGTTTCTTCAACATCACCGACATCCGTTGCCGTTCCGTGAGCATCAATATAGCCGATTTGTTCCGGATGGATCCCTGCATCTTCAATGGCATTCCTCATTACTGCTTCCATCATGATGCGGTTCGGCTGCGTGATATGTCGCCCGTCGCAGTTTTGTGCAAAACCTACAAGCTCCGCTAAAATCTCGGCGCCGCGTGCTTTTGCATGCTCATACTCTTCCAGTACAAGACAACCTGCGCCTTCGCCGATTACCAACCCATCACGATTTTTATCAAAAGGTGCAGGCGTCGCCTTCGGCGTATCGTTTTTCAAGCTTGTTGCAAAAAGCGTATCAAAAATAGCGGTGTTAAAGGGAGAAAGTTCATCGGAACCAGCAGCAAGCATTACCGTTTGTTTTCCTGCTGCAATGAGTTCATACGCACTACCGATTGCCAACGATCCGGCGGCACAGGCAACATCGGTTGTAACAAGCCGCCCTTTAAGAGAAAAGAAAAGAGAAATATTCACTGCTGCAGATTGCGGCATGTACCGCACGTAGGTAGTAGCATCCAGCAAATTCGGTCCATCGGGTTGCATAATGGAAATCAATTCTTTAATAGCTTTGTAGCTACCCGATGAAACACCGCAGGCAACACCTGACTGTCCGCCGGACAGAATCGGATTATCTAATAAACCTGCCTGAGAAACAGCACGATGTGCCGCCGTAACCGCTAAAAGTGCAACCCGTCCCATTCCCCTCATTGTTTTTCGCGGAAAGCCCGGATCCGTAAAAATTGCAGGCGCTGCAAGTTTCGATCTTATTTTAGAATTTGTAACCCATTCATCCATCACCCTAACGGCATTTTGTTTTGCCTTTAACGCCGCATATACCGTAGTCCAATCTTCACCTATCGGGGATATTATCCCTGTTCCCGTTATAACAACTCTCTTTTTCATACCATCCCACCGTCTACACAAAGTACTTGTTTTGTAATATAAGATGCATGCTCCGAAAGAAAGAAAGACACTGCAGCCGCAACCTCTTCCGGTCTTCCGATCCGCTTCAGCGCAATCATCGGTTTTACATAGTCGATAATTTCTTGGCTGACCATATCCGTTTCAATAACCCCCGGTGCGATGCAATTTACGGTTATATTTCGTTTGCCCAATTCTATCGCTAAAGACTTTGCAGCGCCGATTAAACCAGCTTTTGATGCGCTGTAATTAGTTTGTCCACGATTTCCTGTTACACCCGAAATGGAGGTAATAACTATTATACGTCCCGGCTTTCGCGCTTGAATCATCGGCATAACAACCGGATGGATAATATTATAAAAACTATCAAGATTTGTCCGCAACACGGAATCCCAATCATCGGCGCTCATTGCGGGAAAGGGAGTGTCTTTTGTAATACCGGCATTACACACAACCCCGTAATATGCACCATGCGCTGCTATATCTTCTTCGAGAGCACAACGGGCAGCTCCTCTATTCGTCACATCAAATTGCAGCAGATGCAGGCTGACACCTTTTGCATCGGCAAGCTTTTGCAAAGGTTCAATAAAAGATTGTGATGTGTGATAACACGCTGCAACTGAATATCCTTCCTCTATCAGCGTACGAGCAATAGCGTTCCCGATCCCGCGTGAGGCTCCTGTAATCAATATCCGTTTCTCTTTTTTCTCCATATTTTCCTCCGCTTATTAAAGAGCGCTGAAATTATTATTCTGCGCAGAATCCGCTTCCATCAGCATAAGCGTTGCCTTTACAATCAGCCGGTCATCAACGGATATTTGTCCGTCAAAATAAGCAAAAACACCGTCCCGAAGACTTTCCTTTACGGAAACGATTGCGGTTTTTCCTGAGGGAATAAGCATCTCGGTACATTCAAGATTGTTGACCCGTAAAATAAAACCGAATTTGGGCGGTCTGTTATAAACTAAACGAGATTCAAGTCCGTAGTAAACGCCGCAAGCCTGTGCAATAAATTCAAATCCCGTATACGAATATATGCCGTCATATTCGCTCTCATAAAAAACGGATTCAGCATCGATATTTGCAAAACACGTTATCTCTTTGTTATCAAAATCAAATGAAAGTACACCATCAAGCACCGACCAATCTTTCGTATGCTTTATATAATCTTCGAGAGTACCTAAATTATTTTTTTTAAGATAGCATTCCATATCTTTTCCCTTTAAAAACGTTTTGCATATTGCCCCAAAATTAGCGGCGTCCTACGATAAGGCAGGCATTGTTCCCACCGAATGCAAACGAAAAACTCATAACGGTGTTTAATCGTTCAGCGACAGTTTTGCCGGTTATCAATCGAATAGCAGGTAAATCAGAATCATATATACCGTCGTAAAAATGAGGCGGCAGAATCCGTTGTTGATTAAGTTCCGAAAGCGCTAAATAACAAACAGCCAGTTCCATCGCTCCGGCAGCTCCAAGCGTATGACCGAGTGCGGTTTTTGATGAACTGCAAGGAATGGCGCTTGCTTCAATCAAATTGACGGCGCAGGATTCCATCCTATCGTTTAAGTTGGTGCCGGTTCCATGTAAATTGATATAGTCGATATCGGAAACGGAAAGGTGAGCTCGCTGTAAAGCGGTTTGTATGCATGCCGCTGCTGCCGTTCCCGAAACATCGGGGCTTGTCATGTGAAAGGCATCGGCATTATCAGAAGCGCCTTTTAAAAAGATAGTATCTTTTGCATCGGTAAAATTTTCTTTTGCCATTACGAAGAAAGCGGCGCCTTCACCTAAATTGATACCACGGCGATTCTTTGAGAAAGGTATCGTCGTATGTGTATCTACCGCTTCAAGTGAAGAAAATCCTCCAAGCACTACATCGCTAACGATATCAACCCCGCCTGCAATAACCACATCGCATATATCGCTTTTTAAAAGCTCATCAGCGCGGCTTATCGCATGTGCGCTTGAAGTACAGGCGGTGGAAATAGTACTGCTAAAACCGCTCACACCGAAGAAATGCGAAAGATACTCTGCACACAGCCCGAGGCACTGCATATCCAGCAGATATGGATTGTTGTCCACTTCTCCGGAAGTACCGACTGTTTTTTCTGCATCATGTTCACCGGAAGCCCTCATCGCTCCCGAAAGAAAAGCATTTGTTTCTTCGCTGCCGTTATCAGTTGTACCGACGACAATACCGATACGATCCGCTCCGTATTTTTGTTTTGCCTGATATACCAACGGTTCAATCTGGCGGCATGCACACAATGCAAGTTTATTGATACGATTATTATACGGATGAGGTAATATTTCGTGTATATACCAATCGGTGGGAACGAGACCTAAAGAAAAGACCGAATCAAGTTTTGAACATGACCGCAAACCGGATTTTTGCTCAGCAAAATAGGCATTGTAAAAATCTGCTTTCGTGCGGCCGATACAATTGATAAGTCCTACATCAAGTAAGATCGACTGCATACGCTGCGCTTGCCTTTTCCGATCTGCCGGCATATAATTTCATAGTGAAAGTGTACATAGAAATAGAGGCCTTGTCAAGTTTTCGCATTGAATCACGTTAAATCTAACCGAAAAAGAAGCGGTGCATCACGTAAAAATCTAACCCAAAATAGAAGCCCAAAGGAAGGGCACAATGGGGTTAGACATGAAAACAAAAAAGAAATTGAGCGAAGAAACGGCAAAACGGTATTGTACGGCAGCAAAGAAACAAAAGACGAAAATCCTCGATGAGTTCATCGCAACAACCGGTTACAATCGAAAGTATGCCATTCACGTTCTGAAAAACAGTGCATACGTAAAACTCACGCACTTTAACAATGTCGCAAGACAGAGCGTACAGGTTATTACAAAGACACGTAAAAAGCGGAACTATGAAAAATACTACGGTCAAGACGTACAACAAGAAGTCATCCGGCTGTGGATTTTTTCGATGTATCTGTGTGCAAAACGGCTCGTGCCGTTCATTCGGGATAATATCGATTACTTTGCTCAAAAGTTCAGCTATGATGAAAAACTGAAAGCAAAACTCGCCCGCATATCAAGCGCGACAGTCGGCAGGATTCTTAAACCGGAAATCCCAAAACATTCCATCCGCGGTATTTCAACAACACGACCTGTAAAGAATCTTAATAAGCTCATCCCCATCCGTACCTTTTTCGATTGGGATGAACGGAAGCCGGGTTTTTTTGAGGTTGACACCGTTGCCAACTGCGGCATAAGTACCCAAGGACAGTATATTTGCACGCTTACCCTTACCGATGTTCATTCAGGCTGGACGGAAAATAGAGCCCTTTTAAACAAAGCTCATCGTTGGGTAAAAGAAGCAATAGAAGATGTGAAAGAGAAGCTCCCGTTTCAGATGAAAGGTATTGATAGCGACAACGGAAGTGAGTTCAAAAATACACAGCTGTTGCAATGGTGTAAAAGTAATGAGATTATCTTCACTCGGAGCCGATCGTATAAAAAGAATGATAATTGTTTTGTTGAACAGAAAAATGATAGTGTCGTAAGGCACATTGTCGGTTACTATCGCTTTGAGGGAGAAGCTGCGCGAGCGGTTATGGCTGACCTTTATCAGCAGTATAATAAGCTCGTCAATTTCTTTTTTCCTTCGATGAAAATTATTTCAAAAAAACGGATAGACGCAAAGGTCATAAAAAAATATGATACGGCAAAGACTCCGTATTGCAGGCTGATGGAAAGCTCTGATGTAAGCGAGGCGGTAAAAGCTGAGCTGTGCCGCAGGAAGAACAACTTGGATTTACAACAGCTGCTTGAAACAACGCAAAGCTTGCAAAGTAAACTTATCTCTATGGCTCAACCTTGGACATAGAGTGCTACGGTTAGATTTTTACTTGAGTAACCGCAATCCTTTCGGTTAGATTTTTACGTGAGTAAATACGGTTTTAGCGATTCCGCTGCTCTGCAGTACAGTATCATTGAGCAGACCGCTTTGAAGATGAAAAAACGTTATTTTAATGAACAGCCCGACTATACTATTCTAAGGACAAAAAACGGGCGCCCGTTTTTTGCGCACACGGAGACGCTTTTTTTTAGCGGCTCGCATACGAAAAAGTATTGTATCACCGTGATGGCGGAAAAAAATATTGCCGTTGATATTGAACAATGCCGCCCCAAACACTTTCAAGCAATTGCAGAATATGCGTTTACAGCAACGGAACAAGATCAGCTTACACAGTCAACGGCAATCGAAAAAGATTTTTTCTTATTATGGACAATAAAAGAGGCCGATATAAAATTACATGACGGCAGTGTTTTTTCGATAAAAGATTCCGTACACATTAATCTGCCGGAGGGGACTGCGGTAAAAGATACTGCTGCGGATAATACAGCCTACCCACACAGCATCTTTTCTTTTTATCTCACAAAGGCATCGGAAGAACAAACGGAGCATTTTGTGGTCAGCATTATCATCGCAGGGCAGGATACAAATATTGAATTTGAGTGGCATGAGCCAACAGAAACGCATACCCGTATTACTGCAGAACGGATTTTTGCTTATCCCGCCCAAAGAGCATAACGATGGGCGCAAACACGAAAGCGCACACAATACCGATAAAAAGAGAAAGAGCAAACGAACGAACCGGAATAAAGCTGCTGAACGAAAGTGTTCCGAATGATAAAATGGTTGTCAGCATAGAAAGAAAGACGGCAATAAATGTAATACCTTTTATTTCTGCGTTATGTGAGAAGAAAATAAAAAAGTCCATTGAGATACCTAACGACAAAATGAGCGCCAGAATAGAAAAAATATTTACCGGAATGCCGAACAAACCGTGTATCCCCAAATTGAGAAGCAGACAAGCCATTTGTATTGCAATAATGACGAGCGCCTGTTTTTTATACAAGAACATAAAAATAACAAAAAAGATAAGCAAATAGGCGCCAACATTAAACAGCATTGCTTCGTATGCGGTTTTATTCAATGCTGCGTTTATCGCAGGAAGAACAGAAAACACTTTAATTCCAAAGTCAGCAGCTTCTATACTGTTTTTTATTTGAGCATTCAGTCCTTTTTGTAAAATAATAACTGAAAAATAGGAGTCGTCATTTTTTAAAATCAACTTTTGCAAACTTGACAGTGCGGAGAATTGCGCTAATTGTTCTATCCCGACAAGGTGTTCCTCTGATTGCTCGATATCTTTGCGGATATTTAAAAAGGTCTGCCGGTCAAGCGCAAGCGCTTCTGTCTGCTGTTCCAAGAGCGGAAGCAGTTCTTTTTTTACCAGTAGTATATTTTCCCGTTGTTTTTTTATCGACGGTAAAAACTTTGATAACGCAAGATACTGCTCATCTTTTAACAGCGGGGCAAGCAGCTCTTCTTTTTCCGCTAACGCATCAACACTGTCCGCCTTAACAATAACCAAATCGGTGTTGGACATATTCCCCATACGTTCATTGACGGCTATCTCTTGTCCGATTAAATTATCCGGGATACTGTATAAACCGGTAGCTGAAAAATCTGCCCGTATCTTTGTTACCCCCCATACGGACACGCATATCAATATTGCAGCGGCAAAAGAAAGCATTTTACGCCGGTTTGCAAAAACAGATGAATACGACCGCAAGTATGTTTCGCTTAAGGTTAACACCCTGTTGTTGTTTTTTTTAGGCGGATTT
Source organism: Treponema medium (assembly GCF_017161265.1). NCBI lineage: Bacteria > Pseudomonadati > Spirochaetota > Spirochaetia > Treponematales > Treponemataceae > Treponema > Treponema medium. The sequence goes on along the minus strand of NZ_CP031393.1, from coordinate 808,329 downwards.
TTAAAGATCAAGGGGAACACAATAACAACCGTTAAAAAACTGCCGGTAACACCTACTATTGAAAAGAGCGATAATTGCCGCAACAGTGCGATACTCGAAAAAGAAAGTGCAACATAGCTGATGACGGTGGTTAAAAGCCCTAAGAACAAACTCACAAATATTTTTTTAATAACGTCTCTTGCACCGTTTTCAAAATACCAGTGTGTAATATAATGAATAGAATAATCCATGGTAACGCCGATGACGCTGGTACCGAACACAAATGAGAAAATATGAATAGACGGAAAAAGAATGGATGTTATACAATAGGCAAGTCCTGTTGAAAGAGCAAGTGTTCCCATACACACAATAAAAACGCCGATGCTTTTATAGGTAAACCAAAATAAGAAAAAGGTTGCAATAATCGATATTGTGGAAATAATGCTGATTTGCAGCTGCGCACTTTTTTGGCTGTAAAAGCTATGTACCGGAACACCTGAATAATAAATCGATACGCCGGATGAGCGGGACAGTTCGTCAACATAATTCAAAAATTGCCGCATAAATTGGAAGCGTCCATCCGCACTGGAAAATTCAACCGGTAAATCTATTGTCATAAAGATATTATTTTTACCTTCAACACTCGCATACAAAAGATTATCCTGCATTTGTAACGTCGGTAAATTAACCGTGAGCGCTTCCAATAGATCTTCCACTTTACCGTTCACAAGTAAAAACGGATCGGTTTCTATATTGGTAAATGGAGAGATGAAAAACGGAGAATACACATTTGCAACGGCTTCTTCTGCAAGCTCGGCGGCTCCTCCATACGATAATTGCCGTGCAATATGATCGGACAAGAGCGCATATTTATGTTCGTCAAAGAATTCCAGCAAGGCGTTATAATCACCCCCGCCGACTTCCAACTGTACCCGTACCTGATTCGACAATTCTCGTATTTTATGTTCAAGTTGATAAACCGCTTCTTTTGCAGTATCAAAATGTTCAGACTCTACAAAGAGATTAATAGTATTTGATGAAAGAGAGAAAAAATGTTTCAGCGGTTTTTCAAACGAACGGTCTTGTGAAATTTTCGGAACAATCGAAATAAGGTCTGTTTCGATTGTTCCGTGAGGGAAAACTAAAAAGAGTATTGCAACACTGATATGTAATGCAATCCAAAAAAGAAGCGGAATTTTATTTTTCAAAGTACGTTGTTGCATCCGTTGTTAAAGCCTCATTAAAAGACGATACGGAAAGCACATATTCGGTAGTATCGCCGTTCCCATACGTAATAACGGCCGAACCGATGTAACCGTTATCGGCATTCTTCAATTCAATCTTTTTTATTACCGACGCAAGCGTATCGTCTTTTGGAGTATAGACCCACACACCGCTTTCGGTTTGCGTTGCATGTAAGTATTTTTCTATTACCGCAGTATCTTGGGTAAATAGAGATTTGGTAAGCAGCGCAACTGAATTGAAAATAGCGTTACCGGAATTTCCCAGTACTTTTTCTTTACCGTTTGGAAATACCTGTAGTACTTTTTGTTCGGTCATTACAGTAACCGATTTTTGCGGCTTTTCCGTATACCATATAATACCGTGTTCACGGGATAAAACAAAGGTTCCCGATGATTCTATCGTTTTTTTTGTTTTAGCGATGTAATTTTTTTGTTTGTACGAACCTTTTACCGTTACTAAATTATCAATCGTTTGAGACGCCAAAGATGATACTATAAGCAGAAGTATCATACCGACATATATTATGCGTTTGAATTTTTTTTGCATAGTGCTTCAACCTTCTCAATGAATGTTTTGCTTGAAAAACAGGATTGTTTTGTTTCGATAGAAACTGCCATCTGATATGTCTTTGCCTTACACAACAGCGTATTATGCTCGTCATAAAAAAGATACGAAATACCGATCCGGTTTTCATATTCAATTAAGCTTGTATGTATCCGGACACGCTGTTTAAGTGTAATCGGCTTGATATATTTTATTTCGAGTTTTACAACCGGCCATACTAAACCATCCGCTTGCATATCAAAATAACCGTAGCCTAATGCATCCAGCAATAAAGAGCGGGCTTCTTCCATATACCTCGTATAGTTACCGTGATATACGACCTGCATAACATCGACATCGTAAAACTGAGCGGTAACGTAACAATCGGATGAAAAATAAATAGTATCCATAGATTTATACTTTCCAATATTTTGAATCGATTGCTGCTATTATTGTGCGCAAATCTTTTTCCAGCGGACGGTCGTCAACTAAAAAGTCGAATTTTTCAGCTATTTGCGCCAGTAGGTCTTCTATATTTTCCGTCTTGCTTGCGCTTAACCCGTTCTTTTTCCGAATCTGAATTGCCTGATAACAGGCTATCATCAGTGCGCTTAGCACCTGCGTTGTTAATACGATGACGCGCGTACAATCGCGCGCAGCTATCGTACCCATACTCACCTTATCCTGATTATGGCATTCCGTTGAACGTGAAAATACGCTTGCGGGCATCGTGTTTTTCAACGCTTCGGCAGTCCACGCAGATGCTCCGATCTGCACCGCTTTTAATCCGTGATTATACGAATAAGAAGAATCGGAGCCGGAAAGATTCGGCGGTAACCCTTTGTTCATTTTTTCATCAACTAACAGTGCAAGCTGTCTGTCTGCCAAATCTGCAAAATTTGCTACGATGTTTTTTAAACTATCCATTGCAAAAGCAATGTGCCCGCCGTAAAAATGGCCGCCGTGAAATACGGAATGATATTCGGGAGAGACCAGCGGATTATCATTTGCACTGTTCAGCTCCGTTTCGATAAATGAGCGGAGTGTCGGTTCAAAGTCATAAAAAACACCGATAATATGCGGCGCGCAACGTATGCTGTAGTTATCCTGTATTTTTTCAGGGATAACGGAATCCTGCATCTTCGATGGAAAATTCTTTCGGACTAAATCCGCTGCATAGCTTTGTCCGGGATGCGGCTTCATCGCAAATAAGCGCGGATCAAAATGATACTCGTTGCCTTTCATCGCAATAGAAACCATTGCGGTAAGCCGACAGGACAAGTCCGCAAGATATTTTGCACGGCAAAAAGCTAAACAGGCAACGCCGGTCATTGCAGCAGTTCCGTTCATAATGGCAAGCGCTTCTTTCGGACGCAGTGTAATTGCTTTTAAACCGCACGTATGCAGCGCATCTGCGGCAGACATAACCGTACCGTTTAACACCACATCCCGTTCACCGATCAACGCCGCAACGATATAAGACAACGGTGTTAAATCGCCGCTTGCCCCGACGCTTCCCTCCTGCGGAATACGCGGCAAAATATCATACTTTAAGAGATTAAACAACGCTTCTACCAGATTGAAGCTCACACCCGAACAGGCTTGCACGAGCGACACTAACCGCACCGCTATAATGGCACGAGTGGTTTCAGCATCAAAGTATTCCCCTAAACCGCAGCCGTGGAAACGGGAAAGATTTACCGGCAACACGTAATAGCTGTCGGATGGCACAACCTTTGTACACGAATCGCCGTAACCGGTTGTTACGCCGTAAACAGCACCGTGTTCGGCAATCATACTATCCAAAAAATCAGCTCCTGCATTTATCTTTGCCATAAACTCAGGTGTTCTATTCAGATCGATTTCACATTCTTTTTTAGCTATTAATTCTATATCTTCGATAGATATTTTTTGCTCACCGAATACTATCTTTTTCATTCTTATTCTCCTTCTCATCAATACAGGTCAGAATGCGTTCCGGTTCTAAAAAGAACCAATTCCAATTCTTTATCTTTTATTTTATAAATTAAGAGCAAGTCCGGACGAACATGGCATTCTCTATACCCTTTATAATTTCCATGTAAGATATGATCTTTTTTCTCCGGAGGTAAAGGCTCTTGGTTTTGAAGCATTTCAATGACTTTGAACAATTCTTCAACATCAACCCCTCGCTTTTGTGCAAGCTTGTAGTCCCTTTTAAATTGCGTTGTGTATACAATCTCAAGCATTGAGCGATTCCCTTAAATCATGTATTGATGAAAAAGGGCCGTGTAATTCTTTTCCGGTCTCTGCAAGTTCTATTGTTCGCATCGTTAAAGTGTTTGGCAAATCGCTTTTTATTTCAAAAGGAATCCGGTGTTCCCGAACAACCGCTTTTGCAAATAATGTAAATGCCGTTGAAACAGATATGCCAAAATCTTCACAAATAAGAGAAAAATCTTTTTTTAATTGAGTATCCATTCTCACACTAAAAGCAGACTGATTCATAACCGCACCTCTTTGATATAAATATACATCTTATTGATACCGATTTACAAGGCATTTATATTGTTTCTATTCTACGATTTTAATCTACTGTTTCAGCCCATATATCCAGGGCAACCGCATTATAAATATTTTTAGCGGTTACCTTCCTTCTGTGCGAAATTTTATTTAAAATTTCGCACATTTTTCCGAGAAAAGGGTAAACGCATCAGGCAGAGTAGAGAAGAATCGCGAAAAAATTGAGACTGTGAGACCATTTGAACCGCAGACAGAACTGCCAAGGATGGCAGGGTGATAAACAGAAACCAGTTTTTGAAAAAAACTGGCAGCCAAGGAATTGACATGGATGTCAATTCCTTGGCGTACTCTGGTCGAATAGTATCAATTTTTTTGCGGGGATGTTAAAAAAACAGCCTGATGCGTTTACCCTGCCCAGATATCAAAAAAATTATACCACTGCAATGGATATTCTAACACCTTTTTTTCTAAAAGCTCAACATATTCATGCATTAACGCATGGATCATTTCATCTTTTTTCTTTTTCTCCGTAATCGCCGAAGATTTATATAGAAAAAAATCATACTTTGACACAAAGGCATCGTTTTCCCGCAACGCAAAAAAATAATACAACGGAGCTTTTAGTATAATGGGTAATAAAAAAGCTCCATAAGGTAACGCAATCGCATCTCCTAAAAACGGAACGGGAACAGTTCTTTGAGTATGTTCGGAAGGTGTGCGATCTCCTGCCATGACGATTATTTCACCCCCATCAAGTTTTTCCTGCAGCAGTAATGCGGTCTCAAGTCCGACGGTACGGGAATTGATCAGATTGATGTCAAATTTTTCTTGAATTGAACGCATGAATGAATTGAATCGGGGCGACATAGTCGTGTCAATAATGATATTTACCTTAGTTGTATGCACGCCGTCTTTATTATCCTGTATTGCCAATGCCCGCAACAAATCGATATTGCCTAAATGCGAACATAAAAAAAAGCAGCCTTTTTTTTCTTTAAGACCGGTAATAATTTCTTGATACACGTCACGGTTTTTTATGATGAGATCTGAAACCTTTATATCCTGTTTCCACGCGGCGATGCGTTCGACCAGTGAAAGACTGAATGAATAAAAATGACGGTACACTGTTTGAGCGGATGGTTTGATCGCCGGATTATAGTGTGCAATACGTTTAAAAAACGCAGCGGACACAGCCCGTTTTGCTGGGGAGAAACAATAATAAAAAAAGGCTAGCGGACGGAGCAGAATAAAAATATATTGAAGATGCAAAATGTTATAGATGAAAAAGAACAGTCGCAGGGCAAATCCGTTACCGGATACTTCTTTCATCTTTGACCAATGCTTCATGGATGCAACCGCCGTTTAAGTGCATAAAAAAAGATAACGGGAAATCGAAAAAACATTTCGCAGCATAAGAATGCATGTTTTGCGCTCAAGATAACCGTATCACGAAACGCTTTATAATGAGAGCTGCCGTTCTCAGGATAGGTTACATCGACAGGCAGATAGATAATCGACACACCTCTCCAATAGAGGCGGGTCAATAGCTCCATATCAATCGGCATTCTTTTGCTGATAAGCGGATTGCGGTATATTTTCCATGTTTCGGCTACGGGATAAATCCTAAAACCGCACAAGGAGTCACGCACATCCGGTATAAGCGTTGTAATGGAAACAAAAAAATTGGAAACTTTTCTCCCGTCTCTGCGTATCGATGGCACGGTGCTGTCGTAAACAGGATAGCCGATAATGCTATGCTTTTTATTTTTTTGCGCTCTGCTCCGGCTCATAAAAGCAGGAACCGCCGCAAGGCTATGCTGATTGTCCGCATCGACTTGAAATGCAAAATCAATAGCGTGCTGTTTGCAATACGCAATTCCCTGTTTTATCGCAACACCTTTACCGTTGTTTTTACTGTTGCTGATTAACACAATATCAGAACTGCTGTCCGCTATTCTTTTTAAGATTGCTTTATTTTCTTCATTACTACCGTCATCAACAATAATGAGCGGAATACCGAACGATAAAAAGCGCGGAATAGTGTGTTCTAAAAGAGCAGCATGGTTATAAACGGGTATTAAAAAACAATACGTCCATGCATCAGAAGCACTGTTCATCAAAAGCCTTCTAAATGTAATATACCGGAAGAATAGATTTTATCTGCATCGGAAAAAGAAAAGGACAGCTTTTTACCCTGTGGAAAAAAGTCCAGAGAAAGTATCAGCGGAATACCGGGATGAATCATATTGGTATATTTTAGTTTTTTTGCCGTCTTAATATACAAAGGATGCGAAAACAATTTTTTTGAAATATCGAATGCCGTTTTAATTTGCGCCACCGCCGGTACAAGCGGAAACCCGTCAAAATGCCCGCGAAAAAAGAACGAAGTTTCAGGAAAGCTGATATCGATTTTTACCGAATAATGCCCATCCGTAAAACAGATAGGCTGCGCAGTATACTCATAAGGAGCTGCGCGGTTTAACAAACTTTCCAGTTGCGCATGGTTAATTTTTCCCATTGCATTTTTCGGAATAGCATCCAGTATATAAATTTTTCTCGGTGCAAGCGTTTTATCAAAATAAGCGTATAAATAATCTTGTATGTGCTTTTTTACAGCTTGCTCATCTTCCAAGTATAGCGTATAGAGCGGAGTATCTTTTTTTAATACGATAAAAGACACCGTCTGTTCGCGGCGGTTTGTTTTATGGTAAATCGTATGACAATCGGCGCAATCGGACAGCGCTAAAAGCTTTGTATCTATATCTTTTAAATCGATACGGCGCCCTTCGATTTTTACCGTAGAGTCAACTCTTCCCAGCAAGGTAAACAACCCCTCATCGGTACACGCTATTAAATCCCCTCCCATAACGGTTCCGTCAAAGTAGGGAGAGCGTGCGGTAAAGGTATTATCCGGAGCAGCTGATATGCTAACGCAAGGGAACGGGCGCCACAGCGGATTTGTTTTTTGCTTGCGCCACGCAATACCGCCTGTTTCGGTACTACCGTATATTTCGATTGCTTCCGTTCCGAAAATATCTGCGCAATTTGAACTCCCCGCGGCATCAAGCGCTCCTGCAGAAGAAAAAACAGTCCACTGCGTAGAAGGTGTCAGCGGAATTTTTACAATCCGTTTTAAGAAAGCAGGGCTGCTGACAAAAGTAATTTTTTTCCACGACGAAAAACCGGCACAGGTTTCCAAATAGTTAATGCGGTTTGAGAAAATCGGGCATTGTACGGCAAAGGGAAGTAAAACATAAAATAAGAAGCCGTACACATGATAATGAAACACGGAAGTTAGAAATAAACTGTCGGTTATGTCTTCACCAAAACACGCGAACAGTTCTTCTACTTCCCGTTCAAGATGAGAAAACTTTTTCTCGATAACCTTCGGTTTGCCGGTACTGCCGGAAGTATAAAAATGAATATCGGCGGCAGGGCTGATTGTCAGTCCTTTTAAGATTGCGCAATCGATTGAGTCCGTATGTGTTGTATTTGCAGCATCGCATAACAGCTGTGAAACACTCAACTGAGTTTCAGATGTGTCGGATATAAACAGCGTATCATCATTAAAGAGGCCTTTGATATACGCATATTTATTTGTGTTGAGTAAACATACTTTCTTTTTTGCTAACAGCGCGGTAAAGAATATCACCATAAATTCATAGATATTTTCCGAAAAGATCAGAAAAACGGTCTCTTGGCGTGCAGAAAAATGTGGATATACTATCGCAATATCATGCACAAAATCGGCAATGGTTTTATTGTCTGTACTCGAACTATCTACAAGAAAAGGCTGGGATGAATCTCGTAAGCTATAAAAATCAGTTTTACTCAGTAGTTTAAACATCGGACGTCCTCAATTAACAATACCGGCTGTAGCTCCGCCGATGTTTTTTATACTGCATTGCAAATAACATCAAGAATTTCCGAGAGCGTTCTTTTATCCTTAAAATCCGCTGCCGATACGTTCAGCTTCAGCATATTGTTCAGCGTAACAATCAAATCGATAATATCAATACTGTCAAGATCGAGATCGGTAACAATATTTGAATCCAGCGTAATTTTCGATTCTTCGATTTCGAATTTCTCCGTCAGAATTTTTTTTACTTCTTCAAAGAGTTCTTCTTTCTTCATGTTATACTCCTATCCTTATCATTCGAGCATCCGTAAAAACTGAAATAGACTTTTGAGATGCCTTTTATCATTTGTTATGCGTATATATATTATACAGGTTATACAGCGTTTTTACTGATAAAATCGCTCAGAGTTGCCACCGAATAAAAATGCTTTTTATTGTCCTCTTCATTTTGAGAAAAACTGATACCGAATTGCTTTTTTAGCGCAACACCGAGTTCCAGCGCATCAATCGAATCCAAGCTTAAACCTTCCCCTTCAACAAAAAGGGGCGCTTCCGCATCGATATCTTCCGGTTTTACATCTTCCAAATCCAACGACTGAATAATGATCTTCTTAATCTCGTTTTGGATTTCTTCTTTAGTATTCACAACCATCCTCCGCAAAAATTGTATTCCGTATTGCTTCTGTCAGTGTTCTTGCTGCCTGAGCAAAAGGTTCATGATTAAATGAATCTATCGCAAGCATCGCATGAGGTTCCAATATCAGTTGAGCATAACCATTGACGTGTACTTTTAGTAGAGATTCATGTTTTCCTAATCCTACAAGATTTTCAGTTTTTATATGAATAGGCAACACATCAGCGCCTGCCCGTAAAGCAATTTGGGCAGCCCCTCTTTTAAGAGGTTTTCCGGCAGTCTCAGGTCTAGTACGAGTCCCTTCAGGAAAGATTATCATATTATTACCGTCATGTAAAGATTTTCGACAACGCTCCAATAATACTTCAGCATCTGCAAACGAATCAACAAAGAGTTGTCCAACAATCTTCCGTATCCAGAAATTATTAAAAAGACGCCCTGCAACAATACAGTCGGGATGTGGTACGGCAGAAATAAGAACAACAATATCGATGAGTGAAGGATGATTTGCAACGACAACCGTAGAGCGCATATCTTTATATTTTTGTATAGCCGAGGTATCGATTTTGTAATGAGCTAACCAACACATCAACCAAATAAAAAATGAAAAATGCCCGCGGACAACGGCAATTTTTGCATTATATCGTGCCTTCTTTTCCCATATAAACACATAGATCAGAGGAAATATAATAAATGAAGCAAAAAGCGAACTGAGTCCGAAATATACAAAACAAACGAGTTTTCCTACAATATTTCTAAGCTGTCGTAATTTATTCATTTTTGAATATCTCTAATCGATTTATGTGAATGGAAGTTGGCGTACCTGCAGGGCTTTGCACAAAGCGAATAAAACGCTTACACTGATCATAATTTTCCGGACTGTCGCTATTCTCTATAACACCTGTGTTATCAGCAAGTGCGTTATCATTGTTATATACGTCAGAGCTGCATCGGTCTTGCGGCGGCATAGAAGAGAACCGTACCGTGTACCCGTTACCGTGCAATGAAAGTAAGAAGGCCGCGATAAACGGGATGTTTTTTTCAGCGGAAATATTTTGATACGCTTCCGGCAACCGTTCTTCGCCTACTAACAGCAACAACTTTTCTTCTTCGCTGTGGTTTTCCAAAAATGAAAGCGCGTGAATCAAACCCGCTTCCAGTTGGTACGACATGGTACTGAACGCTTGAGCCGATGCATGATTTTTCAGTGAAATACCCAGCAATGCAATTGCCGTATTAAACACCGAAAAACTGAACGCAGTCGGAGATACCTCTTTTGTTTCGATTATTTTTTTTGAAATAGCATACTGCCGTTGAATTTCTCCGTATTTTGATACTGAAATAACCGGCAAATCTTTACCTTCCGTTATGGATTGATGTGAGGCAGAAAAACAGAGTTTGGTGAATTGGCTGCATCGTCTTCTCAGCATCATCGGTACAAACGAAACGTCAACTTCTTGTGAGTCTTCCGCCGGTTCCCAGAAAAAACTGTCCAGTATCGTGCAATTCCAGCTCTTCATTGTTATTCCTATGAGCGGGGAGAAAATTGCAACAGCGAATACGAGTTGATACCGAGATTATGGTGCGCCCGTACCAACGTACAACCGGCGGCTTCAATCGCGCCGACTAAGTCCGAATATGAATACATTTTGCTGTTGCCGTTTGCCATTGCCGCAAAGTAAATCGATGTTGCTTGAATTGAATAGCTTGCCGCTTCAAACCGCTGCATATCCCATAGCGGTTCAAGTACGAAGATATTGCAATGAGGTGGAACATTCTTTTTTATTTTTCTTACAATCCCTTGAATTTCATCAAGAGAAAAACAATCTAAAAACTGGCTCATCCACACGGTGTCCACATTTGACGGCAACTGTTCATCAGGATTCAGAATATTGGTGGGATAACTTTCAATCCGATCTTTAAACGGTTTCAATTCGGGATTATTTTGCGCCATCGCAATCTGTCCCGCCAAATCAACCATCGTCACTAACACCTGATTATTATACGAAAGAGCTGCCTTGGTAAACTTTCCCGTATTGCTGCCGATGTCCATTATATGCCGGGGATTTTCTTTAAATACGATGGGTAATGCTGCACCGAAAATACTGTCGGAATAATAATGGTCAAACGCAAACCAGCTTTTCTTTACCTGTTCCGGCAAAGAAGCTAAGCCTTGATAAATGGTATCCCAATTCCCAAACACCTTTAATCCGGCGGGCTTTCCTGTTTTTAAACTGTCTTGTAAATAAAAAAGTCCTTGATAGCATACATCATTGATAAAATTCATATTTGCTTGTGTCAACTCATCATTGAGTAAAAAATAGCCGGTCTTACCCAATACATAAGCCTGTGGTTCGGATTTCGGAATAATCTTTACCAACTCTAAACTCAAGCTGAACTCCATCAGCAGTTTTACGGTATATGAAGAAAGACCGGTCTTATTGATGATAGCTTCTATCGTTAAGCCGGCTGTTTTTGAATCTTCTATAACTTGCAAGATATGTAAATCGACCATTGCTTTTGCCGTTTGAAAAGCTGCCGGTGCAAATGCTAATTTTTGAGCGGCAAATTTTGCCTGAAGAGCAGTGAGGTTGTCCTCATAGTAATAGGAATGCATAGAGGTATTATAATCTCCTTTTAAAAATATGCCTACCGTCTACTGCGTTGCTGCGCTTGCACAATATATTCATTTTTTTTATTATATCATCATGACAGCAGTATTGGTATATTTTGACAAAGGGCAAACAGCACAAACCAATCTTTTTCTGGAAGCCTTAAAAGAAGGGGCTCATACCCGGTGCGATGACCTTCGTATTTTGGACGGATATGCGTTGAACGATACCGATCGGCTTAATATGTACGGATATATTGCCGTTTTCTGCGCCGAAAAACCGCTTTTTGCATCAAAGCCCGATCCTACTGTTATAACTATCCTAAAAGATCACGGTCTGAAAGAAGGCTGTAAGGGCTGTGTCCTGACTGTAAGCCGCGGTTTATTTTCGGATAAATTTACTCGAAATGTGATGAATGCATTGGAAAGCTGCGGTTTTATGATCGACTACTTCGATAGTTTACGGACTGCAGCGGATGCTCGCCGTGCGGGGGCAAATATTGGGTAGTAAGACGGAAAGCGGACGGCAGGACAGCGAAGAAAGGCGTGGAAATCGCTCAACACATCAAGCCATAATAATAGAAGATTATTATAAGATTTTAAATATTTCTCCCTCTGCTTCGACCGCAGAAATCAAGCGGGCATTCCGGAAAAAAGCAAAAGAGTTGCATCCCGATATTCCGCATAATATTCGGAATACCGATGGTAAAAAAGCGAATGAGCAGGCGCTGATGCGGCTTATCCGTGCCTATGAAGCCTTACTTGATGCGAAGCGTCGGGCAGAGTTTGATTTTTTCTATAATAAGACCACCACAAAAGGTAAAGGTTTTGATTATCGTACGTGGTTAAAAGAACGGACGGATCTCGAAAGCAGAGCTACGCTGATTTTTTTTGACCTTTTCCATAATGCTGAGGACGAAGCAGTACAGGAATTTTTACGGCTCCGGTCGATACAACCTTCTTTTTCGCTGCGCCGTTACTTTAGCAGGGGAGATTTTATGGATTGCGGTTTTGTTCTTGCAGAGGAACTCTATTTCCGCGATCATTATTATGAGTCTTTTTTGCTGCTTGACCGGATTATCCGCGAAGAGCAGACGCAGGCATATTTCCGCCATTTTTTTCCCGAAGTGCTTATCCTTGCCCGCAAGCTTATCCGTGAAAAACTCATCTATAATCTTGCAGATGATTTACTGCTTGATTGTTGTGAAGCCGCACTGGATTTTGGATTAAGTAAAGCGGATAATGCGGAAATATTAAAAAAGATGGCGGAAATTTATTACCGGATGGGTGATTTTAGCACCGGTGACGGATGTGCGGAGGCTTCCGTGCGGATGAATCCACGTATCCGCGGCATAGCGAAGTTGAAAAAAAACTATCAGGAGCAGCTTTGGCGTTAAAGGTACTCCGGTTATCCTTAACATAAGATAACCGGCAAATCCCGAAGCGGTAAGGCTGCGCAAAAGGTAAGGAATATATGATACGAATTAAGACAAAGGAACAGATAGACGGTATCCGCCTATCCTGTAAGGCATTGGCGCGGCTCTTTAAAGAGCTGACTCCTCGTGTGCAGCCGGGCGTAACCACTAAAGCGCTGGATGACTTTTGTGTTGAATACATTAAGAGCATCGGCGGCGTTCCCGCATGGTATGCGGAAGATTTTCCGGGGGCAGCCTGTATCTCCATCAATGAAGAAGTTATACATGGTATACCCAGTAAAAAGAAAATCGTACAGGAAGGAGACCTCGTATCGCTGGATATCGGTATTGACCTTAACGGATACATCAGCGATTCGTGCGTAACGGTGCCGGTTGGAAAGGTGAGCCCCGAACGCGCACAACTTTTAAAAGTTACCACCGACTGCCTTTATGCGGGAATCGCCGCCTGTCAGGCAGGTAAGCGTGTAAATGCAATATCCCGCGCGGTGTACGACTTGGCGCGGCAGTATAAATACGGTGTCGTATATGAATACTGCGGCCACGGGGTCGGGCTTAAAGTACATGAAGAACCGAATATCCCAAACGTACCGGAGCGCGGTGGGCCAAATCCTCGGCTGGTACCCGGTATGGTGATTGCGATTGAACCGATGATTAACCTCGGTACGGCAGATGTTAAAACCCGCGCCGACGGATGGACGGTTGTCAGCGCCGACAAGTCCTGTTCCTGCCACATGGAGCACACGGTTGCCATCTTTGAAGACCACACCGAAATTTTAACCCAACTTGCCCCCGGTGAAGTGTAAGGTAAACGCGGCGCATAGTTATCATTAACTTAAATCAACACACACCGAAGCAGAACGCCGGTGTATTAAACGTTTCGCATAAATAAAAAAGCCCGCTAAAAAGTTAACTTTTTAGCGGGCTTTGATTTCTGATAGTGTCTGCGGATATCTGTCTTATTTTTCGTTATTTTACCAATTCAAAGGCTGAGTATTCGTTGGTACCGTCTAAACTGTTTATCACCGTGTATCCTGCAGCTACTAATTTTTCCGCAACGGCAAAAGAGCGGTTGCCGGAATAGCAGTAGGTTAGCACCGGTTTTTCCTTAGGTAATTGCGGGAGTAATTCAGCAAGGGTATCCGCATTCCCCGATATTGCACCTTTTAAATGCGAAGCGGCATAATCAGCGGGTTCTCGGGCATCGACAACGGAATAGTTCCCTGTATTCGCGAGCTCCTGCATCTGTTTCCCGCGTACGTTTGTAACTTTGGTGATCGACTTATAAGAGTAGCTGCCGACTCCATCCGCATTGAACAGTTTTTTAAATCCGTTCTTTTGTAGGATTTTCGCAGCAGCCCGGCTCCGTCTTCCGCTTCTGCAAATAACGATAATATTTTTATCCTTGAAGTCTGCAATATCGTTCAGCCTGTTTTCGATATCGTTGAGACTGATGTTGATTGCATAGCGGACATGCCCTGCCTCATACTCGTATTTTTCACGTACATCGATAACAAGGTACTGATCTTGTTCCGCCTTGTCGTTCATAATGGTATCCAGCTCGGCGCCTTTCATATCAGCGATTTTCGCCGTACCCTGTGAATCGCTTTTTCCTTCTTGCGTTGTGCAGGCGGTTACAAACAACGCAGTTAAAATCAGTGCGCCTATAAGAACGCTTTTCTTTTTAAGATCAATTTTCCAACTATACATTTTCAACTCCTCTATGTCAGGATGTAGTAAAACAATCCGGTAGCGGTACCTTATGTTTTACATATTACACCTTAAATTTTGAGACTTCTTTCGCAAGATTCTCAATGCTATGTTTATTTTTCTGTGTAATTTCGTTTACTTCTTGTATAGCATTGTTAATCTGTACCGCACCGGATGCCATTTCGGTCATGCTGTCGGTAATGTTACGGGTAAGCGTATCGAGTTTTCGCATTTCTTCCGCAACACTTTCACCGCCTTTCAGCATTTCTTCGGAACCTGCCTGTACTTCGGCCGTTATCATATTGATATCTTTAATCGCGGTTAATACTTCCCGGCTTCCGTTTTCTTGCTCTCGCATCGCTTCGGTAACGCTATTGCTCATCTCTTTTACCTGTTCGGCAAAGTTAAAAATCGTATTGAATTTTTCCTCTACGGTTTTTGACGAGCTGGAAAGCATCTCTATTTCTCCGCTCAAGTTTTTTAAGGTAGCGGTAATGGTCTTTCCTTGCATCGAGGACTCTTCTGCAAGTTTACGTATCTCATCCGCAACGACGGCGAACCCTTTGCCCGCTTCACCTGCGTGAGCAGCTTCTATTGCAGCATTCATTGCAAGAAGGTTTGTTTGGGATGCAATATGCTGAATTACACTTGATGCTTCCATTAATGAACCGGACTCTTCTGCAATTTTTTGCGTTACGGTATTTGAGGTAACAAGTGTGGCTTTGCCGTCTCCGGTTGCCGTTGTTAAATTTCCGATTACGCTGTCGGTTTTACCGAGTGTCTGGCTGATGGAAGCGATATTTGCTACCATTTGTTCTACCGAAGCGGAAGATCGCGCAACACTACTTGCTTGATTCTCAATACTGGTATTGAGTTGCTTAATGGTTCGAACAATTTCCTCAACAGTTGCTGCTGTTTCGGTAACACTGGCGGCTTGAGTTAATGCCTGCTGTTTAACGCCGTCAATGTTTGTGCTGATTTGGTTTACTGCGCTTGCAGTTTCGGTCATATTGGAGGCAAGTTCGTTCCCGATTTCTTCCATAGTGTGGCTATTGATTCCGACAGTCCGTATCGATGTACCGATCTTATCGATCGTTTTGTTAAAATATTCGGACATATCGGTAATTTCATCATTACCGCCGACCGGTAAACGTACCGTTAAATCGCCATCCCCTTGCGAAATATTTTGTAGTGTGGAAACAGTCGTTTGGATTGGTTTTACCATTGTACGAGCAACAAAATAGACAATGATCAGTGCTCCAATCAACACGCTGATGCCAATTCCTATCATCGTATTACGGAGTGCGTTGACAGTTCCCATGAATTCATTGACGGGTGCACGGATAACGATTGACCAATGAGTAGTTTTAACTGCGGAAAATGATGCAATATAGTCAACTCCCTGATAGTCATAGTAGCAGACTTCGCCTTCGCTATTATCAAGGACATACTGTAAAAAGGCAGCAGTTGATGCGAGCGAGGCGTTTGTTTTTGCTTGTTCGATGATATTATCTTGCTTTTGTACTAAATCGGTATCTCTATCGGCGATGATAATTCCTGTCGAGCCCATAATATAACAGTTACCGGATTCTCCTACGACGATATCGGCAATGGCTTCGGACAAAGTAAAACCTGAGATATCGGCAGACAACACTCCTACGATAGTTTTGTCATCATCATATACAGGCACGGAAAGGGTATTGATTAATTGACCGTTTGCACGCGAAATGTATGGTTCCGAAAAAAAAGATTTTCCCTCAATGGCGGCACGGAACCAATCTCTGTTAACAACGGATAATACGCTTCCATCGGCAAGTAAACATTGTCCTTGTGCATTCGTCATATTCAATTCTATTATTTTTTCATTAAAAGACACTTCATTAGCAAGAAAAGCCAGTTTTGCGGCGGATGATGCGGTTGTATCTCGAAGGATCGGCATACGGGAAATGCCTTCGATAAATTGTAACAGTGATGTGACCCTTCCGTTTATAATTTCGGCCGTATCATTTGCTTTGTCGATAAGATGGTCTTCGATTTTTTCGGTTACGGCTTTTCTGGCAATTACGACAGCTAATACAATTTCGATTACAGCAGCGGCGGCAATCAGAATCCCGAAAATAAGAATGAATTTCTTTTTTAACGAAAAACGTTTTTTCATTGTAAACCTCCCAATAAAATAATGGATATAGTAATTTGAGATGATGATACAGGGTATTAGTCGCGGTAACCTTACAAACGCATATAAAATTCTTTCCCAGAGAAGGAATCTAAAGAGTAGATTATTTTGTAGGAATTTCGATTACCAATCACCCATCCAGTATTACCAATTAAACGGTAGGTAGGTGCGGGGGGGGGGGGGGGGTATTATACTTTTTTCATTCATTTTGTCAAGTCTCCTTTTAATGAATAAAAAAGACATCCGCCTATCTTGTCCGCCTTTGAAAGATAATAATAAGCGGATCCACACGTATATTACTTATATACAGAAAGAGTATAACTCTTTTTCTGATAGCTGTCCAGCAAGCGTTGGAATCCATGGCGGTTACTCATGGTTAGACATTTAAGAAGCATTGCGATTATGCATATTTTACAGTATAATGCGTTCGGTTATATTCTAAAGATAGTATGACTAAGGAGAAATGACAAATATGAAAATCAACAATTTCAGGGCGGAAGGCCGGACGATAGAAAAATATTTCGGCTATGCCGCCATATCGGTGTGTATGCTGATTATATCTCTTTTATTCACCGCTTGCCCCGGTACAACCCCCTCCGCCAATCCTGATAATGGTTCCGCCTCCAATGGTGAAAAACCTGAAAAACCCAGCGGATATGATGCAGCAAGCGGTATCGGTTCCGTACAAGGTGTAAATTTTGTAATGAAACCAATTGCCGCGGTAACCAACGCCAGTATAGGTCATAGTGCAGAAAAGAATAATCCCCCGCGTTGGGTAAATTTAACCGCCTATCAAATAAGCGAAACAGAAGTGACCCAAGAGTTATGGCAGGAAGTTATGGGAAATAATCCAAGCGGGTTTAAAGGCTCAAAGAATCCTCCTGCTGCCGGTGAAGTACAAATGAAACGTCCCGTAGAAATGATTACATGGTTTGAGTGCATAGCCTTCTGTAATGAACTGACAAAGAAAACGAACAGAGGAGCAAGTACTACATGCGTCTATTATAGTGATGCGGCGTTTACCACAGTGTATACGAAAGGTGATGCCGGTGCCCAAAAACTACCGTACGCGGATTGGTCAAAGAAAGGATTCCGGCTCCCTACTGAAGCGGAATGGGAATGGGCAGCAATGGCCGGAAAGGATGATGCATGGGCAGGTACGATCATACTGAGCGAGCTGAAAGACTACGCATGGTTATCCGACACCGGAGCCAATAAGAAAACGCATGAAGTAAAGAAAAAGAAGCCGAATGCTTACGGATTGTATGATATGACCGGGAATGTGATAGAATGGTGCTGGGATTGGTATTGGAGTAATATGGAAAGTTATGATAAACAGGATCCTACCGGCAAGGAGACCGGCATCAATCGGGTTCGCCGCGGCGGCAGTTGGTTCCAAGACGCTTCTAAGGCTACTCGTATGATCCGCTTTAGTGATAAACCTAATAGTAAATACGACAATATCGGCTTCCGTATTGCCTGTCGGTCATAAACCTTCCTTTAAAATGCAACAGTTGAACAAAGTATGAACTTTGGAAACTGTTGCAGTGAAGAACTATGCAGATCAATGTATCTTTTTCTCAGGTGCAAGGCCTGCAACAAAATACTTGTCCGGTAGTTTTGCGGGCTTACCGGTTTTATCTACACAGCCCCACGAAACTTCAGCTTCAGCACAGACATATCCTTCAGGATTTGTGATTACCTGCCGGAACGTTCCCGAAAGTTTGCCGAGTTTGATAGGCGTAACGTCAATACGGAGTTTATCGTAAAGCCGCGCAGAATATTTGTAGTGAATATCGATATGCGTTACATAAAGCATGTAGCCTTCTTCGATGAGCCCTACATAATCAAAGCCGATACGACGCAGGTATTCCATACGGGCATATTCCAAATAGTTTAAATATATGGCGTTATTTACGTGATTATATGCGTCCAGTTCGTAGCTTCTGACCTCTACTTCTATGGGGTGTGCCATTATTTTTATCCTCCTAATGTACTGATGATTTAATCTAAGGAAAACCTCTAGATTTAATTCTCCAATTTTTTCCAACAAGGGATTAAAAAAAATAGTACAACAATTTTACAAATATGTCATGAGGAACGTTCACAACGTCAGGGATTCCGCATTATAATGAGAGCAATACTCTATCGAGGCAATCTTCTCGTTTGTTGCACAGGTGTTTCTTATGGAGAAGCGCTATTACAATAAGCCGCCCAGATGGTACGGCTTATTGTAATGCCGAGTTTACCATTTGGCAAACATCGTCTATTGATTGCACTTTTTCATTTCATTGCAAAAGTGCGGCAATTCGCCAATCCTCGCCTTTTAATAAAGGCTGCGGTTGTCGAATTTATAGGAGCATTTTCTTTGCTTTTACGATATCCGAAAAATCAACCTGTTTGAGTATATTCAAGACAATTTTTCGTAAGACGCTTAAGTTTGCTGCCGCATTGTCTTTCCGCACAAGACAATAATCCTCATCGAGAATTGCATCGAGAACCCAATGCAGGTTATTTTCTATCCCCCAATGAGCCCTCATCGCAAATGCTGCCTTGTGCACATCTGTCAGTGAGGTCAAAAAATATCTTTGTTCAACGGATTTCTTCCCAGTCTTCTTTACCGTTCTTTCGCACACGAGCATTCCAACGCCATTGAGATTCTTCCATTCATCTTTTTCTGAAAGCCAATCAATATTCCCGCAAAGATAACAGGTGCGTTTTTCAATTCGTCCGTGTCCAATTTCAATGCTATATTCTCCACGCTGAATATTGTAATACTGACAATAAGCGTCATCACAAGGGTGCTCAAAAAACTCTTTTACATCCCGATGGATCGATTGCTGATTCGTGCGGAGGATTTAATACCCGTTGTATCATAGCAAAGGGTATTAAATCCGACTGCAATCACCTTATGAGAACAACACCCCGACGCTCTGCGTCGGGGTGTTGATTTCCTTTCAGAGAAATGACATACTCTGTTTCCTTTTCTGCTATTTTCTCAACGATTTTTTTCTGGCAACCCATCGCATCTATAGTAATAATCATCCCTTTTAAGTCTAACAGATCCAGAAGTTCAGGAATGGCGGTGATTTCATTTGATTTTTCTTCTGTTTTCACCTGCCCGAAGCACACACCTAGGGAGTGCGCCCAAGCCGAAACAACATGAGCAGCTTTATGAGCCTTTTTATCTTCGCCTGTCGGTGCATATTCAGAGCGCCGGATAGTTTTTCCGTCAATCGCTAATACTTCATTTTCTGCAATATGCTTGCCGAATACTTCCCGCGCATATTCTATGAATACTTTTTCAAGTTGCTTTGCATCAATCCTTGCAAGTACGCGTAGAATCGTATCGCTGCTGGGGATGCCATTTTCCAGTTTCAGATATTTTTTAAGGGTTTGTTCGCTTAATGTCGCATAAAATTGTATTTGTTCTATGCTTTTATACCCGCACAACACTCCCACAAACACGAGCATCAGTATATTGACGAGATAGTGTTTCTTGCATCTTTCGATTCTTTCGTCTTTAATGTTCTCAAATGATTCTTGTAATGTCATTGTTCCACCCCAAGAATATTTTACCATCTTTTGTACCGTGTGAGCTACTGTTTTTTTGACACTATTTATAATGCGGAATCCCTGTACCACATACCAGCCATATTTACCCTAGTTTTTTTCTATTTTTTCTGCTTGCCCTTTCTAAAGGAGGTGTGATAGAATAAAAGCATAGGTTTTAACTGCTTTTTGACAAAATCGCAAACCTCCAAAAAGTGTCCAAAACCCGCTTTTTAGGGGTAGGTTTGCGAAAATATATAAGTCTTTATTATTACAATGATTACAGGATTCATTATATCTATTTTTTCTATTTTTTTAGAGATCGCCCCCGTTTTACCAGAGGTTTTCGAAAACATCTTTCTAAGTCGATACCTCACCGAGCCTTACCCCACGCGCTCTAAAAATCTGACCTGCTTTAAGGGATTAAGACGAACTTATCAAACTCATCGTTGTAAACTGTATCATCATGGGACTAAAAATCTGACCTGCTTTAAGGGATTAAGACGAACCGTCTACGACTTGGATTGACTTGGAGCTTATTCTCTAAGAATCAGACCTGCTTTAAGGGATTAAGACTGTTAAGCCCTTTCCGACGATATTTGGAAGAAGATTTTCTCTAAAAATCAGACCTGACTTAAGGGATTAAGACCTTGCAAGCCTCCAGCTCTTAAAGCGCTTTTTTGCTTCCTCTAAAAATCAGACCTGCTGCGTGAAACCAGTGGCGTCCGTGCCGCTACCGAAACGGAGTTGCGCAAAAAACATCACTGCTCAGCTTTTTATTCAGAACTAAGTTTTGGAACCAAGGCGGGTTCTTAGGGCAGAGCCATAAGTCGCCGTTTTTCTTTTGGGGGTTATAGGGGGACTTTTCTTTTTATCGAAAAAAAAGAAAAGCCTCCCTAACTTTCTTAGACCTGTTTTAAGGGATTCTGTCAAAGAATGTACGTCCTGTACATTCTTTGACGGTGAGTTTTGAGCAAGGCTCAAAACATCACTTCTGCGTGGAACCACGCTCGTCCTTGGGCGTTCTGAAACGGAGTTACGCAAAAAGCATCACGGCTCAACTTTTTATTCAGAACCAAGTTATGGAACCAAGACGGGTTCTTAGGGCAACGCCCTAAGTCGCCGTTTTTCTTTTGGGGGTTATAGGGGGACTTTTCTTTTTATCGAAAAAAAAGAAAAGCCTCCCTAACCTTCTTAGACCTGCTTTAAGGGATTAAGACAATTCTGCAACATCATGAGCGACCTGCACATATTCGCCGCTATTAAACTCGAAAACCATTGTCATCTGAATACCTAGACCTGCTTTAAGGGATTAAGACTCATAATAATCCTCCTATAGATTATCCGTGTAAGTTATTACTCTAAAAATCAGACCTGCTTTAAGGGATTAAGACAGCATTTCGACAAGCTGAGAAGGCGTGTAGTAATCCCACTCTAAAAATCAGACCTGCTTTAAGGGATTCTCTCAAGAGTGTACCTCCTTGTACACTCTTGAGGGCGAGTTTTTGCTCAATACCGCCATGGATGGCGGGCATATCAAACAGAAACGATGTTTTACAAAAATTCCATTTTTGTGAAACTTGCAAGGTAATGAGCAACACGGACGTTGCACATTACCGTAACCTCGCTACTGCGTGGAACCACGCCCGTCCTTGGGCGTTCTGAAGCAGAATTATGCTCACACGCTATGGGCGTTGAAGTAAATATATGGAGGAATTTATGTCTGAAAAATTTGATGAAAAGAAAAAAGTTAAAGCAAGTGAAAAATTTGAAGGCTTCAAATCATATCAATATACAGATAATGATTTTGAAAAAGTATTTAAAAATGAAGAAAAGATTAAAGAAAAAGTAAAAAAAGGAAATTTTGGAGAATATGCTGATTATATACCACTTTTCTTTGAAATGTTGAAAGATGTTTTTTCTGGAAAATATAAAGAAGTTCCTGTAGGTGCTATTGCTGCAATAATATGTACACTTTTGTATATTTTATCCCCAATTGATTTAATTTTAGATATTATCCCTGTAATTGGATGGCTTGATGATATTTTTATTTTAGGACTATGTATTCCATTTGTAAAAGGCGATTTGGATAAGTATAAAACATGGAAACAGAATTCGAAAATATTAGACGAAGAATATGCCGAGGAAAAATAGAAATATGGAAATGATCGGAAATAATACTTACCAACTTCCTACTATTCAAGTTTTACCTGATACTGAAGAACGCAAGAATCGAAAAGAAATAGGTTCTGCAAATATGCTTATTAATCAAATTCCCAATATGATTACAGCAGAGCAGTTATCAAAATCTTACAAAGTTATTTTTCCTAAAGGCGTTACAGGAACATTAATGGAAATTAAAAATGGAGCAAATGCTGGTTTAAACACAACTAGTATAATTGGTGACTCTGGTAAAATTGTTGGACAAGGGGGATTGCAATCCTTATCAAATTTAGCATCTCCGTTAGCAGTTTTTTCAGTAGTTTCCATGATTACCGGTCAATATTTTATGGCTCAAATCAATCAATCGATAAAAACTCTTACAAAAAATATCGAAGAAGTCCAACGTCAGATTGATACAACACAAGAAGCTTTGATTTTTTCTTCAACAATCTTTCTGCAAGAAATAAAAAATGATTGGACTATAATCTTAGAATCAGAGTCTTATAAAAACTCTATTATTTCAAATATAATTACAACGATAAATAATCTAACTTCACAAATCTATTATTTTGAAAATAGATTAAATTCAAAAATTAATGAATTAAAAATATTGTTAGAAAAAAATAAAATAGCAGATAATTCACTGAGAAATGAATTGGAAAGAAATAAAGATTTCTTGAAACTTGCATATGAAACTCGAAGTTGTTTAAAATTGATTGTTCTTTTCTTATCTGCAAGTATTACAGAAAAAAATGCTGAAGATATAAAGTCAGCATTAAATACAGATGATGATATCCTCTTTTCAAACACGGTAAAACAGTTAGACTACAGAATTGATATTATAATTAATCAATTAAAAAATGCTTCAAATATAAAAATGCAACAACAATCGATTGAAATAAAATCAATAATTACAGGTATTAGAGAAATAACGCGGGATAGGTATAATAATTCTGTAAAAGCTAATATTGAAAGTACGATCGAAAATATAAGAGAGTTAGATTCTAAAGGAAAGACATTTTATATTGAGCAAGACAAATTATATATTGAAGAATAGCATAATACCGTTTTCAAAGCCGACAAACAGGACAAGTCCGTTTGCAGTTTAAAACAATGTTAGGTTGATGGTGCACACCGCCGCTTATCGTCAATAAAAAAAAGCTAAAAATGGATTTCATGACAAATAGAAGTTGACGATAATTTTAGCTCCGTATATACTATAATATATACGGAGGTGCTGGTATGGTTTATGCAAAAGTATTCACAAGTGGAAATAGTCAGGCAGTAAGGATACCGAAAGAATTTCATATTGATTTTTCTGAATTATGCATCAAGAAAATCGGCTCATCAATAATCTTAACACCAAAAGAAAGCAATTGGGAAAATCTTGAAAGAAGTCTTTCTGAGTTTTCTGATGATTTCATGACAGAAGGTAGAAGTCAACCGGCAATGCAAGAACGGGAAGTTTTTTAATGTATTTGCTAGATACAAATATCTGTATTTTTCTTATAAAGAATAAAAATCCATATTTAAAGAAAAAAATATTTAACTGTAAAAAAGAAGAATTATTTATTTCTTCCATTACAATTGCTGAGCTGGAGTATGGTGTTTCAAAAAGTCAATTTAGAGAAAAGAATCGTCATGCTCTTTTGAATTTTTGTTCCGATTTTACTAACATAATAGATTTTACGACCGAAGATACAGAAACGTACGGAATGATTAGAGCATATCTTGAAAATAAAGGAATTCCGATTGGACCTTTTGATACGCAGATTGCCGCTCAAAGTTTAGCAAGAAATCTTACTGTGGTTACAAATAATATAAGAGAATTTTCTAGAATTCCAGGACTAAAAGTCGAAGACTGGACAAAAGAAGAATAGCCCCCTAACCTTTATACAAGCAGATGCACTACAATGGTGCCACGTCGTAGACGATATGACTATTTTCAAACGATTCTTCATCAACTAATATTTCAATAAACAAAACACATCACGACAATCACCGTTTACACAAAGAACAGCAAATTTTATTGGAGCAAGTGTATTCTTATCTATCAATAAAAGCTATGCTATAATAAATCTAAGGAAACCCTCTAAAACCGAAAGTTTTTAGAGGTTCCCATCTCCACATCCTTCAAGCGTACGTGAGCAGAAAATATGATAGATATTTGCAAAGATTTAAACGAACATCAAAAACAGGCGGTAAAAACGGATGAAAATGCCGTTGTGGCGGCGGGCGCCGGTTCGGGCAAGACGAAGGTTCTGGCTAGCCGCTATGTATACCTGATTACCGAAAAAAATTATCAGGTTGAACATATCCTTGCCCTCACCTTTACGGACAAGGCGGCGGCGGAAATGCACCGGCGTATTTATCGGGAGCTGCAAAAGATGTATGCGGGAACCGATGATGCGGTACAACGGAGCCGTGCCGGCGCTGCATTGGATTCTTTTTTTAAGGCGCAAATTATGACTATCGATGCATTCTGTCATAAGATTGCCGTAACCGCATGCCGGCGCTTCGGTATCAGTCCCGATTTCACTATCGACCTTGCCGAATCGAAGCGACTCGCTTATAACCTTTCGCTCGATTTTTTCCTTGAACACCGCGCGGACACAAACCTGCAATATCTGCTCGGTGATAAACCGATTACCGATTTTATCAACGACTTCTTTGTCAAAATATTAAACGATTACGTTACGGTCTCCCGCCCGATTGATTTTTCTGAGGCCTTGCAGAATCAGCTGGCCGCTGCCGAACCATTATTTACCGGCTATCGCAAACAAGCCGAACGCATTCTCGGAGATATTGCCGCCCATCTTGAAGGAAACGATAAGTATATCAGTGCAGTAAAAGAAGCATACATGCAACTCCCCGAATTCCCGCTTACACTGACCGAGCCGCAGTGCCCTGTCTTTCTTGGACGGCTGAAAGCGATTTGCAGCGTTAAAAAAACGATGGGTTCAAAAAAGGATGAGGACGTAAAAGCGTGCAAGGCGCTCTGCGGTGAACTGAGCGAAAGCTCCGGCCGCTTGCAAAGTCTGTATCATTTTTATGCACACAAAGAGCAGATGCAAAAGATATACGCACTTTGTAGTGTTTTGCAGGAACGGTTCATTGCCGAAAAAAAGCGGAGAAGCATATTGCATTTCGGCGATATTGCTCAGCTTGCCGTTAACGCGCTCATCACCGATCCAGATTTGCGGCTCTTTTATAAAAAACAAACCCATCGGATTATGATCGATGAGTTTCAGGATAATAACAGCCTTCAGCGTGACCTCTTGTTCCTGCTTGCGGAAAAAGAAGCACGCACCGACCAATCGATACCGAAGCCGGATGAGCTGGTGCCGGATAAACTTTTCTTTGTCGGGGACGAAAAACAATCGATCTATGCGTTTCGGGGCGCCGATGTTTCGGTGTTCCGCACGCTATCGCAGGACTTGCGGCAAGGCGACTGCTCCGCTTCTATTAACCTGCAAACAAATTACCGCACTGAACCGGAACTGCTCAACTTTTTTAACAGCGTATTTATGCGGGTCTTTTATTCGGAAACCAATCAGCCTCTTATCGGTACCGTGCCTGCGTTTGAAGCGGAATTTATCCCCATCCTCAGCAGGGAGGCGGTTCCCCATTTAGCGCCTCAGACGGATATCTTCTTTATCGACAAAAAACGCTTTCCGAAGGGCGCCGACACCGCCTTCCTCAAACCGATTGAATGCGAGGCGTATACGCTTGCGCAAAAAATAGCCGCGCTCCATGACGAACACTACCTTGTATACGATGACGTCTCACAGGCTACCCGTCCCTGTACATGGTCGGATTTTGCCGTGCTGCTGCGCGCTTCGACGCATCAAGCAGTCTACGAGCGTTTTTTTCGTGCATTTAAAATCCCGTATATTTCCGTACAGCAAAAAGGATTGTTCCACGATGCGCCGCTCAACGATATCTGCGCCTTGCTCCGCCTAGCGGTGTATCCGCATGACAGAGCCGTGTATGCGCAAGTACTCCGCTCGCCGTTTGTCCGCCTCAGCGACCGCTCTTTTACCCGATTGATGCTGCATAGCCTTGAGCATACCACCCAACCTTTTGTTCCCTCCGCTGCCGAAGAACTGGATGCGGAAGACCGGCAATATTTCTTAAATGCCTGCACTCTTTTTGAGCGGCTCCAAGGCTCTATCAAAAAAAAGAGTAATGCCGAATTGATTACCGCACTGTGGTATGACGAAGGGTACCGGTACATATTGCTTACGGAGCCGCGCTACCACCGCTATCTGGAACTATATGATTACCTGTTTGCGCTTGCGGTAAAAGCGGATGCTGCGGGACAGAGCCTTTCGGCTTTTATCGACACGCTGATTTCGTATATTCACGCGGAAGAGCGGATTGAAGATATGGAAATTCCGCTCGAACACGGCGGCGACGCGGTTAAAATTATGACGGTACATAAGAGCAAGGGCTTGGAGTTTCCGATTGTCTGTATTCCCGACTGCGGTAATGCGGGAAAGTCTGAAAAGAAAGAAGGTATGGTCTTTTTGCACAAGGATTTAGGGCCGGTTATCCATTTACCGCCGGAAACAAAAAACGACCCTCCCGCCAATATCTTTTTTGAGGAACTTCGGCAGGAAGCAAATGCCAAACACCTCGCCGAAACAAAGAGGCTTCTCTACGTCGCCGTTACGCGAGCTAAGGTTCGGCTACTAATGAGCGGTGTGCAGGAAACTGACGGCGATATTGAGGAACTACCGGAAACACCCCGCGCTTTGGACGAAATCCGGCAACAGCTTGTACAACCTCAGAAGGAAGAAAATAACCGAAGTTTTTTTCAGCTCTTATTACCGGCGCTATCCGGAGATATCAACTGCGTGCATTTTACGGAAGTGTTACCGCTCTCCACCTCGACCGTACAGCACACCACGGAAGACCGGCAGCGCTTCAATCTTGATGAAACCCGTGCCCTATACCGGCAGGCTGCGGAAAAAAACTTTCCGCTTGCGGAGCCGCGCGTCATACCGGCAACTCAATTTGAAAAAGACCGGCAGTGGCTGCATTTAAGCGAAGCGCCGCTTGCAATGTTTCCAAATCAACATACCCCGACACAAAGCGTCGGGGTATGTTGTTCTCATAAGGTGGTTGCAGTCGGGCTTTCATACCCTTTATCACGGCGCAGAGCGCCGGGGTATGAAACCCTCCGCGCGAATCAGGAATTACAAGATATGGAACATTCACAAACGATGGCTCAATCTAAAACTATGAAACATACCGAATTAAATGAGCATATCGAGCAGGGCGACAATACCGGTGAAAAGGACGGCGATGAGCTTTCCTCCACCGAGTTCGGAACCTTGGTGCACAAGGCGATGGAAGCCCGCTTTTTAGACCGCCCGTGTACACTGCCTGCAAAGTACGCCCGGGAAGTGGAAAAACTGTGCTCTGCTTTTCTTTCTTCTCCGCTGGGACAAAAGGCCACAGAAGCCTCATTCAGAAAGACCGAATACGGCTTTTTAACCCTCTACGAAGGAAAGCTCGTCATAGGGCAAATCGATTTGCTTTTTGAATACGAAGATACCGCGTATATCATCGATTATAAAACCGACCAAAAAATCTATCCTGAACAACATCGAAGGCAGCTTTTAATCTACAAAGCTGCCGTAGAAAATTTCTATAAAATGGAAGGGTTCGGTCAAGACACCGGCGGGCAACAGTCACCTAAATCGGTTAAAGCCTACATTTTCTATCTTCGCAGCAAAACCGCTGTCGAGGTAGTGTAGAGGCGGGCGGCGTTCGTGTCCTTTGTTGCGGCGCAAACTTAGGGCATCTCTAAAAGCTATACTTGAGTTTTTAGAGATACCCTAAACGCTCCTCATGAATGAATTGCCGACATTAGAACTTGCCGCCGCCGAGCTTAAAGCTGAGGTTATAGCCGATGGAGCCTTTACTGTGTGACGAAGGACTCAGCGGATACGAGAATATCGGGCCGGTACTCATCTGTACAAACTTAAATATTCTCCAGTTAAGGCTGAGTGTTGTAAGCCCTTCAAGCTCGCTGATTGCGAATTGCTGGAACAAATTTGCCGTCAAATCTTCCGTGCCGATCTTGTTCTGAGCTACTGTAAAGGCGATATAATGCTGACCTCGGTTTCCCATTGCGGCGATATTCTCATATTTTTTGAGCGAAGGATCGGTAAAATTTTTTTTGTTCAAAGCATCTGCTGCGCTATCAGCAATACGGTCGGTGGCCTTTGTGTTTGCATAGCCGAAGCCGTTATAGTAATATTGGAATGCAATTGTTGTATGTGAGTTCTCATTTGAATACGAGCCGCCGAGCGTCGCTTGGAAAAATGGCTTATTCTTTACCGTATACGGCGTCAGTACATCATCGTCTTTATAATAGGTATAATCGCTGCCCCATGCAAATACGCCTTCCGCAAAGACGGCAACCTTTCCTGCGATACTGCCGGAGAGGGTTGTAATAAACCGCGGAGCCTTTTCATAACGATACCAACCGCCGACACCCAACTCCCAGTCGCCGAACACAAACTCTGCCTTTGCAGCACCCGCCGTATACTGCGGCTTAAACGTTTCCGTGTCGGGCAGCAAATACAACCATATATTGTACTGCGTCTTAGGAATAACAATATGTGTCCGCAGTGAAACGGGTCCTTCCCGGTCTTCGGTCGGTTTTTGAGGGTCTATCCGCGAAATATTGATAACATCAGCAGGGCTGTAAAAATAGCCGGTTCCCCACTTCACCGTATGTTTTCCGAACCGGAAAAATGCAATATCCTTTGTCGAGAAATCGGTATACAGTTCCCAAATTTTAAAATTCGGTGAACCGTTTACACTGATAGGATATCCAAATCCATTTCGTGGAAAATTTGGTATGGTCTTTAGAGCTGGATACTGCTTCAAAATCTCATCCATTTGCTCTTTTGTGATACTTATTGTTCCGTTCAAACTCTTTTCAAATGGGAATTCAAAGATGAACTTACCGTACAACTTTAAGTCCTGTATCGGTCGCGCATCAAAAAAGAGGTTTGCACCGATTGTCGGCTGCAATACCGCCTGTTTGGGATTTAAAAAAGCCTCTTTTACATTGCTCTTTTTTGTGTACGGATCAGCCCATACATATTTAAGCCCCAATTCAGCGTTTAACGAACCGCCGATACGCAATTTATTGCTTTCGAGTGCGAGTGTTGCGGTTTTAAGATCGCCCGTTAGGGCAATGCCGTTTTTTTGAGTTTCGGCGTTTGCCTGCTCCGGTGTAACGAGCGCTTCGGTATCGCCGCCGAACAGCTCATCTTCAAGACTGCCTGTTTCAGTTTGTGCCGCGTCCTGTGCAAACACGGCGCTCAACAGCAGTACCATAAAAACTAATGCACTTATTTTTTTCATAAGGACCTCTTGAAAATTGTCGGGCATCTCTAAAAGCTCAACCGCTTTTGAGAGATGCCCAGCTGCCATTTAAAACCGCATAACGGCTGTCCCGGTTACATACCGGCGCCCATCGGCAGTACCTATTTATGGCGAAGGTAGGCATCGCGGATTTCGCAGAAATAGACGTAGTGAAAATCTTTCTTGGGATAACAGTCGATAATGACCTGCGGATCTAAAAACAAATCCATATCGAACTGACTCCGGTAGAGTTTCCGGCATGATACGGTAAGTATGGCTTCCTCAAATCCGATAACGGTATTGTCGTGGAATACCGGTGTAAGCCCTGCGCTGGCAGCTTTATCTTCATCTCGACCCGACACGGTACCGCATATTTTAAGGGCTTCGCACATTTTTTCATCGGCAGTATCCAAAAAGGACACGCTCAAGTAATCTTCTTCTTCGGCAAATACCGCGGTATGCCGCTGCGGTCTAATAAACAAAGCAGCCATCGGGCGGTTCCATAGATGCCCCATCAATGCCCACGATGCAGTCATAGTATTCCACTCGCCGCGCTCCGTTCCGTGTCCGGCGCTGACGAGTACACCATGTTTAGCTAACGCAGAAAAAGGCTTAATCACCTTGTCTACTAATTCTGATGTTACTTGTAAAGATTCAAACATACATTCCTCCCACTGAAAAAGATATACGATTATTCCTCATCTGCGGCATCTTTCTGCTGTTCCATTGCTTCTCGCCTCGAAAAGAACGAAACAGCCGCGTAGCCGATAACACATACTATTCCGGAAATAACCCGCATCGTAAAAGGCTGGCAGCTGGTACTCGAATAGAGATAGAGTATCGAACCCGCAACCAAGCCGAGAATAAAAGCATACATCGGCGCAGGGAAACGTTCCAACAATACGGCAATCATCCGTGCTCCGAATACCAACCCTGCTCCAACGCCAAGCGCAATAGGTATAAGCAATAGCATATTAAAGTCTGCGACTGCTTGCAGTACTGTCGGATACACGCCGAGAATCAACAACACAAACGAGCCGGAAATCCCCGGAATCAGCATCGCAACCGCAGCTAAAGCTCCCATTACCACTAATTTTGCCGCAAATGGCAGCGAAAAGGCGGTAACAACGGCAGCAGCTTGTACACCGCGGCGCTGTAAGAAAAACATTCCCAGCATCAGCGCAAAACCGGCAACTCCGCAGCATAGCGTTCCATACAGCCATCTGGATGCCATAGAACCGTTTTCTGCAACTGCATCGACAGGAATACCGGCACGAGCCTTTCGGAATAAAAACGGTATGCTCCCGACCACAACCCCGATAAAAAAGGCGCTTGTCTGTGCCGGATACGCACGGTATAGCAGCGTAATCACCTTTGCAAACAGCACAATTCCCGCACCGATTCCCAAGGCAAGGCTTAGTATATCCTGCCAAGCCTCTTTTATCCGTTTAAGATTAAGTGAACTCAATATGATTAGTTTATCGTAGACATTACAAATCACCGCAATCGTACCGCCGGAAACTCCGGGTACAACATTGGCAATGCCGATGAATACTCCCACACCGAAGAGCTTTAGAAGTGAAATCATACCGTATAAACCTTATATTTTTTCATATTGATACGACTTGATATGACAGCTCCGCGTTTTTGTACTGTACTAAGCCGTGCATACACGGTTTCGTCCCTGCTCTTTTGCACAGTATAGCGCTTCGTCGGAATGCTTGAGTATATCCTGCACATTATCGTTATGGGCGCAGGGAACTAAGCCGATTGAACAAGAAACCGCCAAATCGGGATGTTCGCTAAATCTGATAGCGTTTACTCCCTCACAGACATTTTGGCAAAGCGTTTCAGCTCGTTCAAAATTTCCTCCGACAATAAAACAGAACTCGTCACCGCCGTACCGGATCAGCGTATCCTGATGGTCAAAGGTTTTCTTAAACACATCGGTAATTGCAAGTAAAATGCTGTCGCAGAACACACTTCCGTAGGTCTTATTCAAGGTGCCGAAACGGTCGATATCCACCATTGCAAAACTGGCGCCGGTAGTTTCCGTGTTTCGGCGGATAAGGTTTCCGATATTATCATCCAAATAACGGCGGTTAAAGAGCCCTGTAAAGGGATCGGTGATGGCGCGCTTCTTAGCTTCGTCACCCCACTGAATAACCTGCGTTAAAAAGCTGTTTGTCCGCAAGAGACGGGAAACCGTACTTGAAAGCATTTGCTGTAGGATAGAAACAGCAATAACAGGGTCGTTTACAATAATCTGCGAAAAATCCCGTGCTTTAAGCATAAAGCAAGAAGTATTTTCCACCGCTGTACAAGAAGCTGAACGAGCTGTTTGCTCCAGCAGCGACATTTCACCGAAAAAGTCTCCGGAACGCAGCCTGCCCAGTTCGATATTTTCTTCTCCCGATTTTACCGAAATCGATATGCATCCTTGCACAATAATAAAAAGCTCCGAACCGATTTCACCTTCATACACGAGGGTCTGTCCTGCCTCTACTTCGCAATAAAAGAGAGATGAAAGAACAACTCCCATTTGATTAGGTGTTAAGCGTGAAAAAAGAGAAGTTTTCCGCAAAACTTCAAGCCACCGCTGTTTTACTTCGAGCATTATATATCCTCCGGAAATAAAATCATCGAACCGCCGCGTTGTCTACCTATCAATGGTATACCGGAACATCGTGTTACAATATCGGTGTAAATTTTCCCGTGCTGGGGGAAGAGGACGATACCGAGACTCATACTTAAAAAGATTTTCTCTCCATTAAAAAGATGAGAAAGATCTAACGTTTCCAACTCATGTTTGATTTTTTCTGCAAATGTTCGAGCAGACTCCTTATCGGTATACAGATGGGTAAGGACTGCAAATTCGTTCCCTTCGTAACGCACCAAAATGGTATTTTCCGAAAAGGCTTTTTTTAGATGACCGGCAATAAAGATAAGCGCAGTATCGCCTGCTTCATGACCGAAACTGTCGTTGATCTGCTTAAAGTTATCCGGTTTCATCATAATGAGTGCAAAAGGTCCTTTGCAAAATTCTGTAAACGATTCCTCTAAATAGGTACGGTTAAAGAGACCGGAAAGCTTGTCGCTGTATACCTGATTTCGCAGCTCGCGTACAACCGGTGAATTCTCTTTAATGAGCATATTGGCGGCTCTGGTACGTTGAGAGGTGAAAATCAATAATGATTGAAAGAGATGTGCAAGTATCCGCGGATTATCGTGGAATAAGGTTTCAAGCGGAACCCCGCCTTTGGGAAATTCTAAGACACGGGCTTGTTTACGCGCTATTGCGTAGGCATCATGCGGTTTACCGGTCAGCAAGGCGATTTCGCCGAATAACTCCCCTGCAACAAATTCAGCCAACGCAGCCTTTTTATCGGGAGCAAGGACTTCCGCGCTACCGTTCAGTAACAGATATACCTTCGATCCGTTCTCTTCAGGGGTGAATATTACGCTGCCATCTTCAAATTCATTTACTTGACAGTGCATCATAATTTCGTCTAGTTCAATGTCAGTCCAGCCGGAAAAGAATGAGGTTTTCTGTAAAAACGTTTTTGCTTGAACAGTCAAGTCCGCTGATAATGGTATTTCTTGCATACCCTGTACTATATCATAAAACGAACAGGTAGTCATTAATAGAGAACGCAATTTTTTATGATAAATATGTTTTCTGATTTATAGTATGGATTATAAACTTATTTTCCAGCTCCAAGTATACCCCCTACTGTACAGATATCAAATATATGTTACAATACTTTTTCGGTTATCTCTAAACAGTTGGTTAGATTTTGGAGATTTTCTCTTCTTTTGCTTATCTCAACCCTGATAAAAAGGAGTCTTTTATATTTATGGATCACTTTGGAATATGGGGGATCATACCACCCGTTTTAACTATCGCGCTTGCTTTCATCACAAAAGATGTTATCGTTTCGCTTTTCTTAGGAATCTTATCCGGCTGTCTAATCGTTGCCGGAGGAAACCCAGCAGCTGCACTTATGAAAGTAACGGATCTACTTGCCGGCTCCTTAGCAGACGGTTGGAATATCCGTATCTTTCTATTCTGCGGATTGCTCGGCGCACTGGTCGGTATGTTATCAAAAACAGGAGCGGCACAGGCATTTGGATTATGGATGTCTAAGAAACTGAAAAACAAAACCGCTTCTCAGTTTGCAACGTTTATTTTCGGCTTAATCGTTTTTATCGATGACTATTTCAACTCTTTAACGGTTGGAACTGTTATGCGTCCGATAAATGATCAACATAAGGTACCGCGTGCAAAGCTTGCGTATATTCTGGATTCCACCGCCGCCCCTGTGTGCATTTTGGCGCCTGTTTCAAGCTGGGTTGTTACCGTTATGTCTATCGTAAGAAATTCCGAAGGATTCAGTAAACTGGGTATGAGCGATTTTGAATTTTTTATCCGCGCTATTCCGTACAACCTTTACGCACTGACGACGATTCTGATGATTCTTGTCATCATCTTTTTTAAATCGGATTTCGGCGCAATGAAAAAATCCGAGGACTTAGCAAGAACTTCCGGTCTCCTCTGGAACGAAGAACTCTATGGCGTTATCTCCGGCGACATTCCCGAAGAGCAGACAACCCGTGCAAAGCCAATCGATATGCTGCTGCCCATTTTGCTTCTTATTGTTTTTGCCATTGCCTTTTTTCCCGCCGTTTCGTGGATTAACGCAATCGACGGCATCACAATTACCACTATATCGCAAGCAGCCGCATCGATGAGTCTCCGCGACGCCTTTATCAATACCGATTCTTCCTATGCGCTTTTTTACGCTATTATTTTTACCTTAACCGTTACATACATTTACTATCTTGCACGTCGCCTTATGAATCTGAAAGAAGCAAGTGAAGCTGTCCGCGACGGTATAAAATCTATGGTTCCCGCCCTTATTATCTTGACGATGGCATGGTCAATCGGAGCGGTCATACGCTCATCTCCTACAGACGGCGGTTTGGGACTGGGACGTTATCTTTCTGAGCTGGTTGTGAGCAGTTCCTTTCCGCTGTGGATACTTCCCGCTATCGTCTTTGCGCTGTCAGCAGTTATCGCATTTGCAACCGGTACCAGCTGGGGTACGTTCGGTATTATGATTCCGATTATTATGCCGATAGCTGTCGGGTTAACGGAAAACGCCGGATTAGCGCAAAACACCGCGTTTAATGCCGTCTTTATTTGTATTTCAGCCGTTCTCGGAGGAGCTGTTTTCGGAGACCATGCGTCCCCAATTTCAGACACAACGATTTTATCTTCTACCGGAGCAGCCTGTCCGCATTTGGAGCATGTTGCAACGCAAATGCCCTATGCGCTTTTCGTTGCAACTTGTTCGTTAGCAGGTTTTATCACCGGCGGAATTTTTATGAATATCCTTTCTGCATGGATTGCTGTGTTAGTTGTGTTTACCGGCGGTATCATTATTTTGCCGAAGATAACGAAGGTTCATTTTCAGCCGTCAAAATAATACGACTATAAAACACTACGAGGTTGAACAGCCTGTATTATGCTGCGGAGACGCGAATACTGTACCTCCTGATACAGTATTCGTGTTAAGTTTTGACTTGGCAAAACTTGTTACTACGTGGAATTACCACGTTCCGTAGTAGTTCTGATGTGTTTGCCATGGCGCTTTCCTTTTCCGGTCTATTAAAACTTTCTTAAATGATATATACTTTTATCCGATAATTGAAACGATGATGTGTATGAAAAAAATTTTTGCAGCGCTATTTTTTTTCTCAAGCATTCTCACTGCTTCGTTTACCGGTAATGCGGTATTTGAATTAGGCGGAAAGCACGGGTGGGGAATGCTCCAGTATACAGAAAATATACAGATGTGTCCGGGAAAATACGGGAATCCCGGTATTTCGCTCAGCAGCAGTGTCCCAAAGATAACGCAGGAAACCGATCTTTATCTCAATTTCGATTCTCCTTCTATCGTGGAAGAGACCAGTTCCTATACGGTTGTCTCCTCAAATATGCGTTTTGCAGGTGCTGAACAAGCAAAGCTCGGAGCCGGTGCTGCAATGTGCAGCCCTCATATCAAAACGGCTGGTTTAGTTTTAAAACCTCAAAAAGGATCTTTTTTCGGAGGTGAAAGTTCTGCCGGTTCGTTTACGATTGAGTTTTGGATTGCACCGTCGGTTACCGAAAACGGTAGTATTATTCTTCAATGGTATTCCTCATATTTTGAAAGAGAACGCTTAACTGATCAACATATTATCGCACAGATTATTCAGAATAAGCTGCAATGGAATTTTTTTAACATTTGGCAAGATAAATACAATAACGGTATTTCCATTCAGCTAAAGGGTCGCACTAATTTAATTCCTTCCCAATGGTCACATCACCTGATTACGTATGATGAAGAAATTGGACTATTGGAATACCGGATGAACGGGCATACGGAAAATATTGTCTACATTACCGAGAATGGGCGAGAAAGCGATGCCGTTTTATTGTCAAAAATGGGGCATGCAGCGGATCTTTCAATTGGTGTGCAGTATTCGGGAATGCTTGATGAGATGAAGATAACGAAACGGTTTGTTGAACAGCCGACTTTTTCCGAACAAACTGCGTTGTTTGACCGGTATCATCTTAACGGCGGTCGTTTTGAATCTCTGATTATTGATTCAGGCGGTTCTCTGTCCGAGGCAAAGATGCTGACTGTTTCTGTGGATACGCCGGTACAAACGGATGCGGTGTTTTTTATTCGCTCCGGCGAGAACCGCTATACATGGACGGATACAGAGCCTGCATGGAAACCCGTACACAGCGGGCAGGCAATTACGGGAATGCAAGGACGGTTCTTTCAAATTGCAGGAAATTTATATCCGGATGCAGAAGGACAAAAAACGCCGATTATACATTCCATCAGTCTTGAATATGAAAAAGATTCCGAACCGTTGCCGCCTGCACGATTATTTGCAGTACCGAAGGACGGCGAAATAGAGCTGTCATGGACGCCGTCAATTGATTTTGATGTAAAAGGTTATATGATTTATTATGGAGAGCGCCGAGGAGAATATTTTTCGGCAGGCTCACCTCTGAATGTGGGTAAAGTCCTTTCTTATCGCATCCCGAATTTGCATAATGGTAAAATTTATTTTTTTGCCGTTGCCGCCTATGACGATGAGGCGGGTACGCGGGTGGGGACGTTTTCTCAAGAAGTATGGGCAAGACCGCGAAAGGAATAGTGGTTTTTAGAGGAACTATGTCGGAGTCACTTGATTTTATCTTTGAACGTGCAAATTCAGCTTTAATTACTCAAGACTTTGAATATGCCGAACGGTTATTGACCAATGTGCTGAAAAAGCATCCGGACATATTGCCGAACGACAAGGAAAAAATTGAGAATTTGTTAGCGCGTATTTATGGAGATGAAGGGAACCTTGAACAGTCGCTTGCTGCCTATCTTCGATTATATGAAAGTGCTCCCGATAATATTGAACTGATGCTGAGCCTCGGTCGTATCTATCGGCATCTGGAGCGTTATGAAGATGCGCTTCATATATTAGAAAAGGCACAAGCGAGTGGCGGCGATACCGATGAAGTATTGTACAGCTTTGCAAAAACCTATAAAAAGATGGGCGACTATGCGAAAGCTGCCGAGTATTTTTCCCGCGCAATCGAAGTCAAACCCGACCATGCCCACGCCTATGACCGGCTTGGCAATCTTTATGTTTTAACCGGTGAAACGGATAAAGCAATTGAAATATATAAACAAGGTCTTCGTGTAGACGCTAATCATCCTTATTTAAACTTCCACCTTGCCGGACTTTTGCGTCAAGAAAAGCGGTATGAAGAAGCAATTGTATATTACAATTCGGCGCTTCGTGTTAATCCTGCATGGGGAGAAGTGTTAGCGGGTATCGCTGCTACGTATTTAGAGTTGGATCAACTTGATGATGCGTTGAATACTTATCGCTCGCTGCTTCGTGTAAGCGGCGAAAACGCTCCGCTTTATACTGAACTCGGTGCTCTTTTTGAAAAGAAACAGCTTCAGCAGGAAGCCGAACAATACTATTATGATGCATTGGCAATCGATTCCGGATACGCCCCTGCGGCACTTGCCCTAACGAATCTTTTAGAAAAAAAACAGCGGTATAACGAAGCGCTTCCGATCTTGCTCGCTGCAGAAGCCGCTCCGGTAAATGCCGACAATCATGTACTACGACTTAAAGCCATTCAAATGTGCATGTATGCTAAAGATTATGCAAAGGCTCATGAGCTTTTTGGACGGTTGGATACGGAGCACGATAATAGTCTCAATGCGCTTAAACTGCGGGGACAACTGTATGCCCTTACAGGCGAGGTTGAACAAGCTGAAGAAACATTCAAACAAATATTAAAAACAGTGCCGTCCGCGATAGAATTTCGCCTAGAACTTGCCGAACAATATCTTTTGGCACATAAATATGAAGAAGCCAAGGAGCAGCTTAAACTCTTCTTGAGGCAAAAGCCGAACGACATTTCTGCACTGATGGCATTAGGCAGAACCGAAGAATTGCTGAATAATCCGCAGGCTGCATATCAAGAATATCAAAAAGTACTCGAATTAAAGCCGAATGCTATTGAAGCTCACTCCGCTCTTTCGCGGTTATTTCAAAAACGGGGAGATACTCTTGAGGCTTTAAAAACGGCAAATGAGATTCTTAATATGCAGAGTGGCGCCGAGTCGGATGAACCTGAACAGGATATGGCAGCCTCGCTCGATCTTTATGAGCAGGCGGCAGAAAACTATATAGCGGATCCGTTGTTAACCAAAAACCTTGAACAGCTAAAATCCGATGATTCACATCTTTATATTTCTCCGGCCGAATTGAATCCGGAGCCAAAACAGAGTATCCCTTCATTGCGGGATATATCAATGTCCGAACGGGAGCTTCCTTTTGAAATGCTTATCGAAGGAACTGAAGAGATAAAAGAACTTCCGCCGGAAAAAGACGATGTTTCTATCAGCGGTATCCAATTAAATGGTACCCAACAATCGGATATATCTGCTCAGTCCGCATTTCCTTCTTATTCAGGCTCGGTATCTGCACCCCACACGTTCGGCGCAGGAAATTCCGATACTGCCGGTTTTACTGCAGCAGGGAATAGCGCTGGCGGTGTACCGCAAACAAGAAATAACTTACCAAATGCTCAAGAAGATGAAGCCGCCAATGAGACATTTGCTTCACCTGTCGATGAACTGTATCTTAATCCCGATCATTTTGAAAATAATACCGCCTTTGGTGTAGGCAGTGTTTCTCAAAAAAATGTACAAGCACTGCATAAACGGCAGGAACTTCTTCGAGATGAGGTAATACAGGATCGGTTAAAAGAGCTGGATACTTATGGTACGACAATCGGTTTTTTGCAGGATGTTATTTCTGATATTGATAAACAACTGGACGAAAACCAATATGCGCAGGCGGTCGAGGTTTTGGCTGAAAGGATTGCCGAAAATCTGAGCCGGAAAATGCCGCTTCAATCGACCGTTGTAGAAAAAGAATCTGAGGAACAACCGGTTCAATCGGAACAGCAAGTATTGCAAGAATCGGTGGAAACGTCTCAAGCAGCAACAACAGAAAGCACTATAGAAGAGGAATCCGAGGCAGTAACAGCAGCTGGAGAAGCCGAGGTCGTCGCAGAAGAAGACACAGAAAGAGCAGCCGCCACCACAGAAGAAGCCGAAGACTCTGCCGTCACAGCAGCAGAAGAAGAAGAAGAAAATACTGCCGCTGCAGCAGAAAAAGAATCCGAAGACACTCCCGCAGAAGAGGAAGCCGTTGCAGTAACAGAAGGGGATGAATGTCTACAGATTGCCGAACCACAGGAAACTTTCCCTGATACGGAAGAAGATCGTGTGCCGGTTGATAAGGATGTATCGGTGAATGATGATAGTGTTCAGGTTGTCGAAACTGCGGAAGAAGATATTTTTGGCACCGAGGAAAATCAGGCAATTTCGCTTGAAACCGAAACTGTTCCGATCGATGAAATAATGGAGCAAGATCATGCCGAAGCGGTTACAGAAGAAGCAGCGGAGGAAGA
This sequence comes from Treponema medium, assembly GCF_017161265.1. Classification (NCBI taxonomy): domain Bacteria; kingdom Pseudomonadati; phylum Spirochaetota; class Spirochaetia; order Treponematales; family Treponemataceae; genus Treponema; species Treponema medium. The sequence continues at coordinate 768,476 of NZ_CP031393.1, read as the reverse complement.
ACCTGTTGATGTTCAATCTGATTTCAATCAAGAAGAAGGTGCAGAAATTACCGTTGATACTGATGAAGATGCTGCTTCCGAAGATTTGGAAAGTGAGGAAGAATATGAGCCAAGTAATAACGAAGCTCCGTTTGTTCTTGATCAAGAACAGCAAAACCTTTTATGGTGCCATGCAAAACATCAGATTAAAAACTCGCCTTCATTTGAACAATACCTTAATACAACCGACCCCGAACAGCTTGCTCAGTTGTTCTTGTATTTACGCGATTTAGTCATCTATCTTCCGCAGGAAGAACTTGACATTTTCCTTAACAGCAGTGAACGAATACAGATTTATTATATTATTGCCCGGTTGTCGGGTGAACTGGGACTTAAAGAACGTGCGAACCTTATTAAGGAAACTTGTAGCTTTGTAAGTACTCAGCAACCGTATAATGATGTGGCGGTGTTTAAATTGCTGAGTTATTTACGTGATTTAAGCATTGAGTTGCCGGATCAGGAATTAGGAACAAGAGTAAGACAAGAATTGGAACAATTAATAGCGAATATGTCGGCGGTGTTGCCTGACTTATCATAAGATAAAAAGATGTCGAATAGGTGTCTATTGGGCATCTCTAAAAACTCGATTAGATTTTTAGAGATGCCCAACGAGTTTTTATTTAAGTCTTTATAATATAACGACTTAAATAAAAACATCGCAAATTACATCTAAGGAAAACCTCTAAAAACTGAAGTTTTTAGAAGTTCCCTATTATTTTTAGGAGAAGAAAATGGAGTTGAATAAGTATATTGATCATACTTTATTAAAGCCGAATGCTGTAGAGTCGGAAATTATTGCATTGTGTAAGGAAGCGAAAGAATATCATTTTGCTTCAGTTTGTGTGAATCCTTGTAATGTCGCACTGGTAAAAAAAGAGCTTGCGGGTTCCGATGTTATGACGTGCAGCGTTATCGGCTTTCCGTTTGGCACGCAGACAACCGAAGTAAAATGTGCTGAAACCGATCAGGCTTTAAAAGATGGCGCCAACGAAATCGATATGGTGATTAATATCGGAAAACTGTTGGAAGGCAATACCGCGTATGTTGAAAAAGAAATCGCTGCGCTTGCCTCGCTGTGTCATGCAAAAAAAGCGCATTTAAAAGTAATCGTGGAGACCTGCTATTTGTCCGAAAAGGATATTGCGAATGTCTGTGCTGCGGTTGAACAAGCCGGAGCTGATTTTATTAAAACTTCTACCGGTTACGGTTCGCGCGGAGCATCGCTTGAGGATATTGCATTATTTAAAAAATACCTTAAAAAAGACACAAAGATTAAGGCTTCCGGAGGTATCCGCAGCCGCGAGGATGCGCTTAAATATATAGAAGCCGGTTGCTCAAGGATTGGTACCAGCAGCGGCATCAAAATAATTAATGGGTAACCTCTAAAAATCTGATCGAGTTTTTAGAGATGCCCAAGGGATAAATTATGCGCCGTTAATGGATATTTTGCTGTATTACAGTAAGACTGTCACATTCAAGATTTTTCGATATTCACCGATAATTACACTGTCGGCTTGTCGGAATATGTATATGTCGGATATCAGTAGAGGCGCAAAAAGGGTTTTAGAATGAAAGATATTGAGTATTTAAAATCGCGACCAAAGTCGGATACGCATAATCACCTTAACTTGAGCATGAAATATGAACGCTACAAGCATTGGGCAGGTATTGCTATTCCGAATTTTCCCCGTAAAATGACCGGTCTCGATGAAATGCACATGGTAATCGGTACTTATACCCGCCCTCGTTGTCAAACGGCAAAAGATGTTAAGGATCTTTTTGAAATGTCCATTCAGGATGCGATTGCCGATAACGTTGTCTGGCTGGAAACGTCCGTCGATATAAATTTTCTAAAACATTATGATAACAACCTAGACAAGTTTTTATCCGATATTTCGGGGCTTGTATCAAAGTACAAAAAACAAATTGAAATACGTCCCGAAGTGGGTATTTCGAAAACACTTGACCGCGATTTTATCCGCACATGGGTATATCCACTCTTTGAAAGTAAGATATTCAATAATGTTGACGTATATGGTCCCGAGGTTTTTGACGGCATTGAGGATTTTGTCTATATTTTTAAGCTCGCCGAAAAATATAACATAAAAAAGAAAGCGCATGTCGGAGAATTTTCTGATGCACAATCTGTCCGCCGCTTTGTTGAGCTTTTTAATTTGGATGAGGTGCAGCACGGCATCGGAGCCGCTTCCGACGATTCGGTGCTGAAATTTTTGGCAGACCGCAAAATACGCTGTAATGTGTGTCCGATGAGCAATGTGATGCTGAGCGCAGTACCGAGTTTAAAAGAACACCCCATCAAAAAAATGATCGATGCGGGTATTCCAATCGGACTTGGCACCGATGATCTGTTATTCTTTGGTAAAACAAACAGCGATCAGCTCTACGATATGCTGAAATGCGGACTGATTACGGATGCCGATGCTGAAATGCTGATGGCAGTACGGGGCTAAATCGGTATATCGCTGCTTCTTTTGTGATTTTTTGGAAAATATAAGAAACTAATCTTCTCCTATTTTATCGCGACCATCAACACCATTATATCAGACGGCCGGATGCCGGGAATTCTGCTTGCTTGTCCGATTGTTGCGGGCATTACCCGTTTTAAGCGTGCAAGCGATTCCGTAGAAAGCCCCGAAACCGCATCGTAGTCAAAGTTCGGCGGGATGCGGCTCGTTTCCATTTTCTTCATTTTATCAATTCGTTTATCCTGTGCAATAATGTAATGCTCATAGCGGATTTCCAGTTCCGCCGCGTTTTTAATTGCCTCGGAATACTGTGCGCTTGCGGGATCGCATCGGCAAATTAGCTCAAGCGGGATAAGCGGGTCGTGCAGCGCGTCGGCGAAAGACTTGCCGAGATGACACTGCAATGCAGGCTCCGCCTCCACAATGCTGCCGGTAATTTTCAACTCCCGCCAGTGTTTGATAAGCTCGCCGCGCTGCACAAGTTTTTCCTGCAGGCGGGTATAGGCGCTTTGTTTTTGCAAGCCGATGCGGTATGCCCGCTCGGTAAGCCGCTCATCGGCAGTATCGTGCCGGAGCTTGAGCCGGTATTCGGCACGGGCGGTGAACATCCGGTAGGGTTCATCGACCCCTTGCGTGATAAGGTCGTCGATCATCACGCCGATGTAGGCTTCGTCGCGGCGGAGTGTAAACGGTTCGTAGTCTGGCGACCGTGTGTTGCCATTGTTGAAAGCTCTGGCGTACAGCGTTGCGTTGATACCCGCGATGAGGCCTTGTCCGCCCGCTTCTTCGTAGCCGGAGGTGCCGTTAATCTGCCCTGCGCTAAAAAGCCCCGCGATTCGGCGGGTTTGTAAGTCCGGCCCCAGCTGCAGCGGAGAGACCACCGCATAGTCAACCGCATACGCGGGACGGGTGATTACGGCATCGGCAAAACCGGTCAGGGTGCGGAGCATTTGATCCTGCACATCCTCCGGCAGCGACGAAGAAAATCCATTGATGTAAAGCTCATCGCTCATCAGGCCTTCCGGTTCGATATACAGTTGGTGCCGCGTGCGTTCGGGGAACTTTCGTACCTTGTCCTCGATGGAAGGGCAGTAGCGGGCGCCCGTCGCGTGGATTTTCCCCGAAAAAAGCGGCGAGCGGTGAAAGTTTTGTCGGATAACCTCGTGGGTATGCTCGTTGGTGTAGCAGACATAGCACACTGCCGAGGGGCGGAATATTTCCGCCGTGTCGAAGGAGAACGGGCGCATCACCGCATCCGCCTCCTGTATTTCCAGCTGAGAAAGATCGACGGATTTCCTCAGTACGCGGCAGGGTGTACCGGTTTTGAGCCTACTCATTGTGAAGCCCTTGCGTGCAAGGGCGCTGCCAAGACCGATCGCCGCTTTTTCTCCGAGACGGCCTTCTTCCGCTTCGAACTCGCCGATGTAGATTTTCCCTTCCATAAAGGTTCCGGTGGTGAGTATCACCGCCCGTGCGGAAATCGTTCTGCCGCGCGCCGTCAGTACCGCCTGTACGCTGCCGCCTTCCACAAGTCCGTTTTCCGCAGTCTGCGAGGAGATAACATCGACAACCGTATCTTGATAAATATGGAGATTTTTTTCTTTTTCGAGGGTGTACTGCGCAGTCTGCGCGTATAAGAATTTGTCCGCCTGAATGCGGGGGGATTGCACTGCCGGCCCGCGGCTTTTATTGAGGAGTCGGTATTGAATCATACATGCATCGGCGAGTTTTCCCATCTCGCCGCCGAGAGCATCTATTTCCCGTACGATGTTGCCTTTGGAAACGCCCCCAATCGAGGGGTTGCAGGACATCCTGCCGATAGTATCAACCGTTTGTGTAATAAGAAGGGTTTGTGCGCCCATCCGCGCGGCGGCGAGCGAGGCTTCAATGCCCGCGTGTCCCCCTCCGACGACAATCACGTCATAGTCCGAATAACGAAAATTCATAGCGGACATTATAGCGAAACGGCTCCTGTTTGTCTGGCATAGATTTGTATTTTCGGCTATAACTATGTAAAAAGCAAGGCAACCGCTTGCAATATTGCCGGTACGTTTGCCCTGATGTGAAATGTTTATACTTGGAGACGATTATGGAAGTAGGAATTAAGGGTGATGATAGCTTTGTCGTTACAAAGGAGATGCTTGCAACTGCGGTGGGTAGCGGAACGGTAGAGGTATTTGCAACACCGGCTATGATTGCTCGAATGGAAGATCTGGCAACGCGCAGCGTTATGCCGTATCTGGAGGAAGGGCAGGCAACAGTGGGAATCCATGTTGATGTGCGGCATCTGGATGCAACCCCCGAAGGAATGAAGGTGTTCATCCATACCGAATTGGTAGAGATCAACGCAAATGGAAAATTTCTGACTTTTCAGGTTGAAGCGCGTGATGAGCACGGCGTCATAGGCAGCGGTATTCATGAACGGGCGATTATCAATGTCGGCCGGTTTATGGAAAAAGTGAATAAAAAGAAAAACGCATAACGCAAATTACATCTACGGAAAACCTCAAAAAACAGAGGTTTTTAGAAGTGTCTACTATTTTAATACGATGAGTATCTTTTAAAAATGCAGATGAACGGCGAAATATATCAGGATAATGAAATAGATGAATTCGGTATTATACGCGGAGAAAAGCGTGCGGGAGATGAAAAAGACCGCGCGCTACGCCCGCAGCTTTTGAAGGATTTTCAGGGACAGCAAAACATTAAAGAGAACCTGTCGGTCTTTATTCAAGCTGCGCGGAGTAGAGGAGAGAGCCTTGATCATCTTTTTTTGATTGGGCCTCCCGGGCTGGGAAAAACTACCCTTGCGCAAATTACCGCGCAGGAACTCGGCGTCGAATGCAAGATCACCGGCGCACCTGCCCTCGATAAGCCTAAGGATTTGGCGGGTATTTTGACAACGCTGTCCGAACGGAGCGTATTCTTTATCGACGAAATTCATCGGTTAAAGCCTGCTATCGAAGAAATGCTTTATATCGCTATGGAAGATTATGAGCTTGACTGGATTATCGGGCAGGGGCCGGGGGCGCGGACAGTCCGTATCCCGCTGCCGCCGTTTACATTGATTGGTGCAACAACCCGCGCCGGTATGGTTTCCAGTCCGCTTATCAGTCGGTTCGGTATTGTGCAACGCTTTGAATTTTACAGCGACGAAGAGCTTGCTTCTATTATTATGCGTTCCGCCGATATCCTCGAAATTAACATCGGGAAAAAAGCAGCCGTTGCACTTGCCCGCTGTTCCCGCGGAACGCCGCGCGTCGCCAATCGGCTGCTGAGGCGTATGCGGGATTTTGCGTTCATTGAAGGCAGTGAGACTATCCGCGAAACAACCGTTGCGCAGGGCTTGGAAAAACTGCACATCGACCGGCTTGGTTTGGAAAACTATGACCGGCAGATACTCCGCTCTATCATCGAAAACTATGGAGGGGGACCGGTTGGGGCGGAAACCCTTGCGATTTCAATCGGGGAGTCGCAGGATACGCTTGAAGACTACTACGAACCCTACCTTATTCAAACGGGATTGTTACAGCGTACTCCCCGCGGGCGTATGGTTACGGAAAAAGCATACACCCATCTCGGACTAAAAATTCCGGCGTCAGCAGCGCAAACCGGCAGTCTGTTTGAATAGGTAAGACTGTGCGGTTCTATCCGCTGCTCATGATGTTGTTGCCCTCCGTACTTCCGTGTACATTGGGCAATAACAAGTTTTTTCATAAAAATAATAACTATAGGGCAGCTCTAAAAACTCGGTTAATAAAATTTTGTTTCAGAACTAATCCCTAAAACGAAGTCAGGGGCTTAGGGTATAGTCCTAATTGGTTTTAAATTTAGAAACCTCTTGAGCGAGGCTCTCTATGCTTTGTTTGTTTTTCTGAGTAATTGCGTTGACTTCTTGAATTGCATTGTTGATTTCAATAGCACTGGCGGCCATTTCGTTCATGCTGTCGGTGATAGTGCGGGTAAGATTGTCCAATTTGTACATTTCTTCCGCAACCCCTTCGCCGCCTTTCAGCATTTCCTCAGAACCGGATTGCACTTCGGTTGTTACCATATTGATATTTTTAATAGCGGTGAGAACTTCTCTACTGCCGTTTTCTTGTTCTTTCATCGATGCGGTAAGTGTGTCACTCATTGTCTTTACCTGCTCGGCAAGCGTAAAAATAGCATTGAATTTTTCTTCGACCGTTTTGGAGGAAGCCGAAAGCGTTTCAATCTCGGCGCTGAGCGTTTTTAAGGTTGCAGTGATATTTTTTCCCTGCATAGCAGAGTCTTCTGCGAGTTTTCGGATTTCATCTGCGACTACGGCAAAACCCTTGCCTGCCTCTCCTGCATGAGCAGCTTCGATTGCAGCATTCATTGCAAGCAGATTCGTCTGTGAGGCAATATGCTGGATAACGCTTGAGGCTTCCATCAGTGAACCGGATTCTTCGGCAATTTTTTGTGTTACAGTATTCGAGGTTACCAGCGTCGCTTTGCCATCATTCGTTGCGGATGTTAAATCTTTTATGACTACATCGGTCTTTCCGAGTGTTTGTCCGATAGAGGCAATATTGGCAACCATTTGTTCAACGGATGCGGAAGATTGAGCGACGCTTGATGCTTGTACTTCGATGCTTGCATTCAGTTGTTTAATGGTTCTGACAATCTCTTCGACGGTAGAAGCTGTTTCGGTAACGCTTGCCGCTTGCGTCAAGGCTTGTTGTTTTAATCCATCGATGTTTGCGCTGATTTGGTTTACCGAACTTGCTGTTTCGCTCATATTTTCAGCAAGCTCGTTTCCGGTAGTTTGCATGGTAGCGCTGTTTTCTCCAACTGTTTGAATTGACGTACCGATCTTTTCAATTGTTTTATTAAAATATTCCGACATATCGGTAATTTCGTCGTTACCCACTACCGGTAAACGTACCGTTAAATCACCTTCTCCTTGGGCAATATTCTGCAGCGCTACAACAGCCTTACTGATTGGTTTGATAATATTGCGTGCAATGAAATATACAATAGCTAGTGCGATAATTAGACTGATAGTTGCCATGATGCCAATGATTCGTTGGAGGTCATCCAGCGTACCCATAAACTCTTCAACCGGCGCTCTGATAATGACCGACCATCCTGATATACCGATAGGTGCAGCTGTTGCAATGTAATACGTGTCTTTATAGGTGTAGTATCCCATTTCGTTTTTGCTGCCATCTAAAATATATTGTGTAAATACTGCTATTGAATCGTACTCGCTGTTTTCTTTAGCAGCCTCAATAGCATTGAATTGTTTTTGAACTAAAGAGAAATCATTATTTGCAATGACAGTACCAGTTTTACCAATGATATAACAATTTCCTGTTTTTCCGATTACTATATCGTTGATTTGCTGCGATAGAAATTCCGGAGGAACAGTTGCACATAATACACCGATAATTTCTTGATTGTCGCCTCTAATCGGTACTGCTAAAAGGATTTGAATCGTATTGAGCTTGCGGGTAAGTTGAGGTTCCGTAATAAAATTGGCTCCTTTTGAGGCTGCTATGAACCACTCTCTATCGCCGAGAAAAACTTCGTTTCCAGCCGTATCGAAGCAATTTCCTTGTATATTACATACGGCAAATGTTTTTACGATTTCATGATTTTCTGCTTCACGTGCGAGTGTTTGAGCCTTTTGCCGGAGAGAGAGCGAGCTATCCCTTAAAGAAGGCATACGCGAAACTCCTTCGATAAATTGAAAGAGTGCGCCCAGTTTCCCGTCTATAATTAAAGCTATATCAGCTGCTTTATCGGCGAGATGGTCTTCAATTTTTTCGGAAACGGCTTTACGAGCCGTATAAATTGCAAGGCTGCCTTCGATAGTTAATGCAACAGCGATTAAAGCTCCAAAAATAAGAACGAGCTTTTTCCAGAGTGAGAATCGTTTGCTTACTTTTGATTTACTCATAAACAATTTTTTCCTTTTATCTAAGATTACGTATAGCCCTTTTGTGAAAGCATAGCTAGCTTATTGGGCGTATTTATCTTTCAATAAGTTTGTATTGCGGTAATGCTGCATTACTATTGTTTACTATACTAATGCTACTCTTTTGTGTAAAATCATCACCGAACTTTTTAGATTGAATCTTTTAGGTGATAGCAATAGAGGAGCGGGACGTGAGCATCGAAACGGTATATCAACAAACATTATTGGATTATTCGCGGAGAGCGGAACATAAACATCAGTTGGACGGAGCGACCGGTATTGAGCGCGGGCATAACCCCAGCTGCGGCGACGATTTAACTTTGCTGATTAAGCAAAAGGACGGGATTGTTGAGGACGCTTCTTTTTTAGGCGCCGGTTGTGCGGTTTCAACCGCTTCCACCAATATGCTGATCGATTTAATCAAAGGCAAAACGGTTAAAGAGGCGCAGCATTGTCTTGAGGTATTTTTTAACATGATGGCAGGAAAGCCGCAGTCCGAGGAAGAATTGGAGAGCCTCGGCGATGCGCAGATTCTCAGCTATTTTGCCGAAATGCCTGCTCGTATTAAATGCGCGACACTGAGCTGGCACAGCGCACAGGTACTGCTTAAATAAGATAATCGAACGTCTCACAACAACCGTACCGGAAACTGCGGGGCTGTTAAAAGTAGGGCGATGTGATTGCTCTGCAAGACATCTCGAAATATAAAATAACCATATAGTTTTACGGAAGATATAATATGGCAACTAAAATAATCGATCAAACAAATAAACCGGCATTGACCGGAAATTGGGATCCGCAGAACAAACTGCGGTTGGAACGCTTGATTGCGGAAAAAGCTTTTGCGGACAATTATGCCGTCTTTGATTGGGATTATACCTGTATCTTCTACGATATACAGGATAGTCTTTTTCTGTATCAGCTTGAACACCTTTGTTTTAACCTGACGCCCGAACAGTTTGCCGTTACCATTCGGCACGAAATTCCGCAGGATATTCCGCTCGTCGGCTGCTTTAATAGCGAAGGGCGTCAGCTCACTGCAGCCGATCTTTCGGCGGATTTGGATGACCGCTACCGGTTCTTATATCATGCATATCAACATTTGAACGGGACGCTCCCGCTCGAGGAAGTCGTGCAAACCGAGGAATACCTCGATTTTAAGACAAAAATTCTGACGCTGATGCGGTATGCGGTAACGGTCTGCGATACCGATATTTCTCAATCGGTATGCACGGGATTGACGCTCCCCGAATTGAATAGGCTCGTAGAAAAAACAATTGCCGAAGCGCTTACTGCTGAAATAAAACAATACACGCTTGTATCACCCGTGCGGCAGGCAGGGCGAGCCGGTGTCGTTACCGCAACGTACCGGAAGGGGATACGGATACAGCCGGAAATACGGGAGCTGTTCCGCCGCTTTGAAGAACACGGTATTACTCCCTACATCTGCTCCGCCTCGCAGGAGGACGGCGTGCGGGTGTTTGCCTGTAATCCTGCGTATGGCTACTGCCTCCGTCCCGAACAAGTGTTCGGCAGACGGCGGCTGCGGAATGTCGATGGCGTGTTTACCGATGAGCGGGATTACTCCATTCCGCAAACGTGGCGGGAAGGAAAGGCGGAGGCGATACGGACGTTGATTGCTCCGCGGCATGGCGGGAAAGCTCCCATCCTTGTTGCGGGCGACAGCGACGGCGATTTTTGTATGATGGATGCGTTCAAAAATGAGGCATTGCTGCTTATCCTGTACCGCAATCAGAAGCCGCACGAAAAACTTTACCCGCTGATACAGCAGGGGATCGCTGAGCGCAATGCCCCCGATGCATCGATTATCGTACAGCATCGGGATGAAGAGACGGGGCTATTCGTCGCTTCGGAATGGTAGAAGGCTGATCTTATTCGATACCATGTGTATTAAACAATAATCTTTTTATCGCTTTCTGTTGCCCTGCTGCCGTCCGCTTGTTATTCGGGGATCCCGGCGGTTCTGTGAACGTCCTTTAGGCGGTTTTGCTCGTCCGCCGGAACGTTTGGTACCGCGCTCTGCCGCCGATTTTTGTCCCAGCTGTTTGAGTTCTTCCACCCGCTGCGGATCGTAAAAGCCTTCCTTCCAGTTAAAGCGCACCGAGTCGGGGAGGGGAGTACCGTTTCGCAGCGACTGTAAAATAAACCGATAAGCGCGGCGTTCAACGCTCGTATGCGAAAAATCCAGCAAAAAGCGTGAGAACTGATGATGCTGCAAGGCATGGTATCGGTCTACAACCGAGAACGGCTTGTCGGATAGCACAAAAGAGGCGGATGGGGTAGAAAAAGCTCTGAATGCCTCGCCCTGTTTGTCGGAAAAATAGAGGAAGTTGTAGTTTTTCGGCAGCGTAAAGCGCATTCTGAACAGCACGGAATACGAAAAAAGCGGCAGCAGTACCTGCGGGCGCAGCTCCGGCGCAAACACCGTTTCGATATTCGCCTGAGAGCTTTCGGCGGGAGGAATGTAGGCGCAGATGCCGTTCTCCTGCAGCCACGAAACAGCCCAGCAGTTAAAAGTGTACAGGTACGGCCCCGCAACTAAAAAGTTCTTTTTATTGCGGAGCATGGAAATATGCGCCGGATTATTCACGATAAATTGCGTATACCCCTGTGCGGTTAGCTGTTCAAGCTGCTCCGCAAGGATAGGCTCCTGTTCCTGCGGCACAAAGGGATCAAGTGAAATAAAGATTTCCCGTTTGGAGAACGGCAGCGGTTTTGCCTGCTGCTGATTTTGCGGCTGCGGATTGGGCTGTTGTCCAGTCAGCGCCGGATAGGTGTCTTCATTCAAATTGATAATAACCCGCACCGGTTTATCCGCAAGGATGGTGTGTAAATCTGCAATGGAAGAAACCTGAACGTAGAGCCCTTCGGGGAAGATATCCGCAGGCTTTTTCGCAAGGCTTTTTTTGACGGGTGTCGCAGATGGTGCGGTTGCTGCAGCCGTTGATCTCGCCGGTAGTGCAGCTCCGGCAGGTGTCGTAGATGCGGATTTTGAGGGCGCAGCCTTGTTTGTATCGCCGAGCGTCGGGAAGCCTGCTTCGAGCGTCAACATCGGCAGGGCTTCGTCGTTGGGCTGTTTGCGGTATTTTTCGAGCGAGGCAGGCAGCAAACGTGGGTAGCGTTTGGTCATCGCCTTGGTTTGCAAGAGGTATACGCTGTCGCCTTTGCCGGAATCCGCAGGCAGCTGCAGCCATGCACCGGATTTGCTTTCCATTATATCCTGAATTTTCCAGCTTTCGCGTCCGCTGTCGTCCTTCTTATGAATGCGCACCGAGTCGCCTTTTTCCGGCGTATAATGTCCGTCTTTCAGCTGTACATAGTGTACCGCCCTCGTACCGTCTTTGAACGGAACTTCCTCCACGGCACCTTTTTTAATGCCGTCGATAATGCCGAGGTAGATGCCGGTGCCGCCCGCCTGATCGGGGTTGAGCACTTCTTCCGCGCGGGTGCTTTTAAAGCGATAGCTTGTCTTTTTCCGTGCAAAGTCGTTTGCTAAAATACGCTTGCCCGTTTCGACCGCCGCCTTTTTATCGGCTTCCCAGTTGTCGATGACATACCGGTAGGCGGATACCACCGTGCCGACATACTCGGCGCTTTTCATTCTTCCTTCTATTTTAAATGAGGCAACGCCTGCCTGAATCAAATCGGGGATATACTCGATGAGTTGTAAGTCCGCCGGAGAGAAAAAGTAGCCTTCCCGGTCGCCCTCCGGCTCATGCGCCGTGTAGAGGCGGCGGCACGCTTGGGTACACATCCCGCGGTTCGCCGACTTTCCGCCGAGGTAGCTCGAAAACAGGCACAAGCCCGATTCGCTGACGCAGAGCGCCCCGTGTACGAATACCTCCAGCTCGCAGGAGGTGTTTGCATGGACATCGCGGATTTCTTCCAAGCTCAGTTCCCGTGCCAGCACCGTCCGCGACACCCCCCAGCGGCTCATCGCATTGGCTGCCTTTGCGCTCGCAATATTGAGCTGTGTTGAGGCGTGAAGCTTGAGATTCGGAAAGTGTTTGTGTGCCATTTGAATCAGCCCGAGATCCTGCACGATAATGCCGTCCGGGCCGACATTGTTGAGATATGCCAAAAACCGGTAGAGCCGCTCCATCTCGTTCTCGGTTACAACCGTATTGACGGTAACATATATTTTCTTATTCCGCTTATGCAGCACATCAACCGTTGCCTCAAACTGATTCCACGCAAAGTTTGAAGACCGCATACGGGCATTAAAGCTCTTTAAACCTAAATAAACGGCGTCCGCCCCTTCCGCAATCGCAGCTTCCAATGCTTCGGGATTCCCCGCCGGCGCTAATAATTCGACCATCCCGCTATCATACCGAAAAAATGCAGCGCTGCATAGATAATTCTTAATTATGAATTCATAATTAAGAATTTATGCACCGTATATTTTCAAAAGCGAGTCCTTGCATTTCCACACTTTCCGCCCTATAATTATAAACATGTACAGTCGTGTAATCAAATTACCGCAGTACCAACCGTCTCCCCCTTCCGTAAGCCTTTTGCAAAAGGGGCTTGACATGATAACAAGTAGCGGCATAATTCTCACAGCTCACAGCTCACAGCTCACAGCTCACAGCTCACAGCTCACAGCTCACAGCTCACAGCTCACAGCTCACAGCTCACAGCTCACAGCTCACAGCTCACAGCTCGAACTTTATTTAGATGGCTTTTTATCTAATTTCCATAAATACGACAATCTTTTCTCACTTTACACACAAAAACAAACCGCAGATATAAAACCTTTTGCGATCTCTGCATACTTAGCGGTTGCATTAAGAACAGAAACTGCAAAATACGTTCCCTATTCCCAAGATTCCGCAATACTTGTTCCTACTCAATTATTAATTATGAATTATGAATTCATAATTAATTATAAATTCCACTCCGCCCTGTACCGTAATTCACGGCAGGCCGTATGGTTCGATAGCAGTTAGCGCCCGTAAATAAATTAAGAATTAAGAATTATGAATTATGAATTATGAATTATGAATTATCACACATACGGGAGAATTTATACATGAATATACATTTTTTTAAAAGAGCGGCACTACTTGCGGTAGCGGCTGGTTTTATTTTAGCGGTCGGCTGTAATCAAAATGTTACACCTCCGCAGCCGGCTAAGGACACCACGCCGCCTGCGGAGGTTACGGCGCTTGAAGCAACTGCCGGAAACGGCAAGATAAGTTTAAGCTGGAAAAACTCCGGTGATGAAGACTTGTACCAAGTAGAAATTACGGTACAAAAAGCGGATAAAACGGTTGTATCATCCGTATGCATCCCCGCGGAAAAGGGGAGCGACGGCAGTTATATCGTTACCGGACTGGACGCCGATACCGCATATATCGTTACGGTTAGAACGATCGACAAAGCGCTGAATAAGAGCAAAGACGGAATAAGTACAACGGTTACCACTCAACCTGTCGGCGCTGTGATGACCATTACCCTGACGCAAAATCCTAGAAAGGAAACCAAAACAAACGGCAGTGTTACGGTAACGGTTGCCTCAAGCACTTCCATAAAAGAAGCAAAATGGGTGAAAGGTGTACACAGTGCAAACGATATCTTTGCAAGCGGAACGGCGGTAAGCGGCAATAGCTTTCCGGTCAATGAGAACGGTATCTATTCGGTCGCGGTATTGGACAACGAAGGACGGCGTGAGGTAGAAACAATCAAAATTGAAAACATCGATAAAACCCCGCCGGCGTCGGTAAGCAGTTTGACGGTAAGCTATTCTAGTAGTAGTAAAAAAATCACAGTGAACTGGCAGAATCCTCCAGACAGCGATTTTGCGGGACTTACCTTGAGCTGGAAAAAAGGGACAGGAAGCGAAACCCCGGTAGAGCTTACAAAAGATAAAACCAGCTATGAAATTTCCGATATTGCACCGGATGACAGTACATACACCATCGCGGTAACAGCAAAAGATGATGTCGGCAATACCGGTACCCCTGTAGAAACAACCGTAAAGGCAACTGAAACAGCTGAAATAACAGCGGTAATGCTTACCCGCACGCACTTTGATACGGTTCAAACCGACCGAAATATTACAGTAACGGTAAGCGGAAGCAATTTTGACAAGCTTACCAGTCTGAAAGTGCAGGTCAAGAAAGATGGCGGCATGGCTGAAGCATCGGTAGATGCTGTCATCAATGCACTGAACAATAAGGCAACGGCAATTGTTCAAGCGCCGGTACCGTTTTATCCTACCGATGAAGGCACAAGGTACACCGTAAAGGCAATCGTCAACAGCACCACTCCTGCCGCCGCTACGGCTTCTTTTATCGTTTCAGCTCCTGCAAAGGTTAGTAATATAGTGCTTACGCCTGATAAACTCAAACTCGGTAGTGCAACGAAGGTCAGTGTAGCGGTAACGGGAACCAACTTTGATATCCGCGGTGAAACAAAGATAACGTTGTTTAATTCAGACGGAACTGAGGTTAGTACAGTAACGGTAGACGAAAAAGAGGGAAATGAAACGATGTTTACCGCAGAGCTTACCGGTCTGCCTTCTGTAATCGGCGAATACACGGTGGCGGTGTTCTTTAAGGGAAATAAACAAACGGAGACTGCACAGCTGCAGCTGTACGGTGCTCCTGAAATTACGAGCGTCAGTATACCGAAGGCAGGAACTTCTTACGCTGACAATAAGCTGCCGGTAACGATTAAAGGAAAAAACTTTACCGCGCCGGGGGCAAGCTTTAGCGGAAGCGATGCTAGCATAACAAACTTTACAGTTGTAAATGATACAACGGCAACAGCGGAGGTAACCTGTCCGTATAGTGCTGGAGAGTATCCCGTTACGGTAATGTGCGGCACGGCAAGCAACACAGGAACGATCAGTGTAAAGGACTATACCGGCTATGATGTCGGCAAAATTGTACTTGCAGATAAAACACTCGTTGATAAAGGTGGCTATACGATAGACTCAAGCAATCCGCCGGTTGCGATTATCTGCGGTTCTAATAGCTATGGAGTACCGCGTATGATTGCGCTGCATACAAGCGGCAGCGACCTTGTATGGGCAAAGGATGGCAGCACCGGCTACAAGACGATGTTTGAAGGGATTATTTGTAGACCTAGTCAGACGGGAAACGGAGCTGCCGAAACGGCAGCGTTTACCGGAGACACGGACGGCAGTGATAACTGGGAATATATCAAGGCAGTAGATCCTGCAGGATCAGCGGATGCAGCAACGAATTATCCGGCGTTCCACTGGGTAGATCAGTATAACACGCAGTATGCTGCACAGCTGGGCGGTATAAACTTCGCATGGTATATGCCGAGCCTTGCAGAGCTGTGCGAAGTGTACAAAAACAGAGAGTCAATCAATGAAAGCCTTGCAAAGATACGTGAGCAGAACAGCAGCTATGCTGATTCAAGCCTCGGTACTTCATGGTATTGGTCGTCGTCGCGGTGTTCCCTCAACAATAATTACGCTTGGTACGTACATTTCAGTGTCGGCTACGTGGACAGCACTCTCAAGTACATTAATATTCGGGTTTGTTGTCTCGCAGGCTTCTAACCGCACTGTCGTAGGACAACTGTATCAGAGTATTGCTAAACAGCCCCGCAGAATTATTGGAGCTGTTCAACCAGAATTGAACCACTTCGCGGTTCAAATGGTCTCACAGTCCCAATAATTCTGCGGCATTTGATCTATTCATCTGATGCAATTGTCCTCTTTTTTTAAATAAATTAGTGCAAAATTTTAGGGAAAATTTTGCACTAAAGAAAAACGGCGACTTAGGTAGATTGTGAGCCGGCGCAGCAATCTACCCTAAGAACCCGCCTTGCGTTTGGCGCAAATCTCATACTGAGGGGTGTTACAGGGGGAGGGTACCCTTCGGCGGACGACTTAGGGCTCTGCCCTAAGAACCCGCTTACGAACCGCTCTTTAGGGCGGATTGAAAAAGATTTTTGTTTACAACTGCCCTGTATGGGGGCGGGAAAAATTTTTATTACTTCCAAGGAGGACTATTATGCTAAGTAAAGAGCAGGGACAATTTTTGAAAGAGATGTTTTTCGGTTCATCGTGGAGAGCCGCTATGACTCGACATTCGGTTTGGGGCGACGCGTATAAGGATAATAGTGCCAAACGTGTTGCATTCCGGTTACAGGTACGGCAAAAAGCCGAAAGTTTCCTTGTTGACTACAAAGACAAAACGCCGCCGGAAGACTTGCATCTCAAAAATATAGAAACCTTAAAAGCTTTGTCAAAAGAGCTGGGCAATGAGTTGACTGTTGGTACCGTGCAAAAGCTATTTAATCTGCTATGTAAGTATTATTGGTGTGCAGGCTTTATACAAGAACCGCCCCATCTGCCGGTAGACAGGATTATGCTGCAAAGCATTAAATCGAATCAGACGTGGACAAAGCTCGACAGTATAGACGAATATAAGGAAATAATCGCCGCTTTCAAAAAAAAGAGCAAAGAAGATGGTGTCGAATCTTTAGCCCAATGGGAATTGAGCGTCTGGAATGCCGCAGAAAAGAAAGAAGAAGACATAGAATAAAAACCGTACCTGCAAGAACCTCGCCAAAGATTTGAGGGCTTTATTCGTGCGGGTTAATACTCACGAGCCGCATCGGGGTTGTTGATGGCAGTGGTTTTAAGCAGCAGCAATGGGGATGTCTTAAAACTTGGCCACTTTTTCGCCATCCTCATTTCAAATTGCAGAAAGCATTGAACCCTGCTATACTATCGTTATGAACATTACACAAAAACTGCCGATTGGCGTACAGAGCTTTAAGGTATTACGGACTGATCATTATCTCTATGTAGATAAAACTGACTATCTTTTCCGATTAGTACAAGGCGGTCGTGTTTATTTTCTCAGCCGTCCGCGCCGGTTTGGTAAAAGCTTGTTTCTTTCAACATTAGCAGCATATTTCCTTGGACAAAAAGAGCTGTTCAAGGGTTTATATCTTGAAAAAGCCGAAGAGGAGCAAGCGGTACAAGAAAACCGAGCTGCATGGCAAAAATATCCGGTACTCTATCTGGATTTTAATACAAAAAATTATATAAATGAGCAGGCACTTGTAGATATTCTCAATCTCCATCTGAACGAATGGGAAGCCCGGTACGCTATACCAAAAACAGCAGAAGCACCGGAAGATCGGTTTAGATTGCTTATCGCAGCTCTTTTTAAACAAACCGGCAAGCAGGTAGTCATTCTGGTAGACGAATACGATAAGCCCCTGTTGCAAACGATGGGAGTTAATGAAGCGCTGAATGAACAATACCGCAATGCGCTTAAAGCTTTTTACTCTGTCATAAAAACCTGTGATGAATATATCCGCTTTGCTTTTCTCACCGGCGTTACAAAGTTCAGCAAGATCAGTATTTTTAGTGATCTGAATAATTTGAAAGATATTAGCATACATGAAACGTATGCAGGTATTTGCGGTATTAGTCAAAAAGAGCTGGAAGCAAATTTTCAACACGAAATACAAGCGCTTGCAGAAAAGCAAAATCTTAACTATCCGCAGACGCTTGCTGCCTTAAAGCAATGGTATGACGGCTATCTCTTCCATCCGGCAGGGGAAGGAATGTATAATCCTTATAGTATTCTCAATGCCTTTGATGATAAAGAAATCAAAAGCTACTGGTTCAGTACGGGAACGCCGACTTTTCTGGTTAATTACCTCAAAGAAGCTCACTATTATATTCCCGACCTCGATGGAAATGTTGAGCTGGATGAAGATGGGCTGCAAACGTATCGGGCTATTGCTCAAGATACGTTACCGATTTTATTTCAGGCTGGCTACCTCACTATCAAGGAATATATAAAAGATCTGAGGCTCTACCGGCTGGGCTTTCCGAATGATGAGGTTCGGTATGGCTTTTTGCATAACCTTTTACCTGCATATTCTGATGTACCATTCGGCCAAACAGGGGTATGGGTTGGACGGTTTGTACAAGACATCCGCAAGGGTGATGTGAATAGCTTTATGGAGCGGATGCAGTCGATTATCGCCGGTATTCCGTATGATAGCCTGACTGAACAAAAGTTGAAACTGCGGGAACAAAACTATCAAACAGCGGTGTACCTCATCTTTGCGCTGATGGGGCAGTTTGTGCAGACGGAAGTGCACTGTTCGACGGGCAGAATAGATTGTATAGTAAAGACAACAGAAATAATCTATCTCTTCGAGTTTAAGCTAAGCGGTAACGGCAGTGCGGAAGATGCCATCAATCAGATAAAAGAACAGAACTATGCCGCCCAGTACATGGCGAGTGGGAAGAAAATAGTGCTCATTGGAAGTTCCTTTGATGAAAAGACGAGAACGATAAAAGACTGGAAAGTGGTTAATGAATAATTTGTAGTGAGTGCCGCTCTTAGATTTAGATTATATTGAGCCGTAATACCAACGTTTATTTTCATCCGCTAAAATAGCGCGGCTGAAAAACACTGCGAGTTTGCTAATGCAAACATCGCCTATTGATTGCACTTTTTCATTTCGTTGCAAAAGTGCGGCAATTCGCCAATCCTCGCCTTTTGATAAAGGCTGCGGTTGTCGAATTTATAGGAATCTTTAGACAGACCTTAATGATTATGATATAATTCAAAATATGAAAATCGCAGCGACTTATGATATTTTAACGAATTCGATTTTCCAGCATTTTGGAAAAACAGAGCATTTTAAGGTTTACACAATTGAAGCCGGAAAAGTAACGAAAACTGAAGTGATCGATAACGGCGGTTTCGGTCATCACGATTTGGCAACCTATCTTAAAAGCCTTGGAGTTGAAACGCTCATCTTAGGAAACCGCGGACAGGGTGCGATTGATGCGCTGAACAACGCCGGAATTCATCAGCTTGCCGGCCTTACCGGATCTCCGGATGAAGCTGTTGCAGCATTTTTAGCAGGCACATTACAGGATAATCCGAACGCTCAATGCAATCATCATGGGGAACATCACCACGAATAGTATTGGACGGTACTCCTTTTTATAAAGTTGAGGTGTTCCGCATACTATGCTATAATCTCCGCTATGAATACCGAAAAAACGGCGGAACGGCTTCTTTCCGCACTGGAAAAAGCGATTAAAGGGAAGAAGGATGTTCTCCGTCTTTTTATTACCGCATATCTCACCGGCGGGCATGTTCTTTTAGAGGATGTGCCGGGCGTCGGAAAAACCACACTGGTAAAAACATTCGCAGCGCTTATCGAAAAAGACGGGCAGTCGGCGCGGTTCAGGCGTATCCAATGCACCCCCGACCTTTTGCCCTACGACATCACCGGTGTGGAAGTCTTTAATGCAGGGCTGAATACCTTTGAATTTATGGAAGGCCCGGTGTTCGCAGACATTCTGCTTGCGGATGAGCTGAACCGCACCCCGCCGAAGGTACAGTCCGCCTTGCTGGAAGCGATGGCTGAGCGGCAGGTAACTGCCGGTACGGTAACCCGTCCGTTAAGCCCCTTCTTTTTTACAGCGGCTACGCAAAATCCTGTGGAAAGTTTAGGCACCTATCCGCTCCCTGCCGCTCAGCTTGACCGGTTCAGTATATGCCTGTCGATCGGTTACCCCGATGAAGAAGCGGAAACCGAATTGCTGCATGAACAAACGCACCTTCCCGCTGCAGAACCGGAGCCGGTTACGCCGGTTGTTTCCATACAGGATATCGCAGCCTCGCGGGAAGAACAGCGGCAGGTATTTGTGCATCCCGTACTCGAAAAGATAATCGCGCGAATCGGAAAAGAGACCCGCGCTCATCCTGCTTTTAGGCTTGGCACATCTCCCCGCGCCGGCTTGCATTTACTGTACCTCGCCCGCACCTTTGCGCTTGTCAACGGACGTAATTGGGTTGAGGACGGAGATATCCGCACGCTTAGCTCCCTCGTCCTTGCGCACCGATGTTTGATAAAAACCGGCGACGGCTCGGCTTCGGAACTCATCAGCGGCATTACCGAAGCGGTTATCCGCACTGCCGACAAACAAACGGATTGGACAAAACCGGCTGAGGCACAATAAGGCATGATGCGGATACGGATTACGAGGTATGGCGCAGTGTACACTGTGATGGGCGCGCTGCTCTTAATAAGCGGTTTGCTCCGCGGAGAGCTTTTGAGCGCGGTATGCGGCGGGTTACTCACGCTCTATGCCGGTTTCGCTGCCGCCGGTATAGCGGTTACCGCCCTGTGTTGGAAATCGGAAGAGCCTGATCTTGCCTCAGAGGGCGGCGGCTTTACGGTTACTCCCGCCCGTTCCAAAGCGGCTCAGTTCGAATCTGCAAAGACCTTCCCTCCTTGTGTTCCCGGAACCGCAGCCTTTTTTACCATTGAGTTTTCACTATCGCCTGAGCCTACCGCAGAAACGGCCGCATGTCTTTCCATCCCCTTGCAGGGAATACAAACAAAATATCATCCCAAAAATCTGACCCGCGGACGGTACTTTTATAAACGGCTGTATCTCAATATCCGGGACTTTGCCGGTTTTTTTGCCGCGGTATATACGCAGCCGCCTTGCCTGTCCGTGCCCTACATTGTAGTACAGCCGGTGATTCCGCCGCAAAAAACGGTATTTCCCGATCTCCGTTCCCGTGCCGTAAACGACCTTCCGTCGCAAGAGCGCACGAATGAACTCTATGAATCGCGTCCGTATTTTCCCGGCGACGATCCGCGGAAAATTCACTGGAAGCTCTACGCGCACACCAATACGCTTTCCATAAAACTTGGTGCTTTTGAACCGCCGCCGGTTAAACGCTTAACGATATATATAGAAGAGCCGGTGTATTTGAAAAAAAAAGAACGGGCTTGGGTTGTCTCCATTTTTGACGCCTTTATCGGCCGTCTTTCCGGCGTGATTATTGAGCTGCTCAATGTCGGTATTCAATGTTCTCTTCTATTATATGATTATCTGCAGCAGTCCTTGCAGCGATATGAAATAGCGGAAGAAGCATCCGCCGCTGCCGCACAGATACAGAATCTGCTTGCCATACCGGCGCTCCATACTTCACCGGAAGCGCTTCCCGACGCGGTGGATATCTTTAATACAGTGCCGGACGGCGGGGGACTGTTATACTGTTACGTTCCCTCTGTGAATGCAACTCAGTCTGCGGTAGATACTCCTACTCTTGGAATCGCAGCTAAAGTATTATTCCCCCCGCCGCGTGCAGGGGATAGAACCGGTGCTGGAAACAATATCGGAGAACACATTGCAGCTTATCAAAATATTACCGCTTACCGGAAAATCACCGCTTACAGCCGGAGCGGCGTCGAAACATTTTTTTGCCTTGCCGCGCCGCCGGTATCGGAAAACTGTATGCAGGCTGATGAGCTAACGCATCGTGTCCTAAGCCGGAGAGGGATACACCGGCTGCTGTATTCTTCCGCCGCTTCCGCACGGCAGGATGCTTTTTATCGAAAGGTGCAGGAAGCTGCCGAACGGGAACTCCGTATCTTTACCGCAGGAAATTGCCATGCAGAACTACTCTAAACCTGCCGCCGTGCTCCGTATATGTTCACTCCTGCTGCTCCTTTCGGTACCGTACCGCTATCTTGCCGGTATTCTGCCCGCAGCGGCGCTGCCGGTATGGGGGCTTTGCTGCACGGCGGTAATTCACTTTCTGCATAGAAAGAGAATTCGTGCGGAAGCAGCAGTGATTATCGGCTTTTCCGCTGCGCTGCTTATCCCTGCATGTGTCCTCGGCTTGCTCGCGCTGATACCGCAGCTTATTGCGGATACCCTCTTTTTGCGCATCAAGCTGATATTCGGCTTACTTGCGCTCACCGCCTTCATCAGCGTTACCTCAACAGCGCTGTTCATTTCTACCGAACGGTGGCGGCGTTATGAACCGCTTGCTGCTATTCTCGTGTTCTCCTTGCTGTTTTTTCCGCAGCAGCACTATCGTCTAACAGCCTTTTCCAATCCGCTCTTTGCGGCGGGTTTTGCCGGTGTTTTCATGCTGCTTCAAACAGCCTTGCTCTGCATTCCGTTTTTAAAACGCAGACGGTTCGCAGCGTTTGCACTCATCTTTATCGGTTTAACAGCAGTTTTGCTCGCGCTCCTCATCAGGACATTTAATAAAGGCTCTGTCGGCAATAACGGCGGACTGCTCGAACAAAAGCTTTTCGAGTTCGATTTTTCTCAGTTTTTGCAGTTGCAGGATGAAGTAAAAATGAACACCAATCTGGTGATGGTGGTGCATGTTGATCAGGAATATGATTCACACTTGTTCCGCCGTATGTACTTGTCGGGCTGGAGTCCGCAAAAAGGTTTTTACGAAAAGTCGGCGCCCGGCGAACCGGAGCAGCCGCTGCGGATATCCGGGCAACCGGCAGAACTTCCGCATCAGTCTTTCCTGTGCCGCGAGCGGGTCAGTCAGGAAATATTTACCGTCAACCTCGATCCCGACTCCCTGGTCGCACTCGATTATCCGCTGTCGGTAACGCCGTATACGGTTTGGGACACGGTGAGTTTTAAAGGCGCTTACAAGGCGGAAAGTGAGGTGCTGCATGGCGTGCCGCTCGACCTTATTACGGCGGAGCCTCCGTCGGGAAATCCTGAAGAGGGGCTGTCGGCGGAAGCCTTGCGTTTTTATACGTCCGTAGATTCCGGCACAAAGGCGCTGCTCTTTCCTATTGCGGAATCGGTTACCGCCCCCTTTGCGCTCTACTATGATAAGGTCTACGCCTTGCTCGACTATTTCCGCGAGGGCGAGTATCGATATTCGCTTCGTCCCGGGCAGGCTCCCGACGGCGATCAGCTCCGGTATTTTGTAACCGAGTCGAAAAAGGGCTATTGCTCGTACTTCGCCTTTGCGTACTGCCTCATGCTCCGCAGCCTCGGCATTCCTGCGCGGCTTGCTGCCGGTTTTTTCCTACAGCCTGAATCGGGCATCCTCAATTATTATCCGGTGCGAGCGAATATGGCTCATGCGTGGGTGGAAGTCTTTTTCCCGTATCTCGGCTGGGTGGATATAGACCCGACCACCGAACAGCTCGCAGACGGTGAATCGCTCGATTTTTCTTTTCAGGCAGGCGGGGATCAGTTTACGCAGCTCCTCGACGAAATCCTATTAAACCGCTCGGCGCTCCGTATCAGGCACGGCGGAACGCTTTCGGCAGCAGAAGCCCAAACCGTTGCTCAACGTGTTTCGCAGTTCTTTAAAATGCACCGCGGAATACTGTTCTGCATTGCTGCGCTTGTTGCGATTCTCTTGTACGGCGCCTTCCGTGCCTATCCGTATCTGATTATCAGGTATTCACGAAATAACCGGAAAATCATTCTCACGCTGAAACGGCTCCATAAGCATCCGAGCGATGCCTTTTACGCACTCACTCAAAAAGCAAAATTTGCCCCCTCCTGTACCGACGAAGATGTTGCGATTGCAAAGCAGCTCTACCGCTCGGAGAAAAAGCAGGGAAAAAACGCTTGGAATCGAAGTCGGAGGAACGGCAAATGAAAGCGCAATACCGAAAATACCGGCAGACCGATAGACATCATAACGGCCATGCATCACGGAACGGGTTGCTCCTCGTGCTGTTTTTGTTTCTATTCCCATTGTATCTTTTCTCTGCATCGAGCACATCGAACGCTGATGAGCTGCTGCAAAAAGCGGACGCGGCGGTGCAGGCGGAAAACTGGGATACCGCTGCTGCGCTGCTCGAAGAAGGTATTGCGCGATACCCGACGAATGAGCTTTTCCAGCTCAAGCTCGGCGATATGTATTTTAGCAACGGACTGTACGAACCGGCATACCGCCGTTTTACCGAAGGCTTGCGTATCAACCGGTACAACATCAAACTCCTATACGGTGCAGCGAGCGCGGCGGCGGCGTTGAATAAAGCAGAGGAGGCGCGCGGTCTTTTGCATGAATATCTTTCATATAATCCTACCGATATTTTCGGATGGTCAACGTACGGATGGCTTTGTTTTAAAACGCACCGAACCGATGAAGGGATTAAAGCGATGCTCGATGCCCGCAGCAGCTACGGCGACGACGGCTGTATTGCGAACGCGCTCGGAAATCTGTACGGAGAACTCTTCGACTATCGGAATGCGGCGCTCTATTACCGGAAAGGCATTGAACTCGCGCTGCAAAACGATTCGCTGTACTCGGCCTCGGTGTATTCCTACAACAAGGCAATCTTGGAAACCGAATTCTATCATTTTGATCAAGCTGAAGAAGACGCCCGCAATGCTTCCGACTATTTTTCACGCTCATCGGGATATTTGATTCTCGGAGAGCTTGAAGAGCGGAAAAATAATTTTGACCGTGCGATTGCCTATTATGCGCAATCGACAAAAGATAATTATACGCCGCTGCCGCTGATCAATCTTGCAAAAATCTATCTTCGGATGGGGCATTGGGAGCAAGCGGAACGCTATATCACACAGATCGAGCGGGTTACCGACTATTCGTGGATTGCGAACTTCGGGATGAGTACCGCGCAGTTTTATACTGAGTTGTACGGCCTGTATCAGACGTTATACGAAAAAAAATATGCGGCGGAAAAGATGCGGATACCTGAAAGCGCCAAGGATTTTTTTGTCCGGTCTAAAAACCTTACAAAGTATTCCGCTTTGATTCGATATTATCGAGCGGCCTTTAGTATACATAATTTGAAATTGGCAAAGGAGTACACGATAGCGGATACGGACGGCAATACGCACGGGTTGTATAAAAACAGTTTCTATTATCGGGCATTTCAGTCGGTACCGTTTAAGGCGCGGCGGTATTTACGCCGTGCGGAGGTGCTGGAAACGTCGGTTATTCCGCAGGCGCATCCGTCATACATTGCCGAAAAAGGTATACTGCTCCGCGATGAACAACTGCTGCGGGAAGCGCTGGATGCTCTCGACCCCGTATGGGAGAAAGAACTGCGGGAACAAACTGCGGCGGCGCTGATACTCTGCACAAGAAACGCCGAACTGAAAACCGCGTTCTATCAAGAGCTGCTGCAAAGCAATCCCGCCTGCTTTCCGGAACATTGGATACGGTTGCCGGTTACGCTGACCTGTACCGGTGCAGACGAACGGCTCAGCAAACGAACCGAAAAACGCCTTGCCGCCGCTTTAAACAAATCGTTATTTACGGTTTCCGCACACGCGCCGTTTTCCATCACGGCAGTATGTACCGAAAGCGGCATCCGGCTCAGCCTTATCGGTCAAGACGGCAGTATCTATTTCCGCTACGAACATCCCGCTCCCGTTGCCGATAAACATGAGGCAGCAGCCTGCGTCAATCGTTTTGCTGCGCGACTGTTTAGAGTTGCTGTGAATAGAGGTACAAATTAATAATTAAGAATTAATTGCGGACAAACAGTCTCATCAGCGTAAAAACAAGATGCCCGGCAGTTTGATGATTTTGTTTCCGTAGCTTCAAGTTTCCTTTACCGAAGTTATCATACGGTATTACATCGATAATCGGCAGATCATGGAACAGCTCTTTTTATATTGACGAAAGCAAAGGGGAAATTATAATATAATTATGGATTCAATAATTTTTGAATGGGATCCGGTAAAAGCAGATTTGAATTACGCAAAGCACAAAGTAACTTTTGAGGAAGCAAAAACCGTATTCTATGATGAAAATGCAATATTGATTGCAGATCCTGATCATTCAAATATAGATGAAGATCGGTTTATTATGCTTGGCTTGAGTTCAGAAATGCATATGCTGCTCGTTTGTCATTGCTATAGGAAAAATGACAGAATCAGAATAATTTCTGCAAGAAAAGCAAATTTGCAGGAATCAAAACAATACGGAGGTAATTAATATGAGAGACGATTATGATTTTTCAAACGGAATCAAAAATCCCTATGCAGATAAATTAAAGAAACAGATTACCATCCGTCTTGATGACGAAGTAATCAATTATTTTAAAAATATGGCAGAGGAAACAGGTATGCCGTATCAGAATATAATTAATTATTATCTAAAGGATTGTGTAAAAGAAAAAAGACACTTGGAAGTTGCATTTCGGGAATAGACGATGCTGGCATATCTATTCCCTATCACAATCAACAACCCCGACGCAAGCGTCGGGGCACAGTACTCAACGTTTCGCACTGTGTGTTCTATAAGGTGGTTGCAGTCGGCTTTAATACCCTTTGTTACGACGCAAGCGTCAGGGTATTAAACCCTCCGCACGAATAAAAAGAACTGCTCAGGTGTGTATGTCGGAATGCGTGATAATTTAAAATCGGAAATATTACGGGAAAGTATATAATCAATATTGAATTTAACGGCACTGGCTTCGATTACTGCGTCTTGATAATCCGTTATTGGTGATAGTAATGAAGCTTTCAGTATTGTTTCATCAATTGGAATAATCTGAAAAATATCAAACAATGTTGAAATAGTAGTTACTACTTTATTTTTATCTTTTTGTTCTTTGAATAAAAAATATGATAATGTTGTAACTTCATGTGCACAAATGTACCCCGTTAATACACTTTCAGCGCACATATTAATGAGTCGCGCAGCTTCTTGATGAAAATTTCGTTTGTTTAGAAAATCAGAATACGTCTGCTTTAAGTATTTCCGTTGTATTTGCCCTGCCTATCTTGAATTTTCCTTTTGACTTTTAAGGGGTAAAATTATGGAAGAAATTGAAAGGCGCTTTATATGAAGATCAAAAAATTATTACAGTACTTCGGTTTTCCAATCTTTGATAGTACGTGTATTATCATCAAAAGCAGCTCCAATCAGCACAACCTTTTTCTCGTTCAGTTTATATTGCACGGCATAATCTTTTTCTTTTATCTGATTGATAGCATCTTCCGCCGTGCCGTTACCGCTGAGCTTAAACTCGAACAGATATATTGTATCCGCGGTGTATACCACACAGTCTGCGCGACCGGTACTACAATGCACTTCCGTCTGTACAAATTGTCCCATCAGTGCAAAGATAAGATATACTGCTGTCTGGTAATTCTGTTCACGCAGTTTCAAGTTCTTGTCTGTAAAGTTATCATACGGAATACCGGAGATAACCGACTGCATTCGCTCCATAAAGCCGTCTACATTCCCTTCGCGGATATCTTGTACAAATTGCCATACCGATTTCCCTGTTTCCCCAAACTGTACGGAAGAATATGCAGGTAATAGATTCTCTAAAAAACCGTATCGGACTTCATCATTCGGAAAGCCAAGCCGATACATTCGTGCTTCTGTTATGTACTCTTTAATCGTTAAATATCCTGATTGAAATAAAATTGGTAATGCATCTTGAGCTACTGCCAGATACGTTTCCAGTTCCGATTCATTCAATTCAACATTGCCATCGAGGTCGGGAATAAAGTAGTGCGCCTCTTTTAAGAAGTTGACCAAAAACGTCGGCGTTCCCGTACCGAACCAGTAGCTTTTTATCCTTTTTTCATCAAATGCATTGAGCACACTGAACGGATTATACATACCATCCCCTGCCGGATGGAATAGATAGCCGTCATACCATTGCTTGAGTGTGGTAACAGCTTGCGGATATTCAAGTTGTTGCCGCTCTGCAAGGGCTAGGATCTCGGGCTGAAAATTCGCTTCCAGTTCTGCCTGAGTGATACCGCAGATACCTGCGTACTTTTCATGTAGGCTAATATCTTTCAGATTATTCAGATCACTAAAAATACTGATCTTACTGAATTTGGTAACTCCTGTTAAAAAGGCAAAGCGGATATATTCATCACAGGTTTTTATCACCGAATAAAATGCTTTAAGCGTATTGCGAAAATTCTCATTGAGCGCTTCATTTACGCCCATGGTTTGCAGTAAGGGCTTGTCGTATTCATCTGCAAGAATGACTACCTGCTTTCCGGTTTGTTGATACGCCCGTTTTATAATTCCGGCAAACCGTTGCGATACTCCTTCTTCATTCTGATTCCTTCCGTACAGTTCTTCAAATTGACTTAAAAGAAAATGGAGCTGGCTTATTAAGGCTCGCTCTGTATCATATTGCCCGATATTAAAATCAAGATACAGTACCGGATATGTCTGCCAAGCCGCTCTATTTTCGCGGACAGCTTGTTCCTCTTCCGCCTGTTCAAGATAGAGCCCGTTGAACAGTTCTTTTTGTCCGAGAAAATATGCAGCTAATGTCGAAAGGAAAAGACTCTTTCCAAATCGCCGCGGCCGGCTTAAGAAATAAACTCGGCTGCTTGTTACCAATTGAAAAAGATACTTTGTCTTATCTACATAGAGATAACGGTCATTCCGTAATACCTTAAAACTCTGTATACCGATTGGCAGTTTGCGTGGAAAGTTCATGCTGTCATTATACCATGCCTACCCTTTTCCTACAATTGAGTTATTTTTTTCGTTCTTTAAAATTGAACAACTGAACAAAGTATCAACTTTGGAAGTTGTTCAATTCGTGCGCGGAACGCGCACATATAATCTGAAAGTTTGCACAAAGCAAACTTGACGTGTTTTTCAGCCGCGCCATTTTAGCGGCTGAAAATAAACCTTCCTTAAAAATAAGCATCTGAAAAGATTTTCAAATCTTGAAAATGCTTATTTCCCGCCGTTTCGTAACGTTAGTGAGAAACGGCATACAATACGCGACGTTTGCGTGAGCAAACTCGCCGTGTTTTTAGACAATGCCAACTGCATTGTCTAAAATAAGCGTTCGCTTAATGTAACTGCAAAGTACGTAAAGTATAACTCAAAAAGAAAAAAACGTATTTTTATCCTTGACTTTTGAGGGGGGGGGGGGGTAATATGGAAGAGAAGTATTTCGTAAGGATGTAAGGAGTTTTTATGAAACAAAAAAAATCTATTCTAACGGTTACTCTGGTTGCAGTTCTTATTGGCGCTGCATTCTTATTTACCGCGTGCTGGCAGGGGACTCCCGCCGGAGGAAACGGCATTCCCGGAGGGGGTGGCGGAGGCTCCGGAGGCGGAAATACTGCATCAAGTATCGAGGGGCGTTGGAAGGCTAATGGCGGTCAGTTGGTTTTACAACTTAAAAGTGGGAAAGTTACATATACTAGTACTGTTGGCGGCGAGGTGTCTGGCAGCGGTACATATACAATAACAGGGAATACAATAACATTTACCGGTTTTACTAATCCAGGACTGCAAATGCTCTTCAATAGGGAATTTAAATACAAGATTGAAGGGAATATCCTTACACTATTGGATGGCGCAACGGATACTCCCATGTATCAATTCGAAAAAGCATAGGGTATTTTACGTCGAAACGTAACATATTTTTTGCAGTTACAATGACAACCTCTAAAATAGGAATAGAGGGTGTCTATAATTTTTTACGGTATGGTTAATACCAAAAAGGAGTTTTTTTTAAATGAAGAAAATTGCTATTATGCTTTTCTGTCTTGCGTTGGTTTCTGCACATGCGTTTGCGGAACTTGTTTTGATGCCGGGAGCGGGGCTCAGCTATTATTCGGGTTCAACCGGAGAAAAATCTTCTATGTCTATGCTTCCCTTTGGAGTCGGCTTAGATCTTTCGTACCTGACGGATTCGGGTTTTACGCTCTGCATGGATAATGATTTTCAGTGTTTTTTAAAAGTAAAAAATACTGTTGAGGGAAATGCTCCCGTAAGTATATCTGTAAATAAGGGTATAGTATGGAATTCTCGAATAATGCCGGGCTATACTTTTAAATTTGCAAAAGACAATGCATACCTCCGTTTGGCAGGTGGTCTTGCCGTAGGTACCTTCGGTTATGAAGTTACGGAGGCGAAGACTGTATCCACAGCAATTACAGTAGGTTTGGCTTTTAACCTAAAATTCGAGTATTTTTTTACAAATCTGGTAGGCATCGGTATTTCACTTAATGAAATACCCTCTTTTTATTCAACAAACCCTCCGGTCGGAAGAGCTAATATTTTTAATGTAAAACTCGGTCCCTCATTTAGGCTCGGGGTGAAAGGGCAAGCAGCTAAAAAATAATTCTGGCGGTGCTGGAGCGTCGAGGTTGCTTATTGCAAACGTCGTTTATCAACCCAAATCTCGTACCGGGATTTGGGTGATTTTATATTATGGAAAGGTTGGGAAATAGAGCGCACACAACTATAAGGATGAACGTTATGAAAACACTTAAAACAAGGATAATGATGTCTGCGTTCGCAGCAATGTATTGCTTTTTAGCAGTTTCTTGTATGACGGTGGATAGACGCGGGGCTTTTCTTATTGATAGTCCGAAAGTAATAAAAGAGCACAATATCATAGAGGATAAAATCCTACCGTATATTGCCGAAGTGCTTGAGTACAATAACCCTTCCGGTACAAATGATCCACAAGCTGCGCAGTATTTCCGTACCATTCCAACGGTCAATAACATGAACTATGACAAATTTGTTGACTGTCAGGACTATGCACTCCTTTTTTATGCGCTGTGTAAATATTATAATATTGATTGCAAGCTTGTCGGCAATCCAACCTTGACCCATGCGTATAACCAGCTGAATGTCCGCGGCCATGCCGTTGATGTTGAACCGCAAAACGGAGAAGGAACTGTGTATTTTGTCGCACAGCACGGTTGGGAGCTTTCTAAAAACGGGCTTTTTATAAAACGAATCAATACACATCCTGATAATATAGTTATGGATATTGATGAATGGAACGAACTGGGCAGACAGGGACGCTTTGTTAGCCCTGCCAATATGGAGCTTTTTAATTATGTTGTTAAAAACGGCCGCCTTCCCAATCACGAAATGAAAAAAGAATATCCTGCGCCGGATTTATTAACAAATAACAGCGTCCACTTGCTCACACCTTCCATAGGGTACAATTATTCCTCATATACAATCGATCAAACAAGAAAATCTCATCAATTCCTCCTTGGTTTCGATATGCTTGGCAGGGCTCCGAACGGCTTCTCTTACACGGTTGGCGGTGGTTTATCGATAGGCGCTCAGATGAGCGAATCTTTAAAGTCTTCGTGGTCAAAAGAGTGGGGCGTACCGTACACCGCTTTTTCATCGGTTCTTTCTGCACACATACTTTCCGGGTATACCTTTAATGCAAAGGATTTTTATCTTACTGCGGCGGGTGGTATTGGATTTTCCGTTAGTATCTTTGAGAAAACATCCTTTCTTTCTTTTATACTGCCGGTAAGTTTAGAACTTAAATACTATTTTACACGTAGTTTCGGCATCAGTATTGCGGGTACGGGGACATGGGGTATTGGGACTTTGATTACGTTTCCAGAAATGCCTGTTAATAGTGCTTCAGAATTCTTTCTGAGGGCATCAATGTTCCATCCCACCAGTATGAATTTTGCAGTAAAAATCGGTCCGACAATCAGAATCCCCGGGCAAAAAGGGTTAAATGAAAAAATTCGTGAATTGCAAAATAAGCGAAGATAAGAGGCAAATAATTTTGCTATATAGAGAGAAATTATTATGAAAAAGATTATCGTATGTATGTGTCTGCTTGCTTTTACCGGCGCGGTGTATGCGCAGGGAGAATTAGATGTCACCGATGTATGATTGGTCGTATACGGAAAGAGTGAACCTGAACGGTAGATGGTTTTACGGTTCAAAAGCAGATGGTTTACAAAATAATTTTGCCGATTCGTACCGCGAACAAGACGGCTATGCGATTGTCCTGGGGCGTAGATTGCATTATTGGCTCTATGATACCCAAACTTACCATGGTGGCGATACTTTCGAAATATGTAACCACATTATTCCGCACTGGGTAGAGCGACTTGGTTATGTTATCGACTTTGATAATATAGACGTGTCTCAACCCAATACCGGTTTGGCATCTTCCGTAAAAGCTTTAATGGCACAGCGCTGCTGTGATGTCAGCGTGACGCTCATTGAAAACGTTGATTATGTGTATGTTGTAGTAAATGAGCATCTGGCAAAATGGAGGCAGTACAAAACGACCGTTTATTATTTGATAGAGAACATGTCGTTTGATACAGTTGATAACGAAGAATATCAAACGATAGAGCAGAGCGATGAATACAAAACCTGCCCATACTGCGGTGAAGAAATAAAAAAAACCGCCGTTAAATGCCGGTACTGTAATAGCGATTTACCGGAATCATTACCTACTGTATAAGGAGCTATAAAAAATGAATAAAAAACTTTTTTCTATGGCGGTACTATCCATTGTTTTGCTCAGCAGTATCGGTGGGATACCGCTGAGCAAAACGTTTCTCCCGCTTCGGATTTTGAGTACGACTTAAACGGAGACGGTACGGGAGTAGTTATTTTAAAGTACGTCGGAAAAGGCGGCGATATTGTCATCCCCGATAGCATTGAAGATTTCCCTGTCGTTTCGGTAGGATGCGGATTTGATAACCTCTATTTGATACGGTTTATACCGAAGGAGATAAAACGATGGAACAGAGCGATGAATATAAAACATGTCCTTACTGCGGCGAACAAATAAAAAAGAGAGCTATTAAGTGTAGGTATTGCGACAGCGATCTATCCGGCTCGCATTCTACACAGTCCGCAGCGAAAAATACTGAACACAATGCACAGTCGAGAGGAAAATCGCCCCGTAAAAGGTCTACTAAAAAACAGAATATTGATTTAGAGAATATTGCACAGCTTTGTATGCACCGGCAAAGAGAAGGTTTGTGTGATAGAAATTGTGCAGGCTGTGTGTACAATGTGCATAATTATAATGTTTCACCGGATGATAAGGCGTATGCACTGGCAAAAGCAAATGCTTATTATGAATACAAGGACAAAGAAGCTTCTAAAATTCCGTGGGGTTCACTTATTCTTATAGCAGTCTGTATTTGGGCATGTGTGTCAGTTAAAAATTGCTACACTTCTACAGTAGAAAAGCTTACAACAAAGAAAACTGAAAGCGTCAAAGTAGAAAGACCAATAGATGTAAAGATGGATGCTATAAGAGCAGAATATCAGCAGAAAAAGCAGCAAGAATGGCTTGAAAAGCAAGACTTTTATCCGGCATACAAGAAATGGGCGGAAAGAGTGGAAAGCTATGGCAATATAAACGAAAAAAAAGCAGCTCCGCAAAGTAAGAAAGCCCAACCGGCAGAACAAAAAAGGTATGAGAATTATATTTATTATCACTCAAAACCTTTTAAGCAGCCAACAGTAGAAGAAGCCTTAAAACGTGCTCATGCAACACTTCGTGATGTAAATGGAGATGGAAAAATAAACTGTATTGACCAAGCAGTGCGCTTTCATGAGATAATGCCACTGTCTGTTTTTGTTTGGCACAATAATCAAGCAACTGGTGGATTAAATCATTTATTTATTGGCTATGAAGATGGAACGAACCCTAATAAGAAAACGATTCGAGTTGTTGAAACATCGGTAAATTATTACATACAACCATGGGATTTTTGGGGTGAAAGATTTAAAAAAAAGTATTGTATTATTGATGCAAAGAAGTTTGAAAAATATGCAACATTGAAAGAGTGGGAATGGAATAACTACAATGAGAGAGGGTGGACATGGAAAGAAGAAATTGGGACAGGATACGAAATAAAGTAGCAAGTCCAATACTTGAGATACGAAAGATGAAAAGAAAACTTTTAGTAATATGAATTTTGCTGGCAGGGAAAGTTTAAAGCAATAATGACTGGTTACGGAGCACATCGCTGTCGGGGACACGATCGCTATAGCATATAACAATCGACAACTCCGGCACCTTGCGTCTCGGAGTTGTCGATTTGTCTGATACGTTTACTTTGATAAAAAAATTGGCTTACCAGCTTTCCTGTCTGATTACGTAATCGGTGAAGGAATGATTTGCCAGTGCTTCTTTTACTTTTTCAAGATCGTCTGGTTGTATACCCGGAAGGACAACCCGTACCGATTTTTCAGTACGCTCATACGCAGGGTCGAACCCTGCTTTTCTCAGCTGGACAACAAGCCGCAGTGCATTTTCTTCCCGCGTAAAAGCACCCAGCTGAATTCGCCACAACACACCGGAAGTTCCCGGTAAATAAACCGGCGCTGGAGTTTGTTCCGGTTGTGCAGAAACTGAACGGTTTGCAACACCTTTGACCGTTTCAGGCTTTGCTGTTTGTTGATCTACAGATGCCGGTTGTCTTTGTGTTGTGTTAGACTGTGATGCTTGAGCTGGTGTTACTTGAGACGGCGCCGGTTGCGCTTCTGCTGCTGCGTCGGAACCTTTAGCCGGTATATCGGACACTGCATCCTTCTGAACAGGCACTACTTCAGGTTGTGTACCGGATGCGAACGGTATTTCTTTTTGTGCAGGCTTCGCCAGTGTGTCGCTGTAAATGTCAGTTGTTGCAACGAGTGCTGCATGATCAAGTGAATCAACTCTTTTAATCGAAACTCGTGTAATACCGCGGCTAATCATCCCCAAGGATTTAGCTGCGGCTTTTGATAAATCTATCTCACGGTTTGGGACGAATGGGCCGCGGTCGTTTACGCGTACCACCACTTTTTTCCCGTTTTCAAGATTGGTTACTTCAAGAAAAGTTCCGAACGGCAGTGTTTTATGGGCTGCCGTATAGGCATTCATATCGAAAATTTCGCCGCTTGACGTCGGTCGGCCGTTAAAAGCTTCTCCGTAATAAGATGCATAAGTTTCTGCTGTGAGTAATTCTTCCGCTCCAAGGGGCAATAACAACAATGCCCCCACCAGAGCTGACAGTACATGGTATTTTCTCATAAGATCCTCCCATAGCTTCATACAGACAATATCGGAAAACAAGAAAAAAAATTAAGTACAAAAGGGGGGAAGATGTTTTTAAGGAATCGATGGGGAATACTATCTATTGATTCTGAAGCTTTATGATACGGGATATTATTATAGAAACATTGTGCATAGATAAGGCATAAGATGAAAGAACCTGCCGGAGACGAGACTTGAACTCGTACGACCGTTACCAGTCAAGGGATTTTAAGTCCCTGGTGTCTACCAATTCCACCACTCCGGCAAAGATGATATACTATACCGGAAATTATAGAGGCGGTCAAGATTGTTTACGGACTCTCATTGTCATTTACATCATATTTCTCAAAAAACAGCACACTTTCCGCTGATACTGAAAGCGATGCAGGAGGAAGGGTATCCTTTTATAATGGATATCGGAACCGATGCCGGAGATTTTACACCACGGTATAACACCGTTGCGGAAGCTTGCGGCAAAGATGGCTCTATACCCGATTTTATCCATTTTTCTGCAGGAT
Organism: Treponema medium; assembly: GCF_017161265.1. Taxonomy (NCBI): domain Bacteria; kingdom Pseudomonadati; phylum Spirochaetota; class Spirochaetia; order Treponematales; family Treponemataceae; genus Treponema; species Treponema medium. Next base: position 732,897 of record NZ_CP031393.1, on the reverse strand, counting down.
TGTGGCCAGGACGTGCCGCTATTGAACATCCGGCAGAGGCGTTGCAAAAGCTCAGTGCCGATATTCAAGCGATCCTCAAAAGCGGGCAGCTGTATACGGCGGTCGGAGAATGTGGTATAGACCGGTATTGGAACCATGCCGGAGCAACCGGTACGGGAACCGGTGATCTCGCCGGTGAAGAAACGCTTTTTAAAGAACAGCTTGCCCTTGCCAAACGGTACGGATTGGCTGTGATTATTCATTCACGCGACGGTTTTGAAGCAACGCTCCGCTGTATCGATGAAGTAGGCTGGCACCGAGGCGTTATTCATTGTTTCTCGTACGGGAAAAAGGAAGCCGAAGCTTTTTTAGAACGGGGCTGGTATCTTTCATTTCCGGGTACCATCACATACACTGACAACGCCGAAACCGCTTCCTCAATAGCGGAACTGGTACGCATGGTGCCTGACGATAAACTACTATTGGAGACGGATGCCCCGTATCTCGCCCCTCAACCGGTTAGACGGGAGGTAAACACCCCGTTGAATATTCCGTATACCTATCAGGCTGCAAGTGAGTACCGGCAGTGTACGGTAGAGCACTTATGCGAAATCGTGTACCGGAACTGCCACCGCCTCTTTTCGCTGCTGTGTAAAACCCCGGACATCCGTGTCCGTTCTGCATAGCCACCGCTTTTGAAAATAGGCGGTACAGATGCTAGGAGCGTACAAAAAACACCCGCAGGCGTACTTGTTGTACGTCGAGGACTGTTTTTTGTTAAGCGACAACGCAGATGTGCCACCTATTTTCAAAAGCACAGTTGACAGGCTTAATAGCTTTTCTTACTATGATAAGATATGAATAAACACATTACAGCAGACGAACTTCGTTCCAAGTATATTGCATTTTTTAAAAGCAAAAATCATGTGGAAATTTCCGGTAAGTCGGTAATTCCCGAAAATGATCCCACCGTATTGTTCACCACCGCAGGTATGCACCCGCTTGTTCCCTATTTGATGGGCGAACCGCATCCTGCCGGAACCCGTTTAACAGACTATCAAAAGTGTATCCGTACCGGAGATATCGATGCGGTAGGAGATGCTTCTCACCTTACCTTTTTTGAGATGCTGGGGAACTGGTCGCTCGGCGACTATTTTAAGAAAGAAGCAATCGGATTCAGTTTTGAATTTTTAACCAGTCCGCAGTACCTTAATATCCCGATCGATCTCCTTTCGGTAACGGTCTTTGCAGGAGATGACAAAGTGCCGCGCGACACCGAATCGGCGGAGATTTGGGAAAAGCACGGTATCCCGAAAGAACGAATTCACTTTTTACCCCGCGAGGATAACTGGTGGGGACCAGCAGGAGAAACAGGTCCTTGCGGTCCCGACACCGAAATGTTCATCGACACGGGAAAACCCGCGTGCGGCGCCGAATGTCGTCCGGGTTGTAGCTGCGGTAAATACGTCGAAATATGGAACGACGTATTTATGCAGTACCGCAAGGAACAAGACGGTTCGTATCATACCTTGGAGCGGCACTGCGTCGATACCGGCATGGGGATTGAGCGTACCGTTGCGATGCTGCAGGGAAAAAAATCCGTCTACGAAACGGAGATTTTTACCCCGCTGATTGCCGCAATCGAAAAGATTACCGGCTATCAGTACGGCAGCGATGCTGAAAAAGATGTATCCGTTCGTATTATATGCGATCATATCCGTGCCGCTACCGTTATCTTGGGAGACCCGAAAGCGGTGCTGCCGTCCAACGTCGGGGCAGGGTATGTCCTCCGCCGCATTATCAGACGGGCTGTCCGCCACGGCCGGAAACTCGGCATTGAGGGAACTTTCCTCGCAATTCCGGCAAAGGTGTTCATTGAGCAGTACAAGGACGCATATCCCGAATTAAAAGAAAAAGAAGCATCCATCTGCGCCGAGCTTGAGGCGGAAGAAAAGCGTTTCCTCGAAACCCTCAAAAAAGGTGAAGCTGAATATGAAAAAATGAAGCCGAACCTGTTAAAGAATGCTAAAAAGATTATCCCGGGCAGGCTTGCCTTTAAACTCTACGATACCTACGGCTTCCCCATTGAGCTTACCGAAGAGCTTGCGCGGGAATCGGGTTTAACCGTTGACAAAGCGGAATTTGAAGAGGCCTTTAAGAAGCATCAAGAACTATCCCGTGCGGGCAGTGAACAAATTTTTAAGGGCGGTTTAGCTGATCATTCCGAGCAAACCACTGCATACCATACGGCAACGCATCTTTTGCATAAGGCGCTGCGAATGGTACTCGGCGATCATGTTGAACAGAAAGGGTCTAATATTACGGCAGAACGGCTCCGCTTCGACTTTTCTCATCCGCAGCCGATGACTTCCGAAGAAAAAGCCGAAGTTGAGCGCATCGTCAACGAGCAGATCCAAGCTGATTTACCGGTTACTATGGAAATAATGTCGCTTGAAGAAGCAAAGCGTGCCGGTTCGATGGCGCTTTTCGGTGAAAAGTACGAGGATACCGTCAAAGTATACTCCATCGGAAACTTTTCAAAAGAAGTCTGCGGCGGCCCGCACGTAGAACACACAGGAGTACTTGGCCGGTTTGTAATCCAGAAGGAACAATCGTCATCGGCGGGGGTTAGACGTATCCGTGCGGTTCTTACAAAATAGGACATACGAGATCTGTAAGTAACTTACTGACGATTCGGTTGTTTACTAATATCAAAAACCTGAAGAGGATATGATGAAAAAAACTGTAATTACATTGTTTATTGTATTAAGTTTGTCTATAAGCGGCGTTTTTGCCCAAACTAATCTGCAGCCTATTGCAGAAGTAAAGCTTACCGGTAGAACACCGATTACGCTTGGGCAGCTTAAAACCCGTGTTTCAGCCTTAGAAAAGGAAATCGGCCGAAAGATGACCGTTCCGGAACGGCAGCAAACGCTGGACGGTCTTATCAATGAGCGCTTAATCGTACAGGCGGCTGAAAAAGACGGGATAAAAATCATGGATTCGGAGGTAAACAATTACTTTACCGAATACGTATCCAATCAATTGGGGCAGCAGGTATCCGAAGCGGATTTTGCAAAACTGATTAAAGAAAAAACGAATATGTCGCTTGACGAATATATGAAAGCACAAAACGGTATGACCCTTGCTGAATTTAAGAGCTTTTTACGAACCCAGCTGACCGCACAAGCGTATGTGATGCAGAAAAAACAAAAAGAACTGCAATCGATTCCAAGTCCGACCGACGATCAAATCCGTTCATATTATGAGGTCAATAAACAGTCTTTCGTGCAGCCTGACACAGTACAGCTTTTCCTTGTGGTAGCACCGAAAGGCGACAAAGCGAGCGCTGCGGAAAAAACGATAAAAGATATTCAAAAAAAGCTGACGGCAAACCCGAAGGCTACCGCGGATATCCGTACAAAATCGCAGGAAAAGAATTCAAGTTATCAGGCTGGAGAAATTTTTGTCAGTAAAACCGCATTGGCAGCCGAACAACTCGGTATTCCGATGGAAGAGCTTCTCAAGATTTTTAACATGAAAGTAGGAGAAGTGTCTCCAATAACTGAAACGGGTGCCAATTACCAGTGCTTTGTTGTTCTAGAGAAAAAAGACGCGAAAATACTCGGTTTAAGTGATGTTGTAGAACCGGGCGGGAATGTCAGCCTCTACGAATATATAAAAAAAATGGTGATTATGCAGCGCCAAAACGAAGCGTTGAACAATGCACTCGTTTCAGTAACTAATGAACTCCGTAAACCGGAAAATTTTGTTATATTCAAAACTGGCGTCGACCTTGAAAAAACGCTTTCGTGGTAAAAATGGCGATCGGAAGACGACGCGGGAGGATTCTTGCGTTTCAGGCGTTATTTGCTTGGGACGCAGGATCGTTGCCGCCTGATGATTTATTGCTCTTCCCATGGGCGGAACGTACCGGTAAAGAGGTGCATGACGAAGATTTTTTATTTTCGCAGCTTCTTTTTTTAGGTACTGTTGAGCATATCAATGAAATCGATACCCTCATTACCAAGAACTTGGAAAACTGGGATTTTAATCGGCTTAAATTGGTGGATAAGGCTATCCTGCGACTTGGTACTTATTCGCTTCTCTTCCAACAAGATACCGATCCCAGAATCGTGATTAACGAAGCGGTTACCATCGCTCGAACGTATGGCACCAATGATTCCTTCAAGTTTGTAAACGCAGTACTTGACAGTATTAAACGAGAGTGTTTAGACTGCTCTTATGAAAAGGACAAAAACTAATCTCTTTCTTATAGGAAGTCTTTTCCTCTGCGTCGTTGTTGCTGCATGTTCAAAAACAGATAAAAATGAGCTTTTTCAACAAAAACTGAATGTTATTGATGGTGTTGTGCAAGAAGGCAACACTCAAAAAGCGCTGAATAGCTTACGTGCGTTGCGTAAAAAGGCACAGATGCCTATTCAGTATTTAAGCATTGCAAAGCGGGAGTTGCAGCTGCATAATCCCGTACAAGCCTTACAATCAATTCAGGCAGGTCTGAAAAAATATCCCGATGATCCGATGCTTAAAGCGGCTCTTACTCATACACTGATACAGGAAGACCGGATAGAAGATGCTGCCGCGGCGGCTGAATCTTTGCTCGGCACTTCTTATGCCGGTATTGGGACGGAGGCGCTTATCCTTGCGGATAAGGCAAAACAAACATACCGGACACCGGTTTCTTTTTGGCAAGAAGGATTTCGACTTACGGGCGAACATATTTTCTTGGAGAATGCTGCCGTAATGCTTGCTCATCAAGGCGACATTGCACAGGCCGCTGCGCTCCGTTCCCGAATTGCTAAAGAAGAAGCGCTTCGGTCTCCTTATTTTTGGTCGTGTTTGGCTTATGATATGGGAAACTTCCAGCCGGTACTGGACGATTTAGTCTACTCACTCGCGTATGCCGACATGGCAGGAATTCCTGAAAATAATCCCAAAGCTTTTGAATACGCCCGCCGTCACCTTTTGCTTGCTGCCGATGCAAGTGCGGGACTTGGCGATATGGAGCAGGCACGCGGTTTTTGGCACATATATGTCGATCGTTATACGGATTCCTCAAGCGAAGTGTTTTACAACTTAGCGATGACTGCCGCTACGGAAGAAGAAAAAGCCGAAGTCTTGATTGATTGTATTTCGCAAAATCCGGGATATTATCCGGCTGTTGCACAGTATGTCCGTGCGTGTTCCGCTATTAATGCAGTGCATAATCAAAACAATCCGTTGGAAGAGTATCTGCAAAGCAAGGATTTTTTCTCGTTAGAGATGGAAAAAAAGTTGTTTGTTTCTTCGGCTTTTACGCTTTCTGCTGAGCAGGTACTTGAGGGCGCAATGGCGACCGACAGTGATGATGTACGGTTCTTGCTGGAAGCGTTCCGATATCGTTATGTCCAGCCGAAAAACTATACGCAAGGAAACGGAGAAATGTGGAAAATTTTGGAAGCCCATCCCCATAATCCGCTGGTAAAGGCGTATGCACGCTGGTATTTTGCTTCTTCGGGCGATTTTAACGCTTGTTTTGGAATCGATAAGGCTGATAATCATGATGAAGATGTATTCTACAACGGTATCCGGCGTGCAGTGCAGGGGTATTCAACTGCGGCTCTAAAGAATTTTGCTGAGGTGGAAACCGAGAGCCGCTATAAAATTCCTGCGGTGGTTGACCAAGCCTATATCTATGATGCCCGCAATGAACCTGATATGGCGATTAAGTATTTCTCCCGTGCTGCGGAGTTCCTTTCCGATAAACGCTCACAGAGTAAGATGCTCTACGAAGCCGCGCGGATATATGCCGAACGCAATGGGATGCCGGAAGCAATTATGCTGTTGAATCGAGCGCTGAAACTTGATCCTGAAAATCATCGAGCCAATGTGCTGAAACAAAAATTGATTGCTGACGGCAGTGTGAATCGGAATTCCGGTTTAGATGCATTCTTACAAACAGGTGCGGATACCAATCCAGAGTAGTGCAACCGGCGGCGTGAGCCTTAAAACGGAGGCGAGTGAGGATCGATATGAACGATTGGTTTGAAAATGAATCTTTTTGGGTACAGTATGCACCTATCATGTTTGATACCTCGCGATGGAAAGAAGCTTTCGCCGTTGCTGAAGGCATTTTCACACTTGCAGGGACAGGACGTCCGCCGCAGGAATTAAAAGTTTTTGATGCCGGATGCGGCTTAGGCCGTATCGCTGTTGAACTTGCCGTTCTCGGGGCGCAGGTTACCGGTGTCGACCTTATCAAACCGTTTTTAGATGCAGCGGCAGAGGCGGCTGCAGCAGAAAATGTAACTATTGAATGGGTGCAGGCGGATTTACGGGAGTTTATACGCCCCGCCGCTTTCGATATTGCAGTCAATATGTATACCAGTTTCGGCTATTGCAAAACGATTGAAGAAGATGCACTCATTATCCGCAATATTGCACAATCGTTAAAAAAAGGCGGCTGTTTTATCCTCGAAATGGTGGGGCGGGAAATAGCCGTGCGGGATTTTACTGCCGGAGAATGGTTTGAGCGGGCAGGGTATACCGTACTCACCGATTTTACGGTAGAAGGCGCATGGGAGGGCTTACGCTCTCATTGGCAGCTCTACACAAAGGACGGCCTCAGGGCAGACCACACCTTTGTGCAGCGCCTCTATGCCGCAACCGAATTGCGGCAGCTTATGCTGTCTGCCGGTTTTACTTCCGTCGAAATATACGGCGACTTTGACCGCTCCCCCTATAACGAGTGCGCCCGAACCATGATATTGGTTGGGCGTACATAGGGGAAGTATTCTCTTATTGGACTTTAAATTTTCCTACTTCCTGCGCCAAGCCTTCAATACTGTGTTTATTCTTTTGCGTAATCTCATTGACTTCTTGTACCGTATTGTTAATCTGTATTGCACCTGCCGCCATTTCATTCATACTGTCAGTGATAATGCGGGTAAGATCATCAAGTTTGCGCATTTCAGCAGCAACACCTTCACCGCCTTTCAACATTTCTTCAGAACCTGCCTGTACTTCTATTGTTACCGTGTTAATGCTCTTAATAGCAGTGAGTACCTCTCTGCTGCCGTTTTCTTGCTCCCTCATTGCTTCGGTAAGTCGATCACTCATCGATTTTACCTGTTCGGCTAAGTTAAAAATTACATTGAATTTTTCTTCTACTGTTTTGGAAGATGAGGACAGTGTTTCGATTTCCCCGCTCAGTGTTTTCAGTGTTGCGGTAATCGCTTTACCCTGCGTTGCTGAATCCTCTGCTAACTTACGGATCTCATCGGCAACAACGGCAAAGCCTTTGCCAGCTTCCCCTGCATGCGCAGCTTCTATTGCAGCATTCATCGCCAATAGGTTTGTCTGTGAAGCAATGTGTTGAATAACGCTGGATGCATCCATTAGCGACCCTGATTCTTCGGCAATCTTCTGTGTTACAGTATTGGAGGTAACGAGTGTGGATTTGCCATCGCCAGTCGCTGCAGTGAGCGTTCGAATTACATCGTCGGTTTTACTCAATGTCTGTCCGATGGAAGCAATATTCGCGACCATTTCTTCTACGGAAGAAGAAGATTGTGCAACACTTGCTGCTTGAGTTTCAATACTGATATTCAACTGCTTTATTGTTCGGACAATTTCTTCGACGGTGGCAGCAGTTTCGGTAACACTTGCCGCTTGGGTAAGCGCCTGTTGTTTTACTCCATCGATGTTTGCGCTAATCTCATTCACTGCGCCGGCTGTTTCAAGCATATTGGTAGACAACTCGTTTCCGATTTCTTCCATTTCCTTACTACTTGTTCCAACCGCTTGTATTGAAGCGCCGATTTTAGCAATTGTTTCGTTAAAATATTCGGATAGCTCAGTTACCTCGTCATTACCGATTACAGGCAACCGTACCGTCAAATCCCCCTCCTCTTGTGCAATATTTTTTAAGGCAGTAACGGCAGTCTGTACCGGTTTTACCATTGCACGGGCGATAATATATACAATAACGATTGCCATCAGCAAAATGATAAGCCCTATAATCAGCATAGTACCGCGCAAGGCATTGACGGTACCCATAAACTCCTCTGCCGGTGCATTGACAAGCACTGTCCATCCGGTAGTTTTCATTACAGCGTACGCCGCGATTTTTCGTACTTTGTTGTATTCATAATATCCGATTGCAGTCTCTTTTGCTTCAAGCGCTGTTTGTAATAATACCGCAAGAGAAGTAAAAGCCGAATTCTTTTCGGCTTCTTCTATTGGATTAAACTGATTTTTTATCAATTCCGTATCTTGATCAGCAATGACTATTCCCGCATCTCCTATCATAGTACAATTACCGGTTTGTCCGATAACGATATCTTTTACGGCATTGTACATCGCGAATCCGTCGATTGTTGCTGCGAGTATATTCTGTGCTTGATTATTATCATCATAAATCGGAACAGCAATAACGATAACCATTTTACCGTTGATAAGAGACACAAAAGGTTCGCACATCAAAGGTTTTCCGCGATAGGCTTTAAACCAAGCTGTTGAAGAAATATCACTCGTTCGCCCATTAGCTAAATAACCGATTCCATTTTGATTGACAATATTGAGTATTTGAAAAGAATTATTTTTATCAGAGAGTTCTTTTAACAATAGCGCTTTTTCAAAATACGATAATTCGGTACTCCGCAATGCCGGCATCTGGGCAATACCTTCAAGCAATTGAAACCACTGTTCAATTCTGCCGTCCAGTATTTCAGCTGTATCGTGCACCTTATCCAGCAGATGCACCTCAATCTTTTCTATTACAGCTTTGCGTGCTGTGCGAACGGCCAGAACACTTTCTATTGTTAAAGCTATCACAATAAGAAAACCGAAGATGAGAATAAGTTTGTATCGAATAGAAAAGCGCTTTTTCATTATTGATCTCTCTCCCTATGTAAATAAAAGTATAGACCTTTTACCTACAGGTGTCCAGCAAGAAAAAACTATACGTGTCTGATAATCTCGCGGGCTTTTGACCCGTTTGCAGGGCCGACAATACCGCGTGCTTCCATCTCTTCAATAAGACGAGCCGCACGGTTGTACCCGATTTTCAGTTTTCGCTGCACATAAGAAGCAGACGCTTTGCCTGCAAAGGTAACAATTTCCAACGCTTGATCGTAGAGCGGATCATTATCGTCGGAGAACACGGCATTATCATAGGGCTCGTCATCATCATCAACAAAGATTTCTTCATCGATATATTCTGGTTCGCAGTATTCCTTCACGCAGGCGACAACACGTTCTACTTCCTGTTCGGAAACAAAGGCTCCCTGTATACGGGTCGGGAACGGACGAGCAGCGCTTACGTACAACATATCGCCTTTTCCCAGCAGTTTTTCTGCACCCATCTCATCCAAGATGATTCGGCTATCGGTTTTTGACGCAACCATAAAGGCAATTCTGCTCGGAATATTTGCCTTAATCAAACCGGTGATGACGTCGATGGAGGGGCGTTGCGTCGCAAGTACCAGATGAATACCGACTGCGCGGCTCATTGCGCACAGGCGTGCGACTGTAGCTTCAAGCTCTTTACCGGATGTTGCCATAAGATCTGCAAATTCATCGATGATGATGACGATATAGGGCAGCGTTTCCGTTGCAATATGCTCCGATTTGATTTTCGCATTGAAGGTCTTTATGTCGCGCACGCCCATATTATCGAGCAAGGCATAGCGCCGCTCCATTTCGCAGAGCGCATATTGCAACGCTTGGAACGCCCGCTTCGGTTCGGTAATAACAGGGGTTAAAAGATGCGCAATGTCGTTATAGAGTTTCAGCTCGACGATTTTGGGATCGACTAAAATCAGCTTTACCTCATCAGGGCGGCGGTTATAGAGAATCGACAAAATGATTGAATTAACACAGACTGATTTCCCCGAACCGGTCGCACCGGCAATGAGCAGATGCGGTGTTTGTGCAAGGTCAAGGACTTGCGGATTTCCCGTTACATCTTTTCCGAGGGCAACGGGGATCGCCATCTTAGCGGCTTCCGGCAAATCGGTTTCTATCAATTCCCGAAAGCTGACAATCGAACGCTTCTTATTGGGGACTTCGATACCGACTGCATGTTTTCCCGGTATGGGTGCGACAATACGGACGCTGGAGGCCGCAAGACGCAATGCGATATTATCCTGCAGATTGGTAATCTTCGATAGTTTGATACCCGGCGAAGGCAGCATTTCAAACATCGTTACGACAGGCCCTTTACGGATACCGGTGATGGATACATCGATTTTAAATTCGTTAAAGGTCGATTTCAGCATGAGCGCTGCTCGTCTTGTTGCATCGTCAACAATCCAGTATTCACCGTCAGGATAATTCGTTAAAAGATCAAACGGGATGGCATACTTTTTCCGCGGCGGTGGGGGAGGTACCGGTTTTGTCGGAATGACCGGTACGGTTTGTTCGATGGTTTCTAAAAACTCCTCATCGGTGTCCTGTGCAACTTCCGCATCTGCGGCAGCTTCTTCGTCCTGTGCGTCAAAGCCGTCGATGGCGATATCCGCATCGGCGCCGATGTCGGTTTCCGTATCATCCTCTGCAATCTGTACATCTATCGATTCACCGCCGGTATCCGCTGCGGTTGTATCTTGTATGTCTATCGTAGCGCTATTCGCTACCTCATCTTCCTGTATTGATGTTTCGGTTTGAAGCGGTTCAATCGATGCCGCTATTTCTGATAGTACCGTCTTGTTCTGAACAAAGTCGCCGGTTCTCGATGGAGTAGATTGCTCTTCTTGAATAGTTTTTGAGTTTGTGTGCGGTTCCGAGTCGATTACCACCATTGTGTCGAGCAGATCTGAACGTTCATTCGGCAGCGGTACGCCGTTTACAAAAACAAGCGGCATCTCCGGTTCTGCTTGAGGGGGAGCCGCTGCTATCGATTGTTGTTCCGAAATTGTTTCTTCCGGAATAATATCTATTTGAGAAACGGCGTCCGCGACCTCTTCCGCTGTAGCCGGTACATCGTTCTCTGGTGGTAGCGTTTCTTCCTCTACTGGAGTAGGAGCTTCGGGGCTATCTGCCATAGTCGGTACATTTTCGACCGTCGGCATAGGCGACGCTTCTTCTTCCTGCAGCAAGGGATTAGACTGTGCTTCTGAATGATCTGTCTGTTTAATGCGCTCAACGGGAGCGGTAATTTCCTCCAAACTTGCGAACAGGTTGTTTGGGTCGGAGGGATCAAATACCGGACGGATAGCCTCTTTTTCCTGCATATCCATCACCGCAGATAACGGAGTTGATAGCGGCAACGGCTGTACATCTTCTTCAACTTCTTCCAACAAAGGTAATTCTTCTTCTGTGTTCGGTGTTTCAGTATCCTTCGATTCAATGGTTGACTGTTGTGCGGTTTGTGATATTTCGTTTTGCGTATCTTCAAGCTCCGGCACGCCGATTGCCGCTACTTTACCGGTCAGCGCGTGAAGGGTATTGGAAGTATTTTCTTTAATACTATCAATGCCGGCGTCGGACGGTAGATGCTGCTCCGTATTTTCTGCAGCCGGTGACGGGGTAAACACCGATGCTTCCGTTTCTGTAGAGGAGCCGGATATGGAATCCGGTTCTCGAACGGCTGCCATCACGTCATCTGCCGTATTTGCCGAAGAACTCACAGCATCCTTTGTTGTTGCTTCCGGCAACTCCGAAGAATCGGCTGTATCCTTTTCCGGTGAATCAGAGTCTTTCTCTACCGCCGGTGCCAACTGACTAAGGGGTGCGGTTGCATCGTCCATATCGTCGCCGGTTGCTTCATCGTTTTCGGAAACATCATCTTCCTCAGGGCTGTTATGTAAAGAGAACCGTTTGCCAGATAGCTTTTCGCTGAGTGTCAACATCAAAAAAATTTCAAAGCAGACAAGCAGCAGCGCACAGATTAATATTGAAACGGTTACAAATTGCCGAACGGTCGGAATGGAAACCGATGGAGCAAAGGTGTAGATGAGCTGTTCACCGATGATGGCAGTAACAAAATAGAGCGGCACACCGAGCAGTATCGCTTTGGATTCACGCGACCAGCCGGGGATAAGCAGCAACACCGCTCCATACAAAAAGAGGAGCGGAATTAAAAAAGAGGAAAACCCATACACAAAAAAGACCCGCTGCCCCATCGCAAATAACGCATAGTGTGATGCAGCAAGTCCGGCAACCGGTAGAAAAATACCAAGCGTTAATATAATACCGGCACAAAAGAACAGCACGCTCAAAATGACCGCTAAAACTCTAAATCGACTATCTCTATTTCCCATCACTATTATTTCCCCTCCCTTCTGTGGGAAATTTTAAGGAATAAAATTTCCCACATTTTTTTTCGGTAAGCGGGCAAATGCATCAGGCAGAGTAAATCAAATTCCACAGAATAATATAGGCAGTGAGACCATTTGAACCGTAAAGGTTCAACTCTGGTTGAACAGCCTATATTATTCTGCGGGGGTATCTCAAAAAGTGCCTGATGCGTTTGCCCTGCTTTAATTTATACATGAAAGATGCCGACTGCACCGAATAATATAATCCCCGCAGGAATTAAATAGCAGGCGAATAAGCCGAGCTTTCCCCCTTTTATCAATTTGAGCAAAAAGATCAATGAAAAAAAGCCTACGATAAAAGAGGTCAGCATCCCCGCAATCAGCGCGGCGATGCCAATTGAACCGCTTATGGTATCGGCTGATTTCAGTTCAAAGATAAACGCGGCGAGGATGGCCGGAATAGATAGAAGAAACGAATACTCTCCGGCTTTTTCGCGGTTTACACCGGTTAAAAGCGCCGCTGCGATGGTAGACCCTGAGCGTGAAATACCCGGCAGTACGCCGATACCTTGCGCGGCTCCGATAATCACCGCTTGCAGCACGGACGGCACGGCAACGTTTTTTTTCGGTTGCAGTTTGGCTGAAAGCAAAAGCACAATACCGGTAATAATAAAACAGACTGCGATAAACAGCATGTTTTTTGCCTGTACAATATCTTTCAGAACGATACCGATAACGCCGGTAACAACGGTAGAAATGAGCAGCGCACCGATTAGTTTAAGGTCTGCACTGTCTTCTATCGTATTTTTCCTGATAATAAACCGGCCGAGTACGGTTAAAAGCCGCCATATCTGTTTGTAAAACACAATACAAACTGCTCCGAGGGTCGCGATATGCAGCAGAATATCAAAAATGATGGGAACATCGGTATGTCCCAAAAAGTACTCGGCTACGGCGAGATGGCCGGAGCTTGAAATAGGAAGAAATTCGGCAACGCCTTGAACGGCGCCGAGTAAAATTGCTTGTATAATCGTCATAACAGTTCCTTAAAAAAGAGCCGCACAATATCTTCCGGCTCTTCCGAATAATAGAGTACTCCGTATACCGTTGCAGCGGACAGTAGTTTTCGCCCGTAATCCCGTGTTTCGGCGTATTCCAAACTTTCCAAAAAGAGATCTTCCGGCAGACCTTGTGCTTTTTTTTGCCATCCGCGAACGCGTGAGATACCTGCATTGTACGCAAAGCAGGCAGGCATAATACGGTTATCGGATCGGCGGATCATTTCCGCAAGGTAATATGCGCCGAATCTGATATTTATTTCGGGATCGGTAAGGCTGTAATCTGCAACCTTTAACTTTTTTGCGATATCCGCAGCTGTTGCGGGCATCAGCTGTGTAAGACCGACCGCGCCTGCCCCTGATACAACCTGATGCTGAAAAAAGCTCTCGCTCCTTATTAACGCATATAACAGATATTCCGGCAGCCCATATTCTGCGGCGTATTTCGAGACAAGTTCACCCCACGGACGGGGATACAACAGCTCCAGCTGCTCCTTTGTTGCCGCATCTTCCTGATTTTTTAACGAGAAGCGGATCACCCGTATCGAATCGGCATAGCGGCCTTCACTAGCCAACGTGCGGGCGATTTGTAGTGCCTCTTCAGCGGAAATCGACGGATACACGGCAACAATGCGGGGATAGACCATATCGTATAAACCGAAATGAAGCAAGCCGTCGATATACGTTCGCGCCTCTTGGGGAGAAAATGTGCTTGTTTGCGCTTTGCCCGCGTCGGACTGAGTGTGCGATTCACCGGCTTGCGCTTGTGTGCCGGTGGATTGTGTATGTCTGCCGGACAGGGGTTCACTACGGAACTGAAAAGTTTCTTTCAACAGCTGAGCGCCGCCGAGCCGGTACGTTCCTAAAATTCGGTAATACAGCGCATCGTGCGATTCACCGGCGGCTTCTTGCAGTAACCGTGCCGTTCTGTCCGGCGGAAGCTGTCCGGCGCAGGCAAGCGTGTAAGCAACGGCAGCCCGCTGCTCCGGCAATGTTGTTTTTGCTAACACAGTATGGAGTGTTTCTAAGTTTTTCCAATCCTTTGCCGCGGTCAGCTGCGCCCGTAACGATTGTACCAAATCGGCGTACCATGCGGGGTTTTTCCAGCGGGCTGCCGTATCCGCCAGCGCTTTGAGGTAACGGGATAAGCCGAGCATCCGCATGGTATCCAAATAGTACCACGTTGCAGAATCAAAGTCGGAAGCGGAATCGGCCAGTTCAGCTGCCTGTAAGAAAAGTTTTACGGCTTGTTCACGTTGCGCAGCGCCGCCGATTTTCGTCCGGCAACGGGCTGCATAAAATGAAGTATAAAAGAGGCAGCGGCGCATATCCGTACCGGAAAGCTGCTTATTACCGCTATTTTGTATTCGTACTGCAAAATCTTCAAAAAAAGCAGCTGCCTCAGCGGAGTTCTCTGTTCCATAAGTACCCGCCTTGCCAATATCGGAGAGCAGACCGGAAAACGTAAAATCTGCAAAGGCATTCTTCATACTGAAAGCCTCTTGTACGGAACTCCATGCTTCCGTATAGCGTTTTTCAAAAACCGCTATGCGGGCTTCGGCGAGCTTATATAAAAACGGCGGCAGGTCTTTACCGAAGCGAGGAAAGGCATCGACAAGCTCCACTGTCAGCGGGCCGGTAAGATACAAGGTTTCCGGCGCTTGTGTAATACTGCCGTAAGCGCCTGTTTGCAAAAGGAGCCGAATTTCCAATAACGATAATCGCTCTTTTTCAGCCTGTACCGTATCTTCTTGCCCGAGTGCAGTAGTCGTTCCGGCAAGTTCCTGCAAGCGTTTTTGTACGGATTGTAAGCAGTCGGAGGGAGAGCCTGTTTCGTATAATTCTTCGCGGCACAATCGGTTCAGCGGTGATTCGTACAACTTTTCTCCAAGGTCAAAGTAGAAACGGGCGGCTTGTTTGTAGCCTGCACGTTTCAGGTGTAAACCTACATAGTAGGCGCTGCCGTGTCCCATCATTTTGATACTGCGATAGGCTTTGTTGTCTGCCTGTAAGAAAAAGTCGTAATTTCCGGCTTTTAGATCTTTTAATAGAGCGGCGCTTCTATCTACAGCACAGACTGTGACAGAACCGGTAAAGAGGAAAAGACAGAAAAAAGAAAGACGGAGCCGAAAAAAAAGGAGCAAGCAAGAACGCAGAAATCGTTCTTGCTTGTAACGTAGTATCTTACTGCGGAGGAATTTCAATATAGGTTCCCGAAATGATTAAATCAGGATTTTTGAGTTTGTTATGCTTCGCAATCTTCGTATACAACCACGGATTGCGGTAATACGTTTCGGATAGATCCCAAAGCGTATCGCCCCAACGAAGCTTATAACGGATTGCTTTCTGTGCCGGTATGGAGGCAGCCGGTTCCTTTACCGCAGGTTCTGTTTGCTGAACGGGCGGTTCTTGTTTTACCGGTTGTTCCTGCTGAGCTGCCGACGGTTCCGGTTTAACCGGCTGGGTTGGTGCAGCTGCTTGAGGTGCCGGAGGTTCAGTTACCGATTTATCTGCCGGTAATGACGGCGCCGTATTTGAAGCGGGAGATTCTTGTACGGGACGCTTTTGAGATGGTATAACTGCGGCAACCTCAGGTTGTACAACCATCGGACGGTCTTCTTCGGCAAGATTTTTTTTCGTTAGCAACAGGATACCGAGTACTAATGCGGCGATACCGAGTAGAATAAGTAAAATTAAAAGCCAAACCGGCATTCCGCGTTTCGGCTCAGGTTCTTTTTCATCGTCTTCATCAGCATAAAAAGCTGCGGCAGAAAAGTCCTGATGACTTTCGGAACTATCATCGGTATTCACGTTAGCCGCGGAAAGATTGATGTCGGCATCAGCCGCTTCCGAACTTAAATCAAAATCAAGATCATCAAATGCTTGATCCGCAAATGTTTCCAATGATACTCGAAGTGCTTGATGCGAACCTGAATCTTTATCAACAGCCTCGGCGGAAAGATTTTTATCTTCGTCAAGCTCTAATTTTAATTCTATTGTTGGTTCCCCAGCGGCCTTCTCATGAATATCTTCAACAATCAGTGAACCGATATACAAAGGGTCAGAAGTATCATCCTCTTTTTTGAACAAATTAATTTGTACACTTCGTTGATTATCGCGTACCGTAGTTAATTCAAGCGTTTCAGAGGCGGATGCATCGTCGTCCATAATGGGAAAAAACATTCCATCTGCGAGTTTTATGCCTATTTTAGCTGCCATTACACTACTCCTTCTGTTAAAACCTTACTTTTATAATATCGGCATATCTTAGTCAATACAAAAGGAAATTCCTTTTGAAATATACGACTCATCTACTGCGTCGTATATTTCAAAAGACTTACGGAAAGGTTTGACATCTATTTCTACAACTGTTGACAGGCGATAAGTTTAGCCCTATCATAATAATATATGATCAAAAGTAAAATCGAGATGTTCCCAATAAAGAAAGGAGTTTTTATGAAATTTGTGAACTCAACAGCTATATGCTGCATACTTTTAATTTCGCTTGTATCTTGTTCTAATGGTTTTGGAAATTTAACAAGAAAATTGAAAGATCAGCAGACCTCTCCGTCTATCGCAGTAACAAGTAAGGATGGGATGGATTACCTTGGTACTGTTAATAAGGTCTATTCAGCAGTTCCTACAGGTAGATTTGTAACAGGGCAAGTAATTGAAAATTTTTATGGACATACGGTAAAATTTGAAGGCAACCTCGTTGAATACACCAGCATAAAGCAGGAGGTTCTCGACTATGTAGAAAATCTCAAAAACAACAATGCTTTAATGCATCAGCACTATGAAGATATTGTCTATGATTCGACAAAAAAATATGTTGAGTTCTCATCATATACAGACGTAAAAAGCGGAAAAATCCTATGTTTTGAAGTACGGGTATTTTTTGGAAATTTTCTGGATACATATAATGAATCGTTTTGGTATGCAAAATCCGTTACCTTTAATTCCAGATTTACAAAAGATATTGATAACAATATTGCCGTCAATTTCGGTGAACCGATTGGAAATTCGGAAGATGAAGACCTATTAGATGTAGATGAGAATACCTCTGAATCACCCTCTATTCCGGAAAAACAAGAAGACAAGATTAATTACGATTATATAAATGCAATTGGCAAGGTTGCAAGGATTTATTCCACACATAATGTTGATGTTCGATTTGCTACAGGACAAGAGCTAGATTATAACGGAAAAAAGGTCAGATTCCAAGGAAATCTGGTGGAATATCATTCCGTAAATGCAAAAGTTTTGGATATTTTTACAAATATACAGCCAAACGCACTGCACCACCAAGGATATTCAAATTTTGTTTTTGAAAATTCAAAAATATATATAGAAGTTTGTTATTATGAGGATGTTGTAACCGGCAAGATTGTAGAATACGAATTGCGCTATACCGTTAATCCTATATATGAAAAAATCGAAAAAGGGGAATGGCAGCCTGATGAGTGGTATGCAAAAAGTTTTAGTTTTACCGATTTGTCTGAGCTAGAGGAGTAAAACCTATTGAGATGATGCCAAGTGCACCGTTGGATACGGTACAAATACAAGAAGAAAAATTACATGACAATATCGTGATCGGCGTATGCCTCTCGTTAGTGGGAGGCTTTTTGGATGCTTACTCTTATCTATTAAAAGGTAAGGTGTTTGCAAATGCGCAAACCGGTAATCTTGTGTTGCTGTTTATCTCTGCTGCAAATGGGGAACTCCATAAGTTTCTTAAATATATCATACCCATTGTTACGTTTGCGTTCGGCATATTTATTTCAGAATTTCTAAAAAGCAAACATTATGTCAAAAATTATACCCGAATGACAACGGTATTGGTATTTGAAGTATTGGTTATTGCCGCAATCGGATTAATCGGCACGTCTTTTCAGCATGATATTATCAATTCCGTTATTTCTTTTATTGCAGCGCTGCAAGTCGCAAACTTTGATAAGGTTGACGGTAATCCGATAGCCACCACGATGATCACCGGCAACTTAAAAAGCAGTATGATAAATCTTGCAAAGTATCGTGCTGTAAAAGACATCAAATATTTGCACTCTTTTTTTAAGTATCTCCTCATCATCGCAAGTTTCGGTATTGGGGTTATGATTGGTTTTACTACTATAAAATACTATGCGGAAAAATCGATTTTATTGTGCGAACTCTTTATTATTATCGCATTTGTGATGTTGCAAAGAGAAGAGCGGCTTGTGTAGTGTGAAATTTTTGACTTTTCACCGTAACTTTTAAACCGTCTGGTTGCCGGTTTTGAAAAGTGTGTTAGGTAGACGGTAAAAAAATGCTCTGGTATACTAGCGCCTACTATGAAGGAGTTTTTTAATCCATACCGCATTATGTACGGGTTTGGAATCATTGCATTATGCGTTGCTTTAATAATGAATATTACAACCGTTATTCCTTTTGTTTCGTTTATTCCCGGAGTAAAATGGATTGAGATTGCCGTCAACGGTTTTTGTCTGGTACTTTGTTTTATATTGTTCATGTTTCCTCATTATAAAAAACTTTCATATATTCTTTTTTTTCTTGAAGGAGGAATGACCACGCACATCGGTTTTATCGGCATCGGTACGCTGCTGTTTATAACAGGTATTATTTTCTGTTTTATTAATGGAGATTTTATCCTAAACAGAAAGAGAAAACTGATTATTCTTGGAATATACTGGATAATTATTGTGTGTGGGTTGTATTTGTCCTTCGGTTTAAAGCTCTTTTTGTTTGAAATTGCAGTGAGTTTTTTCTATTTTGCCCTTTTTGCCTGTGTGTATGACAGACTTTCAGAAAAGTTATCCTATCTGCTCCTGCCGACAGAGGTCGTTGCCGCAAAAATTGAACTGCCGCCTAAGGGTTCTTCTTTAAAACTTTCACGTTATAACCTTTCAGAGCGGCAGCAGGCCTTTATCATCGGTTCAATAAAGGAGGGGAAAACATACGAAGTTCTTGCAGAGCGCTATAACGTCAGTGTTTCTGTTGTCAAAAAAGACATGGCGGCTGCGTGCAAGCTGTTCGGTGTTACCAACCGCGAAGCATTGCGTATTTTACTGCTGCAATATAAGTGGTAACCCTTCCGCTTCAATTTTACCGATACCCTCAGCCGTTAGGGGCAGTTCATTCAAGTTCTTACATTGTTTACTCCAACGTGAAAGCGGCCAATTTAATTGATAATTCATAATTAAGAATTCTTAATTATGAATTAGTTCAGCGCTTCGACCTCGGCTTGGGAAAGACCAGTCGCTTGTGCGATATTTTCAATGGATAAACCGCCCCCATGCCGAAGTTTCCTCCAACGTGAAAGCGGTCGATTTAATTGGTAATTCATAATTATGAATTATGAATTATCCATTGAATTAAACTCCTTCAAACTTTTTTCTTTGTTCGGCTTCGTTGGCGCCGGGAACAGCCATTTTATTAAGTGCGTCAGCTGTAGTGTAGTTGCCGTAATACGCTTGCGGTACTTTTATGCTCTTTTCGCCGAGGGCTGTGCAGTTTTGGAATGTGTTCTCTAAAGAAACATTGACGGGATCATAATTGCATTTAAGCGTAACCGATGTAAGAGCTGTACAGCCGGAGAAGCATTTTATCATATTCGTAACGCCTGAAGGGATGGTTGGAGCCTCCGTTAGAGCTGTACAGCCTAAGAAGCATCCCTGCATATCCATAATGCCTGAAGGAACCTCGGAAACGTACTTTAAGCTTGTACAGCTGCTAAAGCAGTTTTTCATACTCCTAACGCTTTTAGGAATATTACGCACGCTCACAAGGCTTGTGCAGGTACGAAAGGATGTATCGGTAAGACCTTCTACTTCCTTTGGTAACTCAAGTGCGACTTTTTTAGTCGGATGGGCTTTCAGTTTGTCACCGAGCTTGCACGAATCGTTGTAGCGCTCTTCTAAGTCCGCTTTGGTAAGACCGGTTACTTCGATGTAGTTTACGTCTGCGGCGGAAGAGTTGGTGCCTGCAAGGAAAGCACTAAGCTCTGCGTAGGCAACGCGTACGCCGAACTTTTTTTCCGTTGTTTTCATTTTATTGGCATGGTCCTTGTAGTCTTGCAGCTGCCCCGCCGGTACTTTTATGCCGCCGTCTTCGAGCGAAGCACAGTTTCGGAATAAATCGGAGAATGAACCGTCTCTGTAATTACATTTTAGTACAACAGACTTAATTTTACCGCAGCCTTCAAAGCAGTAGCTTATAAACTGAGCAGTTGCAGGAATTTCGGGTGCTTCTATAAGGCTGCCGCAGGACTGAAAGCTCCCCTGCATATTCGTAACGTTTGCCGGTAGTGCAGGTGCCTTTGTAAGACTGCCGCAGTTCTGAAAGCACTCGTTCATATTCGTAACCGTGTCCGGTATTGCCGAAGGTGCTTTTGTAAGACTGCCGCAGTTTTGAAAGCAGGCGATAATACCTGTAACGGTTGCAGGAATTTCGGGGGCTTCTACAAGGCTGGTGCAGTTCGCAAAGCAGCGGGCAATATTCGTAACGTTTGCCGGTAGTACCGGCGCTTCTGTAAGGCTGGTGCAACCCTCAAAGCAGCTTAGCATATCCGTAACGTTTGCCGGTATTGCAGGTACCTTTGTAAGACTGCCGCAGTTCATAAAGCACTGGCGCATATTCGTAACCGTGTCCGGTATTGCAGGTACCTCTTTAAGGTTGGTGCAGTCGTAAAAGCAGTTTTGCATATTCGTAACACCTTGCGGTATTGCCGGTGCTTTTACAAGACTTGAGCAGCGATTAAAGCACTGGGTAATATCCTGAACGCTTGGCGGTATTGCAGGGGCCTCTGTAAGGCTTGAGCACTCCGTAAAGCAATTGTTCATATTCGTAACGCCGTCCGGTATGTTACGCACTTGCACAAGATTTGTGCATTGTTGAAAGCAGCTGCTCATATCCGTAAGACCTTCTACAGTTTTGGGCAGTTTAAGTGCAACCTTTTTAGTCGGGTGGTCCTTTAGGATTTGTCCGAGCGGGCCCGGGTTGGGATATGTTCCTTTTAAGTGTTCCGCCTTAAGACCGGTTACTTCGATGTAATAGATGCCGTCTGATGCAGGGCTTGCGGTTGTTAGGCAGTTCTTTAAGTCATCGCCGTTTGTGCCATATCCTACTTTCTTGTATTTGGTAAAGCTCACTTTTACCGTTGTTGCCTCTGTGATTTTGACTTTTGCCGTTGTGCTTCCTTCCGTGCCGCCTTCTTGTAGTGCAGCGCTCGGCGTTACCGTCCACGTATCGACCATATAATCAGTGTTAGGCGTTGCGGTGAATGTTACGGTTTTATCCTTCTCCACGTTTATAGGGCTTGTCTCGGTTTCGGCTTCGCCTTCCGCCTTTGCCTTGAGCGTGCCGCCTGAGCCTTCTACGCTAAAGGCAGCGGCGTATGTAAGTACAAAGCTCACTTTGACTGTGCAGGCTTTGGTTACAGTGAGCTTGTACTCCGTGTTTGTGCCTGCTTCAGTGACGGGCTTGCCGTCGAGCGTCCAGCTTTTCACCCTGTAGCTGTCGTTGGCTTTAGCGGTGAATGTTACCTGCTTGCCGTGTTCGACCTTATCGTTCGTGTTGATTACGGTACCGTCAACTTCCGCTTTCAGTGTGCCACCGGTGCCGTCTACGCTAAAGGTTACGGGGTATTTCTTTAGCTTAAAGCTCACCTTTACTGTCGTTTCTTTGGTGATGTTTATCTTTGCCGTCAGGCTGCCGTCTGTGCCTGTTCCTGTTTCAAATGCATCGCCGGTTATGTTCCACTTATCGACTTCGTAGCCGTCGTTAGGTGTTGCGGTAAAAATAACCGTCTTATCTTTTTGAACCCCGCTGCCGTTTGTAATCTCTTTTCCGTCTACCGTTGCATTAAGCGTGCCGTTACTGCCGTCTACACCGAAGTTTACGGCGAACGTTCCGGGAGGGAGTTTTTCAAAACGTACCGTTACGGTTACCGCCTTCTCAATTTTAAGCGGATAAGAATCATTGGTGCCGTTCACGGCTTTTCCATCGAGCGTCCAGCCCTTTACCTTGTAACCCGCGTCAGGTGTTGCGGTAAAGGTTACGGTTTTATTCGCTTCTACTTCGTTACCGCTCTTTATTTCCGTTTCATCTATCTTTGCGGTAAGGGTGCCCCCCCCCCCCCCCCCCCCCCCCCCCCCCCCCCCCCCCCCGTCCTACGCTAAAGGTTACCATGTACTTGGACGATGGTGTCGGCTTATTTCCGTTTGCATTGGGGCAGCCGGTAAAAAGCATTACTAAAAATGCAGCTATGATGAGCGCCGCGGCTCCTCTCAAGGTGTGCGCCTTTTTATTGGTTCTCAATTTTGTCATATAGACCTCCTGTCTTTTTTAATGGGTAATTCATAATTATGAATTCTTAATTCTTAATTACAAATTACCCATTAATTTTTACTTCTCATCAAACCGAAACAATCCGCTTGATACTATTATCATCACTCGATACTATCATCATTGCAGAGAAAAATGTGGTCTTTTTAAAAGAAAGAACCACGGTTGCTACAAAAAGAACTATGGTTACTCAATGAATGGGAAAGATATTATTGAAGGATTTGAAATCGTCTGTTTACCGGTTTTGAAAATTTAGGACAACGTTTTATGCAAAAGGATTGCGTATGATGTATGCTGAAAAAGAATATCTTCTAAAAAATAACCGCGTATGTATACTGCGGAGTGCAACTGTATCGGACGCAGCTGTAATGGTTGAATTTTTGCAGATAATCAATGAAGAAACCTATTTTATGTTGCGGTATCCGGAAGAGATTACACTTACCGAAGAGGAAGAAATAACAATCCTAAAAAACTGGGAAGATCAGCCGAATAAATTGCTGCTGCTCGCTTTGATAGACGGGGAGATTGCCGGTAACTGCGGCATTGCTCCTATTGCCGAACATCTTAAAACCAAGCACCGCGGACGCTTGGGGATTTCCGTAAGAAAAAAGTATTGGGGCATCGGTATCGGCAGTCTTCTTTTACGGGAAATACTATCCTTTGCAAAAAAGGATGGAATTGAGCAAGTTGAACTGGGCGTTTATTCCGACAATTTGCGCGCGCAAAAGCTCTATGAGCGCTTCGGCTTTACCGAATGGGGACGGTTGCCCAATGCGTACAAGTTAAAGGACGGTGGTTATCGGGATGAGATCAATATGATGCTGCATCTTTAAAAGGATCAGTCTGTTTCTCTATTTCTGTGAATAGAATTTATGTCCGGTACATTAACCACCCTCAGGGCAACCGCATTATAAAATATTTTCAGAGGTTGCCTTCCTTCTGTGCGAAATTTTACTTAAAATTTCGCACATTTTTCCAGCAGATGGGTAAACGCCCTGCATCATTCTTGCCAAACAGAGGCATATTGCATATACTCTTTCAATAGGAAACCTCTAAAAACCTCAGTTTTTTAGAGGTTTTCCTTAGATTTATTTTGCGATGTTTTTTGATAAGTCATAACAATGTAAAGACTTATCAAAAATACTCGTCGGGCATCTCTAAAAATCTAACCGAGTTTTTAGAGATGCCCTATTATATGTGAATTGTCTCAGAGGCATTGTGAACCGTGTGGTTTAGCGTTTGCCTCAGCTCAGTCATATTAAAAAAGGATAGACTATGCCCAAGATCGATGTAAATGAACAGCTTTTTTTCAACTTGTTAGGAAAAAAATACGACTATTCCCCCGAATTCGAACATTTATTAAGCTCTGCAAAGGCGGAGCTGGACGAAGCACCGTCCGCAGCAACGCCTCAAGATGAACGCATTATAAAAATTGAATTAAACGATACAAACCGTCCCGACCTGTGGTCAACAGCGGGGCTTGCTCGCCTTTTGCGTATGCACACAGGAGGAGCTTCAAACAAAGCTCGATATCAAGCATTTTTATCGACATTGAGTGGGCGGAAGGATTCCTGCAACCGGACGATAACCGTAGATCCCGAATTACAGCATATCCGCCCCTTTATGACGGCGTTTGTCATTTCGGGCAAGCCCATCGACGATGCTATGCTGAAAGATATTATCCAAACGCAGGAAAAACTGTGCTGGAACTTCGGCCGGAAGCGCCGTTCGGTGTCGATGGGGGTGTACCGCAGCGAACTGATCAATTGGCCGGTACACTACCGCGCTGTTGACCCGCACACAACCTCGTTTACACCGCTCGGTTTCGACACCGAAATGACATGTGAGCACATTATCACTGAACACCCGAAAGGCAAGGAATACGGCTGGATACTCAAGGATATGAAGAAGGTACCGCTCTTATCGGATTCAAAGGGCGGCGTGCTTTCAATGGCGCCGATTATCAACAGTGCGGAGATCGGTGCGGTACAGCCGGGGGATGCCGACCTGTTGGTTGAGCTGACCGGTACCGATATGCCCTCTCTGCTGCTTGCAACCAACATCGTTGCCTGCGATTTTTCCGATGCGGGATATATGATTTTACCGGTCAGCATAGAATATCCGTATGAAACCGGCTTCGGTAAGACGATTACTACGCCCCTTTACTTCCAAGAGCCGACAAAGACGACGGTTCATGCCGTCAATAAACTTCTCGGAACGGAGCTTCCGGCACAGGACATTGTGGAAGCGTTAGAGCGTATGGACAACACCGTTACCGTCGAGGGGGATTGTCTGTCGCTGATGCCGCCCGCGTATCGGAATGACTTTTTACACGAAGTTGATATTATCGAAGACGTGATGATGGGGAAAACCGTCGAGTTCTTTGAACCGGAAACGCCGCGGGAATTTACCATCGGGCGGCTCTCTCCGGTTACCCTGCTGAGCAGAAAGATTAAAAGTTTGATGGTCGGCTTCGGCTATCAAGAGATGATTTTTAACTATCTCGGCTCAAAGAAAGATTACATCGACCGCATGAATATAGACGGAACGGGGGTAATCGAAATTGCAAACCCCATGTCGGAAAACTATCAGTTTGTCCGCCCGTCTATCATTCCGTCGCTCTTATCCGCAGAAACGGTTTCGGGCAATGCGGTCTATCCGCACCGTATCTTTGAAACGGGGAAAATCGCATACCTTGCTCCCGAAGAAAATACCGGTACATGTACCTGCCAAAGCCTTGGCTTTCTGACCGTAAATCAAGACGCTAACTTTAACGAAGCCGCCAGCCTTGTCGCCGGCCTACTGTACTATCTGCAAATGGACTACAACGTATGCGAAACGCACGACCCGCGCTTTATCGAAGGGCGGCAAGCGGGGGTTCTTGCCGATGGGAAACAGATCGGTATTTTCGGCGAGTTGCATCCGCAGGTATTGGAAAACTGGTCTGTTACCGTGCCGGCATTTGCGGGCGAACTCGATATTGAAAGTATCTTGGGAATCTCTAAAAACGCTTAGGCTTCCGACCGCTGACCGATAAATAAAAAACACACTCCGATAAAACAGAGCATGTATGCAAGCAATAACAGCAGCGGTGACAAGCTATAGGATATGTCGGTAAGTAGGGCAATGATGAGGCGGGCGCAATAGCGCGCCGTCTCCACAAATCCTGTTGCCAGTACAAAAAAGAGCGGAAACGCCAGCGCCCATGTGTGTTTGAATTTTTTGTGCGGCGGAACTCTGAAACGCCATGCCAGTACGAGCATATAAATCGAAATAATCCAAATAAGAAACACATCGATAATTCTTGCTAATAGTTCCCGATGATATATTTGTGCAGGGAAGCCGTATTGTGCTCCCCGTTGCCGAAATGCATAGAGCTGAGGGAGTGTCATGGATTTTTCACCTTCGTTGGCCGCTATAATCAGCTGAAAATCATTGTATGAAAACGGCAGCCGCAGAGATGTCTGCCGCTCAATCGGCATTGTTCCTTCCAGAACGAACGGTTTTAACACTACTTTATCACGTTGCTTATCCACAGCGCGGAATAGCATTCTGAGCATAGGTACTCCATCTGCACTTTCAATCGGGATAAGTTTAATGAACGGGATTCGAGACCGATAAAGAATCTTACCGTCGGCGGCGTATTGTGTAAGTTCACAATTCCTTCCATATATTTCCCTGATACCGTTGTTGGTAATATAAGAGAGCCCTTCTATTGTTACCTGTGCCGATGCCCTCGTACCCGAAGCAGGAACGGTAAAATGAATATTACGTACTGTTTCAAGGAGCGGTAGGGAGGCTGTTTCATCGATAAAGAAAACTTCTTCCAATGCTTTTTTTCGGGTAATATCTATAAAACGATCTATATCGGGGTCTTTTTTGAGCGGATTATTCTGTTCAAGCATTCGCTTCGTACTCATAAATTGATAGTATGCTTTGATATAGTTTCCTTGCTGGATTAGCTCGTATCCGGCTTTTTTCGCTTGGTATAAGCGGATATCGAATTCGGCGGTAAGCTCGGCAATTCCTTTTTCAATTTGATTCCACGCCTGTGCTGCCAGCCGCAGGGCTTCTTCGCGATAAGGCGCATTTTCGGCACTAAGCTGATATGCTCTCATAGCATAATAGTGTGCGGTGTAAAAATCATATTTGTTCATAAACCGCTTGCTGATAAATAATGCCCCTTCCGCTGTTAAATTTTCGGGTTCGGCCGTTTCAGGAGATGGTTCGCTTTTGTTGTTTTGCTTATGATCAGCATTGTATGATTCATACAATATCTTAGCTTTATCAAAAAGCTGTAATGCTTCGGGATTGTTTTTCCAGATTCCTAACGCTGCCTTCGCCTTATCATAGGCTTTTTCGGCCTCCCCGTTGCGTAATGAAATATCAGTCTCTTTTATAAAATCATAATAATCCTGTGTTTTAAGTTCGCTGTAGCGTCGGTAGTCTGTCAGCAACGGCATTACTATTTCTATCAGTATGATATAAATGGTAATGCACGAAAAAAGCATAATAAATGCCTCTTTTAAGTAGTGAAGTAATATGTCAGAAAATCTCGGTACGGTATTTTGGCCGCATGTGCCGAAAATAACGGCATATCCTATCAATATGGCGGAGACCAATAAGCTCGGCATAATCCGTATAAATAAGATGCCTGTTTCCGCTAATTTCCGGCTTATCAAAAACTGCGGCAGTACATCGATTTTTTTGAGAAAAAACACATAGATGAGACAGCATCCGAGTCCGATTATAAAGTGAATAAGAACGGACAGCCAACCTTTTAGCATCTCAGGCATTTTTATGCGGCGCTCCTTTTTTTGGTCTTTGAATATATCAGCAGCATTTTTAAACCGCCTATAGAATGGAACACTACGGCAACAATACACAAAATGAGCGGAATTCCGTATATGCCATTTTCAGAATTTGTTATATGGAGATTAAAGAGCGCTGTACGGAATCCTTCCAACTGCATATACGGATATACGAGCAACAAGGCGCCGGAAAGGAGAAGTAAGAAAAGAAGGTTGAACAGATTCCATTGCGTTATAGTGCATACAAACCAAAATGAGCTGACGCAGAAAAAAAGTGTACCTACGAAGAAGAGATATGTTGCAAAATTTAACGTATAGGCAGCATATACATCAGAAAAAAGACTGTCGGCGCCCTTTCGTAATAAGGTTAAAAATAACGGCTTATTTATAAAAGCGGTCAATGCTTTGTCGACAGGCGCCGTTGCTTTGTAGGCTGTTATTGCGTCTTCAATGAGAGAAAACTGCGCATAACAGGCCGGTATGATAACCGTTGCGGTAAATATTAAACACACGAGGAACAAGCTAAGCGCTACGCCCAGCTTTGCAGGGTGTCTCATCAAAAATGTGTACACCCCGATAATGGCCATCATCACCGCTAACGGAAGTACGTAACACGCCTTTTGCGCCATACAGAGAAGCAGGAGCCCCGCCGATTCTGATGCAAACGGGACAGCCATTTCATAGCGCAAGGCTATTCCTCCGAAAAAGGCAAAGATAACAACTGCGCTTAAAAGGCTTAAGAAAAAAACGCCGGGAACCAGTAAAGCATTCTTCATAGGTATCCTTAGAGTAACACGTTATAGATACAATCTCAAGAGTACCCTTTCAAATATACAACGCAGATACCTGCATATTTGCAATGCGAGTTCTTGTGTTTTATCGTTACAAAACCCGTACGGTTCGAAATTTTAACGAAGGCTTATTTTAAGCGGTACAAATGGCACCGCTTAAAAACACAGTGAGTTTGCTTAGCGCAAACATCGCGGATTATATGTGCGCCTTCCGCGCACGAATTCGGCAGCCTCCAAAATTGATATTTTGTTCGGCTGTCGAATTTTAAGGAAGGTTTATTTTCAGCCGCTAAAATGGCGCGGCTGAAAAACACGTCAACTTTGCTTTGTGCAAACTTGCGGATTGTATGTGCGCCTTCCGCGCACGAATTCGGCAGCCTCCAAAATTGATATTTTGTTCGGCTGTCGAATTTTAAGGAAGGTTTATTAAGCCCTTTTATACAGTTTTATATAGTGGCGGCCGCCGTAATTTTCAAAAGAAAATTGCGGAAAAATAGTAAACACAGTATAATAAATACCATGAACATTTCACGGAAACTACCGATTGGCATACAGAGTTTTGAAAAACTGCGCCGGGATGGGTATCTTTATATTGATAAGACTCTATTTATTTGGAAGCTTGTACAAACTTCCAGTCCTTATTTCTTAAGCCGGCCGCGCCGATTTGGGAAAAGCCTTTTCCTTTCAACATTAGCAGCATATTTCCTTGGACAGAAAGAGCTGTTCAAGGGTTTATATCTTGAAAAAGCCGAAGAAGAACAAGCCGTACAAGAAAACAGAGCTGCATGGCAGAAATATCCGGTATTCTATCTGGACTTTAATACCGGCAACTATAATTGTATGGAAGCTTTACAGGAAAATCTCAACATCTTTTTATCGCGGCTTGAAGATATCTATGGGAAAAAAGATGTTGAAGAGACTCCTCCAAAACGCTTCGAAGGACTTTTAAAGCGTGCATATCAAAAAACCGGCAAGCAAGTAGTCATTCTTGTTGACGAATACGATAAACCACTCCTGCAAACGATGGGCGGAAATGAATCCTTAAATGAACAATACCGAAACGAACTTAAAGCATTTTATTCGGTGATAAAAACCTGTGATGAATATATCCGCTTTGCCTTTCTCACCGGTGTTACAAAGTTCAGCAAGATCAGTATTTTTAGCGATCTGAATAATCTGAAAGATATCAGCTTACATGAAACCTACGCCGGTATCTGCGGAATCACGCAAAAAGAGCTTGAAGATAATTTTAAACCTGAAATACAGGGGCTTGCCGCAAGACAAGGGCTTGACTATCCGCAGGCAATCGCAGCCTTAAAGCAATGGTATGACGGCTATCTGTTTCATCCTGCCGGGGAAGGACTGTACAATCCCTTTAGCCTTCTCAATGCCTTTGATTATAAAGAGTTTAAAAGCTACTGGTTTAGTACGGGAACTCCGACATTTTTGGTCAATTATCTCAGAGAAGCACACTATTTTGTTCCCGACTTGGATGGAAATGTTGAGCTGGATGAATCGGGATTACAAACATATCGGGCTGTAGCACAAGACGCTTTACCGATTCTGTTTCAGGCTGGCTATTTGACGATTAAAGAATATATAAAGGAAGCGCGGCTATACCGGTTAGGGTTTCCAAATGATGAGGTGCGGTACGGCTTTTTAGGGAATCTACTGCCTGCATATACTGCTGTGCCGTTTGGAGATACAGGAAAATCAGTGTGGCGGTTTGTGGAAGATATCCGCAAGGGGAAGGTCGATGCTTTTATGGAACGGATACAGTCGATTATCGCCGGTATTTCGTATGACAATTTTAGCAAAGAAAAGCTGAAATTGCGGGAGCAGAATTATCAGACTGCGGTGTATCTGATTTTTAAACTGATGGGGCAGTTTGTGCAAACGGAAGTGTGCTGTGCAAGCGGTCGCGCAGATTGCGTAGTTATTACCGCGGATGCTATTTATCTCTTTGAGTTTAAGCTGAGCGGTAACGGCACGGCAGAAGATGCTATCAATCAGATAAAAGAAAAAGATTATGCCGTGCAGTATAAACTGAACGAGAAAAAGGTTGTGCTGATTGGAGCTGCTTTTGATGATAATACACGTACTATCAAAGATTGGAAAACCGAAATGCTTGAAAAATAATTTCCAGTGTATGACGCAGTAGATGCGATGTTGAGCAGTGTACGTTCGTGTATACTGCTCAACGAGAGTTTTTCTGATGAAAACTCGCTTTTGTTTAGAACCACTGACATCCTGCCAGAGTAGCAATGGTGTGACAGAGTCACAACATCGCAGTCAAAACTACACGGATGTATAGTTTTGACGAACACTCTGCGTCGGGGTTATTGATTCTACGGGAAATTTAAATAGAGCTTTCGTGTTCCGTGATCCTGCCGTTTTTGATGAACAGCGAGCGGGTGCAGTACCGTTCAACCTCATCTTTATTGTGCGAAACAAAGAGGACGGGGCAAGCGGCGCGTTCGAGGGTCGCTTTTAAATCTTCGTGAAGGGAATCTTTCAGTTCGTTATCGAGGGCGGAAAACGGTTCGTCCAGCATAATCAGTGCGGGGGAGGCGGCGAGGAGACGAGCAAGGGCAACCCTCTGCTGCTGTCCGCCCGAAAGCTCTTTTGGGTAGCGTCCTTCAAAGGGGGTGATGTGCAAAAGCTCCAAAAACTGATCGGCTATTTCTTTTTTACGGTTCCGGTCTTTTATTCCACAACAGATGTTTTCTCGCACGGTCATATACGGAAAAAGCGCATACGACTGAAACATGTAACCGGCGTTTCGTTCCCGTACCGGTACATTGATGTTCCGCTCGGAATCAAAAAGAACATGATCGTTTAAGACAATTCTGCCTGAATCGGGTGTTAGAATACCGGCAATGGATTTAAGCGTCATAGATTTGCCGCCGCCCGATTCTCCGAGTAAGCCGACAATTTCTCCCTGCGCGGCCGAAAGGCTCACATCAAGGGTAAAACCTTTCATTTTCTTTACAATCGATGCTTCAAGCTTCATACCCGTTTTTCCCTCGAAAACATATTCATGATAAAGAGCGCCGCGCACGAAATGGCGGTTATGACGCCGACCCATACCCACGCCGTGTGCATATCGCCTCCCGCGGTCGCAAAGTAAATAGCCATCGGGATGGTTTGAGTACGTCCGGGAATATTTCCGGCAACCAGCAGTGTCGCGCCGAACTCTCCGAGCGAGCGGGCAAAGCTCAAAGCAAGCCCTGCAAGGATGCCCGGCCATGCTTCCGGCAGCATAATGCGGATAAAGATAGCAAGCTCGCTCATACCGAGGGTACGCGCCGCCCACACGTGATCCTCGTTTACCTGTTCTAACGCGCCCTTTGCTCCCTTATACATCAGCGGGAACGAAACGACGATCGAAGCGATAACCGTTGCCTGCCATGTAAATATGAGTGAAATTCCTGCTTTTGCGAGCAGCATACCGATCGGACTGTTTCTTCCGAATATGACGAGTAGGAAAAAGCCCAGTACCGTCGGCGGCAATACCATCGGCAAGGTAAAAAGCACATCGATAAGAACGAGTAATTTACCGCGGATATTCAAACAGAGCCGCGCCGCCGCCGTCCCCAGTATGAATACGAAAATACCGGAAAGGACGGCTGCGCGCAGCGAGATAAAAAGCGGTGCGTAGTCAAACATATTCTCGATTTAAAGAACGGTGAATCCGTAGCGTACAAATACTTCTTTTGCAGCGTCGGAGAACAGGAAGTCTACAAACTTCTGCGCTTCAGCCGCGTGTTTGCTTGCCTTTACGACACCGATCGGGTAGATAACTTGTTTATGACTGCCCTCAGGCGCGGTGGAACAGATGGTAACATCCTTGCTGATCTTCGCATCGGTTTCGTATACGACGCCTGCATCGACATTGCCCGTTTCAACCCACGAAAGAACTTCTCGGACATCCTTTGCGAGGATGAGCTTGGAAGCAACCTTATCGGTAAGGCCGAGGTTTTGAAAAATCTGTTCGGTGTACTGCCCGACCGGTACGGATTTCGGTTCGCCGACTCCGATTTTCTTTATAGAATCTCCGGCAAGGGCTTCAAAAGAATCGAGGGCTGCTGCACTCTTGGGAGTAATAAGAACAACTTTGTTTTCGAGGATGTTCTTTACACTTGAATCGAGCATCATCCCCTTTTCCTTGAGTGCATTCATCTGCTTAATACCGGCGGAAAAGAAAACATCTGCCGGAGCGCCCTGTTCAATCTGCTGCTGCAAGGCTCCCGATGAA
Source organism: Treponema medium (assembly GCF_017161265.1). Classification (NCBI taxonomy): domain Bacteria; kingdom Pseudomonadati; phylum Spirochaetota; class Spirochaetia; order Treponematales; family Treponemataceae; genus Treponema; species Treponema medium. Next base: position 700,398 of record NZ_CP031393.1, on the reverse strand, counting down.
CCGAAATTCGAGGTGATGGTTACCTGCGGATTTTTTTCGGTGTACATGGCCGACAGATCCTGAATGCAGTTTTTCAAGCTGGCTGCTGCAGAGAGCATAATTTCCGTCTTTTCGCCAGACATAGATTTCTCTTTGCTTCCTCCCGCACAGAGCGGGGCAAGTATGATGCTGCCGATCAGCAGCGCTACAATCGTTTTCTTCATAAGATACTCCTTCCGTATTTACGAAAACCCCTAAAGGCATTCCTTTTTAGCGGTTTCCTAAATATGTTTCGAGCGCCTCTAAAAACTTCGGTGTTTTAGAGGTGCTTCTTAGATATATTTGCTTCGGCAGCAGCACAATCCTGTGTGCCGCCGGTGAGCACCAAAAGAGCGTGATCCAAGGCGGGTAAAACGCAGGCAAGGTTTTCCTGTGCCGCCTTTGGACTTCCGGGAAGGTTGATAATCAGCGTGCGTTTTCGTATGCCCGCGATACCGCGAGAAAGCATTCCGTGCGGCGTTATCTTCATGCTTGCCGCACGCATTGCTTCGGGGATTCCGGGAACGGGGCGGTCGATAACCGCAGCGGTCGCTTCGGGGGTTACGTCGCGGGGAGCCAGCCCCGTTCCGCCCGTCGTAATAATCAGATCGGCGCTGTTTTTATCGGCTATGCTCATCATCGCCGTCCGCAGCGCTTCGTATTCGTCGGGAAGTACGGCTGTAGCGGCAACCTCATATCCTTGACCGGAAAGCATTTCGGCTATTATAGGGATGCTTTCATCTTTGCGCAACCCCTGAAAACACCGGTCGGATGCGCAAATAACGGCGGCTCTATACCGGACGGTGCTGTCGTTTGGGGCGCCTCTATCGGTTCGGACATTACCGGCAGCGGCTTCATCCCCGGCAACCGTGCTTCCGGCAATCAGGGATGTATCGGTTACGGGCATAAGCCGCCCTCTCCCAAGAGCGCAATATCTTCAACGGTAATGGGGTCGCGGGCAAGGATACGCGGCAACAGCCGATCGAAGACGGTGCGCTTGGCATACATCACACAGCCGGGCAGCCCCGCGATGGGAACATCGCCCGCATAGGCTAACAGCATCATCGCGCCGGGAAGGACGGGCGCACCGTAGCTGACGATGTGCGCGCCGCTTGCTCGGATGGCGGCGGGGGTTTTATCGTCGGGGTCGACGCTCATGCCCCCCGTGCAGAGCACCATATCGGAACCAGCCTGTACGGCCTTTTGTATCTCCGCCGTAATGGTTTCAACATCGTCTCCGGTATTCACGGTTTTTAATGTTTCCACGCCGTACTCTGCCAGCTTTGCCTGCACGACCGGCGCAAAGGTATCTTTAATAACCCCTGTTAGAACTTCGTGTCCCGTTACCAGAATAGTGCAGGTTTTGATGCTGTAGGGGATGACAGCCATCAGCGGATTGGAGGCATCGGCAATCGCAGCCACCTCAGCCATTTTTTCTTTTTCGATAAGGAGCGGAATAACCCGCATCCCCGCTGCCGTCTGTCCTTTTTTAAGCGGCACATAATTGCGCTGCGTCGCAATCATCACCTTACCGAGCTTGTTGATTGCAAAGAGCCGGTCGGTGTCGATTTTAAGCATACCGTCAACCGTTGCCTTCAACTCAATCTTGCCTTCTTTGGGGGCGGTCTTTTCCAGATTTGCCCCCATCGCCGCAGCGGCCAGAACTTCAGCCCCTTCATCCTCATGCAGCAGGTTTTCGGTCTTTTCCCAAACAAACAAATGCTCTTTGCCCATCGAGCGGAGCACCGGAATATCCTCCTCGGTTACGATGTGCCCCTTTCTAAACCGGGCATCCTTTGACACTCCTACGATAATCTGAGTAAGATCGTGGCACAATACATGCCCGACTGCCTCGGAAAGCGGTATTTCTTTCATTAAATTCTCCATTTGGGGTAAACGCATCAGACATATTTTTACAGCCCCGCAGAATAAAGAGGCTATTCAACCAGAGTTGAACCTCTTCGCGGTTCAAATGGTCTCACAGCCTCTTTATTCTGCGCGTTATCTTTATTGGTCTGATGCGTTTACCCCCTCTTCTAAAAATAGTGCAAAATTTTTCTAAAATTTTGCACAAAAGGAAGGTAACCGCTTGAAATATTTCCGGTGCGGTTGCCCTGTGTATCGATTTTACTAATCTACCTTGATACTCTTTACGAATGCGGTAAAGTTTTGCTGTGCTTTGGTGAGCTGCTCCGTTGCGTCAGCGATGTCTGTTTTTAGGTTATCCAGTTCGGTTTCGAGCTTAAGCAGCTTTGTTAAGAACGCTCTACCCTGCTGACTTTCCGAACCGACCGCCTCAAGATTCCTACGTACACGATCTTGCTCCTTTCCGATTTCCGTCTGACGATCCTGCAACGTCTTCAAAGCTTTTTCTGCCGCGGTCACTTTTTCTTTTTCCGTTATAATCGATGTAAATGCCTTCCGCACTTTGTCGGGAATCTCGGAATTGGTTGTGTAGGAAATAAAGGTGTTTGAATTCATATCGAATATTTTTTGACTTGATCTGTAGGTGCGTGTTTCTTCTACTTTTAGTTCGGTTCCGGTGTTCCCAGCAGCTTTAAATTTAAACCGGTATTTGTTTGCAGTCGTTTCTGCAAGGGCTTGTTTTGTCGTAAGCTCAAACCCTGCGTTTTTTGCGTGTTCGACAATAACGGTTCTCTCTTTTTTATTGGCATTTCGTATCAAGTAGGTTGTGCTTTGAACTTGCCGGTACGAAGTTGTCATCACTCCGTCAGTCATCTTTATGGTTTCGATTGTCCTCGTGGAGTCGGCTCGCTTTGAACCGGTTACTTCAATATCGTCTCCGTAGGCAATCAGACGTTTTTCGGCTTCGGGTAAAAACTCCAAAAGAGCATCGCCTGCATATTCACCCCCGTCAAGAACCGTAATGGGACCGGCAGGAAGTTTTAAGCCTGATGTGTTTTCAATACTGATACAGAACTTAGGATTAACACGCTCGTTGTATGGAATGGATGAAAATACCGAATACTTTTCCGCAGGAAGAGAGGCAAGGGTAAGCGGAATCATCGTACTTTGCTGCCGCTCAAGCGTAACGGGTTTTGACGGCGTAAAGGCAAACATCTCTCCCGCATTACCGGCTTCGGCCTGATTTTCAAAATAGGCGGAATCGTTTTTTTCCTGTAAGTCATCATACTCCGCTTCGTCATATCCTGCGACGGTATAACCATAAGCCTCTTTTTTCATCATCGCCGACCGTTTTTCTGCAAGCGGCATTGCTGCGGCATATTCGACAGCTCTATCAGCCGAATCAAAGGTTTCCGCTTCGGCGGCTTGTGCAATTGCAAGCGGCACTTCGGGGCGATAGGTATAGTAAGGCGCATAGAGGTTTTGCGTAAAACCGACCGGCCTTCCCGTTGTGAGGGTAAGCGTAATATTCTTCCAGTCAAGGTCGGTTGAATTGTCGATAATCGCCCATGCCTGAAACGCCGCTTTATCGGTACCCATGTCGAGCCGATAGCTTGCTTTCCATACCGGCGCTTCCATAACATAAGAAAGACCGATTTTCCGCTCACCTTGTGCATCGATTTTAATATCCAGTTTTTTGCGGTTCTTTGCCGAAGCGTCGAGGATGAGCGCCAAAGCGGTGTTTAAATCTTCATTTCGTTTTTTATCGGTAAATTTAAAGGATTGAATGTCTGAAAAAGCGATAATGTGAATACCGTCTTTCGCCGCAAGCGAAATAAAGAAAGTATCCGTTTCTTTTGAGCTGTTTTTATCGACGCTTAAAATCTTTCCGATAATTTGATGAGGCGTAAACAGTTCCACTTCGGCGCCCTTTTGCGCTTTTAAAATATCGTAGAGCGTTGTAGCGGCGGAAAGGTCTATTTTTAAACTTTCCAGCGTTTTCCGCAGCGTGTCCTCGGACTGATAATTGACAGCTAAACTTTTTGCACCGGGATCCATCACAACAAGCGATTTCAGCACATCGTTAATTTGAGCGGGTGAAAACAAGAGCGCTATATTCCCCGAACCGGCTACCGTCCCTTCATGCACATAGTGCGCAACGCCCGATGAGTACAGCGTTACCTTTTTAAGCGGAATGTCGTCCGCACTAAAGTTTTTCGCAGGGTCGGCTGCGGCGCCGACTATACAAGCAGCAGATAAAATCGTAAAAATCATATTCTTCATTAAAGCTCCCTTATTCATATACTGATTATACTAACCGATGGGGAAAAATGAAAGGGTACGCGGCAATCCCTCTTGTAATTTATAGAGATGCGCGTATATTTTCAAAAGCCTTGACATTTATTATTCAAAATAGTATAGTCGCTCTGTTCAATTGGATAAATGGCTAAAAGCTGCTTGTCCGGTATTCTTTAAGAGTTTTCCGGTGCCGTAAAGCCTTTTTAAGGCAGGTTTCCGTGTTAATGCTGCCAAAAGCATTAAGGGGCGTGCCCTATTACTCTGTAGGATGCCAAACCAGTCATCGGAATGGATTCTGATGATGATCAGGTGGATCCGAATAAGGCTTGTCGAATTGCTATGACGAGCTTACGCAACACGTCTTTTATAACGGTGTTTACTGTCTGATTATCCTTTATTCTATTCTTTTCTGTATTTGGTATCCGGTTTATAACATTTTTTTTCATTTTCAAGATGGAAATGGTCTCGCTGTTTGATGGGCGGGGTTTTTGTTAGTTGCCTATTGTCTGTTAGGAGGATTTACATGGCAAAGGAAAAGTTCGAGAGAACAAAAGTTCACATGAATGTTGGTACCATCGGTCACGTTGACCATGGTAAAACAACTCTTTCGGCAGCGATCACTACTCATTGTGCAAAGAAGTATGGTGATAAGCTTCTTAAATATGATGAGATTGATAATGCACCGGAGGAAAAGGCTCGTGGTATTACTATTAATACTCGTCACTTGGAGTATCAGTCCGACAAGCGCCACTATGCGCACATTGACTGTCCCGGACACGCTGACTATGTTAAGAACATGATCACCGGCGCTGCTCAGATGGATGGTGCGATTCTTGTTGTTTCTGCTCCGGACTCGGTTATGCCTCAGACTAAAGAACACATCCTGCTTGCTCGTCAGGTTGGTGTTCCTTCTATTATTGTATTCCTTAACAAGGTTGACCTTGTTGATGATCCTGAGCTTATTGAATTGGTAGAAGAAGAGATTCGTGAAACACTCGAATCTTACGGCTTCCCCCGCGATACGCCGATTATCAAAGGTTCCGCATTTAAGGCGTTGGCTGACGGTGCTTCCGTTGAAGATACTGCTTGTATCGATGAGTTGCTGGAGACCATGGATAATTACTTCGCTGATCCTGTCCGTGATGATGCAAAGCCTTTCTTGATGCCGATTGAAGATATTTTCACGATTTCCGGACGTGGTACAGTTGTTACCGGACGTATCGAGCGTGGTGTTATCAACCTTAACGACGAAGTTGAAATTGTCGGTATTAAACCGACGAAGAAGACTGTTATTACCGGTATCGAAATGTTCAACAAGCTGCTTGATCAGGGTATGGCTGGTGATAACGTTGGTCTCTTGCTTCGTGGTGTTGATAAGAAAGAAGTTGAAAGAGGTCAGGTGTTGGCTAAGCCGGGTTCAATTCAGCCTCACACCAAGTTTGAAGCACAGATTTACGTTCTTTCGAAGGATGAAGGTGGTCGTCACAGCCCGTTCTTCTCAGGGTATCGTCCGCAGTTCTATTTCAGAACGACCGATATTACCGGAACCGTTACGCTGCCTGAGGGAGTTGATATGGTTAAGCCGGGTGATAATACTAAGATTATCGGTGAGCTGATCCATCCTATCGCTATGGATAAGGGGCTTAAGCTTGCTATTCGTGAAGGCGGCCGGACTATCGCCTCCGGACAGGTTACGGAGATTTTAGCGTAATAAAAAACAGGGCGGTCGGGTAGGCGCTATTCGGCCGCTTGTTTTTGTACGGAGGAAATATGGCTAAGGAAAAGATTCGCGTTAAGCTTCGCGGATTTGATGTTGAGTTGGTTGATCAAAGTTCTAAAGCAATTGTGCAAGCTGTGCAGAGGGTTGGGGCGAAGGTGTTGGGGCCTGTTCCGCTTCCTACGCGCATTAATAAATTTACCGTGCTTCGCTCTCCGCATGTAAATAAAAAGTCGCGTGAGCAGTTTGAAATGCGGACGCACAAACGATTGATCGATATTATTGAACCTTCTGCAGAAGTGATGAATGCTTTAATGGCATTGGAGCTTTCAGCAGGGGTTGATGTAGAAATTAAACAATAAAAGAACGGTAGACGGCATTTAATCAGGATGTGCGTACCGGAGAAGCGGGAGTTTCTCAAGGAGTTATGAGTTATGGTTGGTCTGATTGGTAAGAAAATCGGCATGACCCAGTTGTTTGATGACGAGGGGCGGCTGACACCTGTTACCGTTTTGCAAGTAGTACCGAATACGGTGGTCGCAGTAAAAGATGCGGATCATTTCGGTTATGAAGCGGTTGTGTTAGGAACGGGTGAATTAAAAGAAGGACGTGTTTCAAAGGTGTATGCAAATCAATTTGCAGAAGGTGTTGCGCCTGTTCGTCTTTTAAAAGAATTTAGAGGTTTTGATAAAGAAGTTACCGTTGGCGCAAAAATCGGCGTTGAGGTTTTGGAATCTGTCCGGTATCTTGATATTACCGCGATTTCAAAAGGAAAGGGCTTTCAGGGTGTTGTAAGGCGCTATGGTTTCGGCGGTGGACGTGCTTCTCACGGTTCAAAATTTCACCGTGAGCCCGGTTCGACAGGGCAGTGCACCAGCCCGGGGCGATCGTTTAAAAACGTTAAAATGCCCGGTCACATGGGTGCCGAACGAGTAACGGTACAGAATTTGCGGATTGAAAAAATAGATCCCGAATTGGGCGTCGTTATGGTACGTGGTTCCGTTCCCGGTAAAAAGGATGCGGTTGTGTTCCTTAAATCCGCTGTAAAACGGGAAAGATAACGGCAGGAGAAGAGAATGGAAAAGAAAGTCTATTCGATTGATGGTAAGGAATTGCGGACAATTGAACTTAACGATGCAGTGTTTGGTTTGCCGGTAAATGAAGATGTCATTTACTATGCCATTACAAATGAATTAGCAAATATGCGTGTCGGTACGGCGTGTACAAAAGGTCGTGCTGAGGTAAACGGTTCTAATGCAAAGCCGTATAAGCAGAAGGGTACGGGACGTGCCCGTCGTGGTGATAAAAAATCACCGCTTCTAATCGGCGGCGGTACGATTTTTGGGCCGAAGCCGCGTGATTACAGCTATGCAATTCCGAAAAAAGCAAAGCGGTTGGCGATGAAGTCTGTTTTGAGCTTGAAAGCTCAGGATGAAGATCGTCTTGTTGTTATAGAAGATTTTACGGTTGAAACCGGTAAAACGAAAGATCTGGTGAAAATATTGCAGTCATTTGTTCAGGATGAGCGCACGGTGCTTGTTTTGAAAGATGATGATGCAATGTTGAAGCGTGCCGGAAGAAATATTCCTACGCTGTCGTTTTTAACGTATAACCGTTTGCGTGCGCACGATCTGTTTTATGGACGGAAAGTGCTGATGCTTGAGTCTGCTGCAAAAAATCTTTCGAGCTTTTATGCGGCTGAGGGGGCTGAGTAATGCAATATACTGATGTTATTATAGCGCCTGTGCTTACGGAAAAATCAAACGAGATGCGTGAGCAGCGTAAATATGTTTTTAAGGTGGATCCGCGCTCTACAAAGGTGCAGATTAAGGAAGCAGTACGGAAGCTTTTTAATGTGAAAGTGCTTAATTGTGCTGTTGTAAACGTCGACGGAAAAATGCGTCGAGTTCGCTATCGGGCAGGTAAAACTGCAAGCTGGAAAAAAGCTATTGTGACGCTTGCTGAAGGCGAATCGATTAAAGTTTTTGAAGGTGCATAACAGCACTTATCGCTGCTTTGAAGGGGAAGATAAATGGCTCTTAAATTATATAAGCCTATAACACCGGGTATGCGCGGTCGAATTGACTTGCTTCGGGATGAAATCACTGCGCAGAAACCTGAAAAAAGCCTTACAACCGGAAAAAAATCCAATGCAGGGCGGGATAGCCATGGGCGTATTTCCGTTCGGCATCAGGGCGGTGGACATAAGCGGAAGTATCGCGAGATTGATTTTAAACGCAATAAGTACGGTATTCCGGGTACGGTTCGAACTATCGAATATGATCCGAACCGTAGTGCAAATATCGCATTGATCTTTTACGCCGATGGCGAAAAACGATACATCCTTGCTCCTAAGGGGTTGAAGGTTGGACAAAAAATTATGAGCGGCGCAATGGCTGCGCTTGAGCTTGCGAATGCATTGCCGCTTGAATCCATACCGGTCGGTTTTACTGTCCACAATGTGGAGTTGACGCTGGGAAAGGGTGGGCAAATGGCTCGTTCCGCTGGCGCTGCTGCGCTTATCGCTGCAAAAGAAGGTGATTATGTAACGTTGCGCCTTCCTTCAGGTGAGACCCGTTTGGTGCATAAAAAATGCTATGCAACAATCGGTGAGGTTGGAAATGCCGATCACATGAATATCAATTTAGGAAAGGCGGGGCGTGCTCGTTGGCGTGGTATTCGTCCTTCCGTACGCGGTATGGCTATGAACCCTGTCGATCACCCGCTTGGTGGTGGTGAAGGACGCGGAAAGGGGCGTAATCCCGTTACTCCGTGGGGTCAGCCTTGTAAGGGATATAAAACCCGTAAGAAGAAGAATACTTCGGATCGGTTTATTGTTTCACGGCGGAAGTAGGGAGTAGAGAATGTCAAGATCTGTTAAAAAAGGCCCTTTTGTAGAAAAAAGCCTGTACAAAAAGGTTGTTGAAATGAGCAAGACGGGAGATCAGAAAACAAAAAAGATGGTTAAGTCTTACTCCCGGTGCTCCACGATTATACCTGAGATGGTTGGTTTTACTATTTCGGTATATAACGGTAAATCATGGATCCCTGTGTATATCACAGAGGAATTTGTTGGACATAAGCTTGGCGAGTTTGCTCCTACCCGTATTTTCCGCGGGCACGGCGGCTCGGATAAGAAAGCGGCGAAAAAGTAGGTGGAAATAATGGCTGAAATGACTGCAAAAAACGGTTACCGCGCTACGATAAAGTATTTTATTGCTTCTCCGACAAAAGTTCGACCGGTTGCAAATGTGATTAAACGCAAGTCTTATACCGATGCAATGGCGATCTTAGAGCACATACCCAATAAAGGGGCTGCACTGATTTCACAGACGGTTAAGTCGGCTGCCTCGAATGCTTTGAACGGTAATAAAAAATTGGACGAAGATATGCTCTATATTAAAGAGATCCGTATCGATGAAGGACCGAGACTCAAGCGCTTATGGTGCCGCGGCCGCGGACGTGCGGATGTTCAATTAAAACGAATGTGTCACATTACGGTAATAGTTGACGAAAAGGCGGGAGCGTAAGTATGGGACAGAAAGTAAACCCTATCGGGTTAAGACTTGGAATTAACAAAACATGGGCGTCTCGCTGGTATGCAAGTCCGAGAGAATATGCGGATTTATTGCATGAAGACTTAAAGATTCGCGCAATGCTCCAGACGATGCCTGAGTGCAAAAATGCGGATGTTGCCGATATCGAAATTATTCGTCATCCCCAGCGTGTAACGATTGTTATTCATACTGCGCGACCGGGTGTGATCATCGGAACGAAAGGTGCCAATATCGAAAAAATCGGCGCTATTATTCAGAAAGAACTAAATAAAAAAGTTCAGATCAAGATTAAAGAGGTGAAGCGTGCTGAATTGAATGCTTCTCTCGTCGCCCAAAATGTTGCTCGTCAGTTGATGGGACGTACTTCTTTTAGAAAAGCCTTAAAGCAAGGCTGCTTTTCTACGATGAAGGCCGGTGCACAGGGAATTAAAATCCGCGTTTCGGGTCGTCTCGGCGGTGCGGAAATGTCCCGAACCGAAGAAATGAAGGAAGGGCGGATACCCTTGCACACACTCCGTGCAGATATCGACTACGGTTTTGCGGAAGCGCATACCACCTACGGGAAAATCGGTGTAAAAGTTTGGCTCTATAGCGGTATGATGTACGGTAGCGACCAAAAAGATGACGCCGGTTTATTGTTAAAAAAACAGCGCAAGGAACGCGCTCCTCGGTCGGAAAAAGGCCGCGGCGAGCGTGCGGAAGCAGGGAGGGATTAAGCGATGGCTTTAAGTCCTAAGAGAGTAAAATACCGCAAAATTCAGCGCGGTAGAGTTAAGGGAAACGCAACGCGGTGTAATCATATCGACTTTGGTGAATTTGCATTGGTATCGCTTGAACCCTTTTGGCTGACTAATCGCCAGCTCGAAGCTGCTCGTGTTGCTTTAAACAGAAAGGTAAAGCGCGGCGGTAAGTTGTGGATACGTGTATTCCCCGATAAGCCGTATACAAAAAAACCGGCTGAAACACGTATGGGTAAAGGTAAGGGGGCTCCGGAATATTGGGTCGCTGTTGTAAGACCCGGAACGGTGCTGTTTGAGCTTACCGGTATTGATCGCTCGCTTGCGGAAGAGGCTATGCGTTTGGCAGGAAGTAAGCTTCCGTTTAAGACACGCTTTGCCGAGCAGCCGCGCGATAACTAAGATGGAGTTTTCCGAATGAAAAAGCCGAACTATAAAGATTTATCCCTTGCCGAATTGGTGGCAAAGCGGAGCGAACTAAAGCAAAAATATATGGATTTGAGGTTTCAGTTTGTAGTGGGACACGTAGAGAACCCTATGCTGAAACGGTCTATGCGCCGCGAAATTGCAGCGCTGAACACATTTATCCGGCAGAAAGAACTGGCCGGCGTAAGTGCAGAGTAGGAGCAGGCCCGTGGAAGAAACAACGGCAAAAAAGAAATCCGGGAACCGCGAGTTTGTTGGTTTGGTAACCAGCGATAAAATGGATAAAACCATTGTTGTGCAGGTCGCTACCAAGAAACTTCATCGGCTGTATAAAAAGTACGTGCTCAATACAAAAAAGTATAAGGCGCATGACGAACAAAATACAGCTCACATTGGTGATACGGTGCGTATTGTAGAGAACCGTCCGATCAGCAAGGAAAAATGCTGGCGTTTGGCGGAGATTATTGAGCGTGCAAAATAACGAGTAAGGAGCGTCTATATTATGGTTCAAGTAGAAACAAGATTAAACGTTGCCGATAACTCGGGCGCAAAAATTGTAGAGTGTATTAAGGTAATCGGTGGATCTCACCGCCGATATGCCGGTATCGGTGATATTATTGTAGTAGCGGTAAAGGATGCTCTTCCGACTTCTACAATTAAAAAGGGTTCTGTAGAAAAAGCGGTTATCGTTCGCGTTTCTAAAGAATATCGCCGTCCTGACGGGACATATATCCGCTTTGACGATAACGCTTGTGTATTGGTCGATGCGAATAAGAACCCCAAGGGTAAGCGTGTTTTCGGACCTGTCGCGCGTGAACTGCGTGATATGGATTTTATGAAAATCGTATCGCTTGCACCTGAAGTTCTATAAGGAGATTGAGTGTTTATGGAAGGAAAAATCAAGATCCGTAAGAACGATACGGTAGAAGTGATTGCGGGCAGCGAGAAAGGAAAGCGCGGCGCCGTATTGCGTGTTTTACCTGAAAAAAATCAAGTGATTATTCAGGGCATCAATATGGGGAAAAAAGCAATGCGCAAGCGTTCTCAGCAGGATCAGGGCGGAATTGCCGAAATCGAGATGCCGATACATATTTCAAATGTAATGATAGTCGGTAAGAAAAGCGGCGTATCTCGCATTGGATATAAGATGGACGGCGATAAAAAAGTGCGTTTTTGCCGTAAGGGTGGAGAAGTATTATAATGAGCAATTATGTGCCACGGCTTAAGAAAATCTATACGGAAACAATAACGCCTGAGCTTACAAAAGAGTTCGGCTATACTACGGTTATGCAGGTGCCGAAGCTTGTTAAAATCGTACTCAGTATGGGGGTTGGTGAAGCATTGACAAATAAAAAATTGCTTGATGCTGCAGTAACCGATCTCGGTACTATTACCGGCCAAAAAGCGGTAAAAACAAAGGCAAAGAAAAGTATCGCTAACTTTAAACTTCGTGAAGGGCATGAAATCGGGGCGATGGTAACATTGCGCGGTGCTAAAATGTATGAATTTTTGGATCGTTTTATTAATGTTGCGCTGCCTCGTGTTAAGGATTTCCGCGGTGTAAATCCGAACGGATTTGACGGGAGAGGAAATTATTCATTAGGTGTTACGGAACAGATTATTTTCCCTGAAATCGACTTTGATAAAATTGAAAAGATTGCGGGTTTGAATATCAACGTCGTAACGACGGCAAAAACCGATAAAGAGGCACGGGCGCTTCTTTTGAAGTTCGGTATGCCCTTTAGAAAGTAAGAGAGGTTTTCATGGCAACAACAGCAATGATAAATAAGGCAAACAGTACGCCGAAGTATTCCAGCCGCCAATACAACCGCTGCAGAGTATGCGGCCGTCCGCGCGGATATATGAGGAAATTTCAGATGTGCCGTATTTGTTTTCGCAAATTAGCAAGTGAAGGCCAGATACCTGGCGTTACAAAATCAAGTTGGTAGGAGGTAAAAGATGAGCGTTTCAGATCCCGTCGCAGATATGCTTACAAAGATTCGGAATGCAGCGGCAGCCGGTCATGAGAAAGTCGATGTACCTTCTTCAAAGTTAAAACTTGAAATTGTGAAGATTTTAGAAAACCGAAGGTTTTATTAAGAATTTTAAAAGACTTAACGAAGCCGGCGAAAGTACAATCCGGATGTTCTTAAAATATGATGATAATGAATTACCCGTTATCCATGGTATTGAAAAGGTATCTACACCCGGACGTCGCGTATATTCAGGATATAAGATGCTTCCCCGCGTATATAACGGGTACGGTACTCTTATTCTTTCAACTTCAGTGGGCGTTATAACCGGCAAACACGCAAGCGAAAAGCAGGTTGGCGGCGAGCTTATCTGCAAAGTTTGGTAGGAGGCGAGTGTGTCAAGAATTGGAAAACTTCCGGTAGCTGTTCCTGCCGGAGTAAAAGTCAATATTGCCGACGGTTCATTGACCGTTGAGGGTCCCAAGGGGAAACTCTCCCGTACCTATAATTCGCTGGTACAGGTAAAGTTTGAAAACTCCGAGGTTTCCGTAACGCGGGTGAATGAGTCTAAGGAAGCCCGCTCGTTTCACGGGTTGTATCGGAATTTAATTCACAATATGGTCGTGGGCGTCAGTCAGGGCTTTTCTAAAACTTTGATTGTTAACGGCGTCGGTTACCGTGCCGAAGTGCAGGGAAAACTGTTGGTGATGGCTTTAGGCTATTCAAACGATTTTATCGTTTTGATCCCCGAAGGCATCGAGGTAAAGGTTGAACCGCAGGGAAATAAAGTTATTATCTCCGGTATTGATAAGGAAAAAGTCGGCGAATTTGCAGCGCAGATCCGTAAACTCAGATTACCCGAACCCTACAAGGGAAAGGGTATCCGTTATGAAACCGAAGTTATTAAACGCAAAGTCGGTAAGACCGGTGTTAAATAAGGATAGGTACTATGTTTAAAAAGCGAATCGAGAAAGATAGAAAGAGATTTAAGCGTAAAGTTCATATCCGTAAACGGATTTATGGAACAGCTGAACGTCCGCGTATGACTGTGTTCCGCAGTAATAAAAATATTTCGGTGCAGGTTATCGATGATGATGCGCGCATCACCATCGCTTCAGTTTCAACGCTTGAAAAAGATTTTAAGCCGTTGAAGGCAAACACTGAATCAGGAGCAAAGATCGGAGAAGAACTCGGTCGGCGTCTCAAGGAAAAAAATATTACTACGGTTGTTTTTGATCGGAACGGTTATCTGTATCACGGTGTGGTGCAGGCAGTTGCAGACGGCGCCCGGAAAGCGGGAATAAATTTCTAGGAGCGGATATGGATCGTCAGAAAGATTTTAACAGAGACAGTTCGCATCGCGAGAAGGAACTGGTAGAAAAGCTGGTTAAGTTAAACCGGACTGCAAAGGTTGTAAAGGGCGGCCGCCGTTTCTCTTTTTCCGCGTTAACGGTTGTTGGTGATCAGAATGGACATGTGGGATATGGTTTCGGCAAGGCGAATGATGTAAGCCAAGCCATTAAGAAGAGCATTGAAAAAGCAAAAGCTAATATGATTTATATTCCGCTGAAGAATGGCACCATTCCGCATGAAGTGCAGGCTAAGTTCAAGGGTTCTTCGGTATTGCTTCGTCCTGCTCGTTCCGGTACGGGAATTATCGCAGGCGGTACTATTCGTGCGATTATGGAAGCAGCTGGAGCAGCGAATGTTCTTTCAAAATCCTTGGGGTCAAACTCCGCAGTAAATGTCGTGCGGGCAACCTTCGAGGCTGCATCGGAATTAATGGATGCTAAAACGATTGCTAAGAACCGCGGAAAGTCTATTACGGATGTCTGGGGGTAAACTATGGCAAAGAAAATTCGGATTACGTTAGTTAAAAGCACCATTGGACAAAAAAAGCCGGTTCGCGCAACCGTTCGTTCCTTAGGGCTTGGAAAATTGCATTCCGTAGTTGAGCACTCCGCTTCTCCCGCCATCTTAGGTATGGTACGGGCGGTTTCTCACTTAGTTGAAACAGAGGAGCTTGATTAATGTCTGATTTTATATTGAATGCGCCGAAAGGGGCAAATAAGAAAAAGCGCATTGTAGGCCGCGGTTCTTCATCCGGTCGGGGAACGACATCAGGTAAGGGAAACAAAGGCCAGAATGCACGATCCGGCGGCAAAACCTATATCGGTTTTGAAGGCGGACAAATGCCGTTGTATCGCCGCGTTGCGAAAAAAGGCTTTTCTAACTATCCCTTTAAGGAAACATATTCGGTTGTAAATTTATTTATGATCGATGAAAAATATTCCGATGGGGAAACCGTTAATAAAGAAACGCTGAAAGCAAAGGGGCTGCTGAAAAAGCAAACGGCTTTGGTAAAAGTTCTCGCTTCCGGCGATCTTACCAAAAAGTTGACGGTTGATGTAGATAAAGTTTCCGCACAGGCGCAGGCAAAGATTGAAAAAGCCGGCGGGACAGTCGTTAAACAGAACGGCTAAGCAGGCGGGCTTCATACATGGCTAACAATGCACTTGTAAATGTATTTCGGATAAAAGAATTACGCGACCGCATTTTGTTTACGGTTGGAATTTTGATCGTATTTCGCTTGGGATCGGTACTCACTATTCCCGGTATTGATCCCCACGCCTTATCGGCATATTTTCAATCGCAGGTACGGGGAAATGCTTTTGTCGATTATATGGACTTCTTTGTCGGCGGGGCATTCTCCAACTTTTCCGTATTCATGCTTGGCGTTATGCCGTATATCTCAACTCAAATTTTGATGCAGCTTGCGTTATTCGTATTTCCGAGTTTGAAAAAGATTGCGGAAGATGACGGCGGCCGGAAAAAGATACAGGTATGGACGCGAATTCTTACCGTGTTTGTCGCATTGATTCAATCTTATGCGGTAACCTTCTATGCTTATTCGATACCCGGTGCTATCGTGCTTCAAAGCCGGTTTATGTACATCTTTGTTACGATGCTTACCGTAACGACGGGTACCATGATAACGGTTTGGTTGGGCGAGCAGATTACAGCTCGCGGTATCGGAAACGGTATCTCGATGATTATCTTTGCGGGTATTATTGTCCGATTACCCCACGCCGTTTCGCAGATGATCCGGCTGGTGCGGCTTGGTGAATTAAACCTCGTTTTTGTCGTCATCGCATTGATTATGTTTGTCGGTATTATCGTACTGGTTGTTTATGAGCAGCAAGGGCAGCGGAAAATACCGGTGCACTATGCGAAACGGGTTGTAGGGCGGAAAATGTATGGCGGTCAAAACACCTACATTCCGTTTAAGATTAATCCATCGGGTGTTATTCCGATCATCTTTGCATCATCATTTTTGACTTTTCCGATTTCGATTGCGACAACGATAGGGCCGAATGTCCGGTGGCTGAACAGTCTTGCGCATTTTCTGCGTCCGAATGGTTTGTGGTACAATATTTTCTATTTGATCCTTATTGT
The DNA here is from genome assembly GCF_017161265.1 of Treponema medium. Taxonomy (NCBI): domain Bacteria; kingdom Pseudomonadati; phylum Spirochaetota; class Spirochaetia; order Treponematales; family Treponemataceae; genus Treponema; species Treponema medium. The sequence continues at coordinate 684,350 of NZ_CP031393.1, read as the reverse complement.
GTTTTTTGCATATTTTTATACACAGATTTCGTTAAACCCCACAGAAATTGCAAAGCAGATAAGGGAAAACGGCGGATCTATTCCCGGAATTAGAACTGATAAAACCGAGGAATACTTGCAACGGATTTTAAATCGGCTGATTTTACCCGGTTCGTTGTATTTGGCGCTGATTGCCGTCTTGCCGACTGTAATACAGACCATTTTCGGCTTCCCTCAGTCGATTTCGATGCTGATGGGCGGTACCTCGCTTCTCATCTTGGTTGGCGTTGATCTTGATACGATGAGTCAAATCGAAGCGCAGCTTAAAATGCACCATCACGAGGGGTTGGTAAAACGAGGAAAGCTCAGATCACGGAATCTGTAGTATTTCGGGAAAGGTTATTCTTTTGTTAAGGAGAAAAACAATATGAAAGTAAGAACCAGCGTAAAGCCTATTTGCGATAAATGTAAGGTTATTAAACGCAATGGAATTGTGCGGATTATCTGCACTAATCCCAAACACAAGCAGCGCCAAGGCTAATGGAGGAAACTGAAGAATGGCTCGTATTTCTGGGGTCGACCTCCCCAATAAACATGTTAATATCGCGTTGACGTATATCTATGGAATATCTCACTCATCTGCAAAAGCAATTTGCGAAAAATCAAAAATTGATCCGATGCGGATGATCAACGATTTAAATCAGGATGAACTTGCCGCTATCCGTGCCGTTATCGACCAAGATTACAAGGTTGAAGGTCGGCTTCGTACCGAGGTCGCTTTAAATATAAAGCGCTTGATGGATATCGGTTGCTATCGTGGTTTACGACATCGTAAGGGTTTGCCCGTCCGCGGACAACGCACAAGAACCAATTCCCGTACTCGCAAAGGTAAGAAGAAGACCGTTGCCGGTAAGAAGAAGTAATTTTGGAGGATAAGCTGTGGCTACAACTGCAAAAAAACGAAAAGAAAAGAAAAGCGTATATGAAGGAAATGTCTATATTCAGGCAACCTTTAATAATACCATTATTACCATAACCGATTTGAAAGGCAATGCGTTGTCTTGGGCGTCCTCCGGTGGATTAGGATTTAACGGTGCGAAAAAATCGACCCCCTTTGCTGCACAGACGGTCGCAGAAACGGCTGTACAGCGTGTTCAGCAGTATGGATTGCGAGAAGTTCACGTATTTGTGAAGGGACCCGGTGTCGGCCGCGAATCCGCAATCAGAACGCTTGGCGTTATGGGGTTAAAAGTTCGCTCTATTAATGACGTAACTCCTATTCCGCATAACGGTTGCCGTCCCCGCAAGACTCGCCGTATCTAATAAAAAGGAGTTTAAATGGCTCGTAAAAATCTTTTGAAAGGATTCAAAAAACCAAAAGGTCTGGAATTTGCAGCAGATGTCTCAAATGACAGCTATGGTAAGTTTACGGCGTCTCCCTTTGAAACAGGCTTCGGTACAACGATCGGCAATTGTTTGCGGCGTGTTTTGTTGTCTTCAATACAAGGGTATGCTATTTCCGCTGTAAAAATTACCTCTTACGATGCTGATGATGTTCCGCATGGTATCTCAAGCGAGTTTGAAGCAATTCCAAACGTAACCGAAGACACAATGGAAGTTTTGAATAACCTAAAACAAATGCGGCTGCGGCTCCCGAATGAGATTGAACAAGATGTCTTTTTGTTTGATTTTAAAGGCCCCTGTTCTGTTAGTGCGGCCGATTTTGCAAAACCCGGTCAGCTTGAAATTTTATCCGATGATCTCCATATTATGGAGCTGATGGATAATGCTCATGTTGAGATAGAGGTTCAGGTTGATTTCGGCCGCGGTTATGTACCGGCAGAAACGAACGAAAAATATGTCGAAGTTGTCGGGACGATCTCGTTGGATACCATCTTTAGCCCGGTTCGGAAAGTCAGTTATGAAATTCAACCGTGCAGAGTAGGGCAGCGTAACGATTACGACAAGCTTGTGCTTGAAATCTGGACGGATGGCACCATACGACCTGAGGATGCGTTAGCAGAAGCTGCGAAAATTGCGAAAGAACATTTTACCGTTTTTGTCAATTTTAACGAAAATGAATTGATCAGCGATGATGAATCCGATGAAAGCGATGAAATGATAAAGCAATTGCTTGACACACCGATCACCGAACTTGATCTTTCCGTGCGGGCTTCCAATTGTTTGAAAAACGCAAACGTTTCAACAATCCGCGATTTGACAATGATGACCGAGGATGAGATTTCGAAAACTCGAAATGTCGGAAAGAAGAGTTTGCAGGAAATACAAGAAAAGTTGGCGGAACGTAATTTGAGTTTGGGTATGACTGATTACAGTCATTTAAAAAATTCGATCAAGTTATCGAGACAAAAGGAAGAAACAGATGAAGCATAAAAACGGCTTTAATCCGCTTTCACGTACCAGTGCACATCGCCGCGCATTGCATCGTAACATGGTTACATCACTGTTTAAGTACGAGCGGATTACTACGACAAAACAAAAGGCGATGGAGATTCGGAGAACCGCAGAAAAGCTTATTACCCGTGCTAAGGTCGATTCAGTACATAATCGGCGGCAGGCTGCAACCTATATTTGGGATGAGGCAATCTTGAATAAATTGTTCACCGACATCGGTCCGCGTATGAAGGATCGAAACGGCGGATATACCCGCGTGCTTAAATTAGGTTTACGTGAGGGTGATGCCGCACAGGTTGCAATTTTAGAGCTAGTTGACTATACGCTCGATAAGAGCACGAAGAAGTCGGCAGATGCAAAGAAAGACGATGCAGACAAGGGCGCTGCAAAGTCAAAGGCAGCGGAGGGCTAAACTATGTCGAAAGCACATCGCGGAAAGGGAATTAAAAGCGTTCCCAATCATGGGCGGGGGACATGCCCCGTAACCGGCCAAACCGGTGTTAAGCTGTTGTATGAGCAGGAAATTGACGGAAAGAAAGTTAATATCTCAAAAGTCGGCCGTGCAATGCTGAAAAACAAGAAAGCCGCCGAAGCTAAGGCGTAAATAACACTACGCTCTGAACAAAAACGCTCCTTAAAATTCAGCAGCCGAATAAAATATTAATTTTAGAGGATGCTGAATTCGTGCGCGAAAACGCTCGCTCTGCCGAGCGTTTTTTTTATTTTTAGCCGCTCAAATAGTACGTTGGTGATGTCTCAAAAGTTGGTTACTTTTTCGACATCCCCGCGAGTTTAAAATTAAGTCTTTATACAGTAACAACTTAATTTTAAACATTGCATCTAAATCTAAGAAAACTGTCTAAAAACTGTTACGCAATCCGCTTTAGCGGATGTGATAATTCATTTCCTTACAGAAAAAGCCGATAGGCTTTCAGTTTTTGGACGGCCCCTTGCAAGTTTTGCCATGCGGCAAAAACACCGCTATTGCATGGAACCTCCGCCGTCCTTAGCTGTCCTGAAACGCATTTTTCGTAAAAAATCATAATAGCTAAACTTCTGGTTCGGAACTAAGCTCTGGTATCAAAGTGGGTTCTTAGGGCAAAGTCCTAAGCCGTAGTTTTTCTTTTGGGAGTTATAGGGTGTGTTTTCTTTTTATCGGAAAAAACTATTTCCAACGCTTTTGAAAATAGACGGTGTAGACACAAGGAGTTTAGCAAAAGCGAAGCGGAGGCGTACTTGCTGTACGTTGAGCATTCGCTTTTGCGTAACGACGCAGTAGATGCGCCGTATATTTTCAAAAGTCTAGACTTTGAATTTAGACACTTCCTCCGCCAAGCTCTCAATACTCCGCTTATTCTTTTGACTGATCTCATTTACTTCCTGCACGGCATTGCTAATCTGCACCGCGCCGGAGGCCATCTCGTTCATGCTTTCGGTGATGACGCGCGTAAGGTCGTCGAGTTTCCGCATTTCGACTGCAACGCCTTCGCCGCCTTTCAGCATTTCTTCCGAACCTGCCTGTACTTCCACCGTAACGGTGTTGATGCTCTTAATGGCGGTAAGTACCTCTCTGCTGCCGTTTTCCTGTTCCCGCATCGCTTCGGTAAGCCTGTTACTCATATCCTTAACCTGTTCGGCAAGAGTGAAAATCGCATTGAACTTTTCTTCTACCGTTTTTGAAGAAGCGGAGAGGGTTTCGATTTCTCCCGATAAGGTTTTTAGCGTTGTGGTGATGGTTTTACCTTGCGTTGAGGATTCTTCCGCGAGTTTGCGGATTTCGTCCGCAACGACGGCAAAGCCTTTGCCTGCTTCTCCCGCATGAGCCGCCTCAATCGCAGCGTTCATCGCGAGCAGATTGGTTTGAGATGCAATATGCTGAATAACGCTCGATGCTTCCATCAGCGAACCTGATTCTTCTGCAATCTTCTGCGTTACGGTATTGGAGGTAACGAGCGTTGCTTTGCCGTCGCCGGTTGCGGTTGTAAGGCTTTTGATTACGTCGTCGGTTTTGCCGAGCGTCTGTCCGATGGAGGCGATATTCGCAACCATTTCTTCTACAGAAGATGAGGATTGCGCAACGCTCGCTGCCTGCGTTTCGATGCTATTATTCAGCTGCTTAATGGTGCGAACAATTTCTTCGACAGTTGCAGCCGTTTCGGTAACGCTGGCTGCTTGGGTCATTGCCTGCTGCTTTACTCCGTCGATATTGGCGCTGATTTGATTAACGGCGCTGGCCGTTTCGTTCATGTTTGAAGCAAGCTCGTTACCGATATTGGTCATATCTTCACTGCTTTCACCGACGGATTTAATCGCTGCTCCAATTTTTTCAATTGTTTCATTAAAGTATTCCGATAAATCGGTTACTTCGTCGTTGCCGTGCACCGGCAGACGCACCGTTAAATCGCCTTCGCCTTGCGCTATATCTTTGAGGGCGCTAACAACAACATTGATAGGCTTTATCATTGCACGGGCAACAAAAAAGACGATAATCAAACTTACCGCTAAAATGCTGAAACCGATAATAATCATTTCGAGACGCAGCTCGCTTATTGTTCCCATAAACTCTTCAACCGGAGCAGAGATGATTACCGTCCAGCCGGTTGTTTTCATAGTGGCATAGGAGGCTATTTTGCTTATTCCCTTGTATTCATAAAAACCGATTGAAGGCTCGTCGATTTCTACCGCCATTTTTTCAAAGGACGCAATAGATTTGAAAGTCGAATCGGTTTTTACTGTCTCTTGTGCATTCTCCATTTTTTCAACTTCTGTAAAGTCTTTTGAAGCGATGGTCGTTCCCGTAAGACCTAAAATATAACAATATCCTGTTTTGCCAACCACAATATCGTCAATTTGATCGGTGAGCCATAAGCCGTCAACATCGGCACCCAATACTCCGATAATATTCCTATTGTCATCATACACCGGTAAAGAAAAAGTTATAAATATGTTATTTTGTGAATCGATATAGGGTTCCGTCGTATTTTTTTCCCCGTTTATACTTGCTTGAAACCATTTTGTATTATTAAACGCTATCTCAGATCCGTCTAAGTTGTATAAGTTTCCGCTTTTATCGGTGATATATAATTCACTGATAATGGAATTGAATTTTGCTTCTTCGGCAAGTATTGCCATTTTTTCTCTAAATGTAATGGTATTATCGCGCAATACGGGCATTCTGGTTATGCCTTCCAAAAATTGAAAGAATGCATTAACCCGTCCGTCAAGTATTTCGGCAACATCGGTTGCCTTGTCGATAAGGTGTGTTTTTACTTTTTCGGTTACGGCTTTACGTGCTGTACGCACTCCGATAAGCGCAAGAGTGAATCCGGCTACAAAAATCAATGCACCGAATACAAGCATCAATTTGTTCCTAAGTGAAAAGCGATGTTTCATTGTGAACCTCCTTTGTGTAGGGAGCTTTTTTTCTTTTTTTTCGATAAAAAGAAAAAAAGCTCCCTACGACCCTAAAAAAAGAAAAATATCGACCAAAGGGAGTACCCTTTGGAAACCCCTAAAGAATAATATAGAAATGGATTATCCGGAATTGATATTTTTACATCCGTTTATGGATATTTTGATACGTTGAGGATTTTCACCAGCGGCACGGATGCCATCGTTCAGAAATATCCATCCGTGGACATTTCTGAACTTCGAGTTTTTCATAAACGAAAAACTCGATATTGTATGGAACCACTGACATCCTGTCAGAGAAGCGACACAGTAGATGTGCTGTATATTGCGAAAAAAAGTCTTTTGGAAATAGACGATGCAGATGCTAGGAGCGTATAAAAAACACCCGCAGGCATGTTGGACAGCGTACGTCCGTGTACGCTGTCCAACGACAAGTTTTTCTGACGAAAAACTTGCTGCAGCTTGGAACCAGCGGCATCCGTGCCGCTTCTGATACGTCGAGGACTGTTTTTTATGAAGCGACAACGCAGATGCGTCGTATATTTCCAAAAGATGGGGGGGGGGGGTATTATATACATATTTTTCATCTTGTCAATCGTTTTTCCATATAACATAATATTTTTTATGCACATCAACCGTAAACATTGGGTAAAAAAACCGTGTTTACCGACAAATCATTACATAGAAATAATTATACCATGGAAAAGTGCAATCTGCAAGGAAAAATATGTCTATTATTGCAATTTAAGCACTGCATAGTATTTTATGGAATCGCAGACATCTTTCGCCCAAAACGAACAGGGCTGTCCAAAAAGTATAGAGATATGATAGAATCCCAAGCAGCCCAATACTATTATGACGATGGATTTGTGTAAAATTGCCGCTGCAAAACCTTATGGTTCTATTTGTAAGTTAGCCGGTAAGGCATGGATACCGGTAAAAGGTTTTGAATCGCATTTGGATGATGAGTTAGCTTTGCAGGCTAATGGTTTGCCCGGGCGTATGTGGCGTTTTTTTTCCGCTTCCAATGGCTATAGTGATTTTAAGGTGAACAGTGTACCGGTTCAGACAAGCAAGCTTGTGTACTGTGAAGATATACGGCAGGAAGTATTTTGGAAGCAGCTGTGTTGGGAAGAACCGTTTGTGGTGCGGTTCCGCAGTATTGGAGAAGCTGCGGAGCTGTTGCGAGGTATTCAGCGAAATTGGGCGCACTATCCGCTTAACTGTTTTAGGCGGGCGGAATTGATTGGGGCAAAGCTGCCGTATATCAGCAAAAAAGAAAAACCGTTTCCTTATACCGTGCCGCTTGCCGGTATGGGGGTGTGGTCGCTGTTGGATGAACATACCTTGCTTGCGTCTGCAAGAACGTCGTCACCGTTTCCACTTGGCGTTATCCGTTTTACTGAAGACCATCAAAATCCGCCAAGCCGCGCCTATCTTAAATTATGGGAAGCCTTATCCCTGTTGGATTTTTACTATCGGCGCTCTGCCGAAACTCGTGCCACCGAAACCAACTACACTGAAACTCGCATCGCTGAAACACCCGACGCTGAAACACGCAATACCGAAACACACTCCCTGCCTACAAAAGCTGTTGCTGCAGAGCAAAAGGGAGGGGCTGTTTCATCGGTAATACCGGTAGAGTGGGCATTACCTCAGCGCGGCTCACATTGTGTGGATGCGGGGGCCTGTCCCGGCGGTTGGACATGGGTGCTGAATAATCTGAGGGCAGAGATAACTGCTATCGACCGAAGCCCGCTGGCGGATTTTTTGATGCGTGAACCGCGGATTACCTTTATGCAGCATGACGCATTTACATTAACTCCCGAAAGTCTCGGTAAACAGGATTGGGTGTGTTCCGATGTTATCTGTTATCCTCCTCGCTTACTGGAATGGATTGAACGGTGGCGGGCAAGCGGCCTTTGTTCAAAATTTATCTGTACAATCAAAATGCAGGGGGCGCCCGATTTCGATACCATCCGCCGCTTTGCGGAAATTCCCCACTCAAAAATCGTTCATCTTACTGCAAATAAACACGAGCTGACGTGGCTATGTGCTCCGTTTATCGATGGGTGACTGTTACATAATGGTAATGGTTGTTGGTCTGGGGGTATCGCCGATGTCTTTGCAAGTTTAGCGCAAGGCCTTTCTCATTTATACCCTGCTTTTTAAAAGAGCTTTTTTAAAGTATGTAATCGTGAGTGCACCAATATTCGCTTGCCGCCGCCGCTTAATGAGCCTACAGCCTATCTTGATTATGATACGTTCCATAGTAACACGCCGCGGATCTGAACCCATCGCATCGAATTCAGCAGTTTTTGTGTCCCCGATAGTTCGGCGGATGATTTCTGTACCGGCAAAGCCGTAGGCATCGACGAGTATTTCAGCGATCCGTCGCCGGATATACCGTTCGTTGTAGAGCGGGTCGCTTAATGGAACGGTGTTACACCGTTTCAATGCCTTTGCGGTAAAAAGCTGTGGAAGCGCTTCGATTGCAGCAGCCATTCGCTCGATAAAATTATCGGCGGCGGAGAGCTTTTTGCGGGTAAAAGCGGCATACATCCATGCACAATAAAGATTAGCGATAATATTGCCGAGATCATATCCGATTGGGCCGTAAAAGGCAAATTCGGGGTCGATAATTTTCATACATGGCTCGCTTGTCGCATTCCTATCGGGAGTGGTATTCGTATTGATAGGTACGTCGATAGTGTTGCCGATAAAGATCGAACCCGTATGCAAATCACCGTGGATAAGCGCCTCTGCCTTATTCATAAAGATTTCTCGTAACGAAGCAACCTCAGCTTTAAGGACTTCATCATTGTAAAGCGTTTTTTGTACAAAGGCCTCGTTACCGGGGGTGATGCGGTTGCGTTTTTTCCCGTTGCAGTACGGCTCGGAAAATACAAGCGTTTCGGAAATTGCGCACAGCTCGGGATTGATAAAAGCTTTTACCCGCTCCTTTTTTTCTTCCGGCGGCAAAAATAGATCGCTTGTCGGAAAAACTGCATCGGCCAAAAAGGATGCTGCGTTTTCCGCAAAACTCGCCGGAAGCGGACGCCCTGCCATCAGTTCCTTCCGTAAATTACCGCAATAGGAAATATCTTCCATACAGATAGCGCTCATTGTATCGTCGTAGGCGTAAATACGGGGTACGAACTGCGGGGTAAGGGCTGCATAAATGCGGAGTGCGTCCGCTTCTCTCCTACTGCGGGTAATATCGAGCGGACGCCCCGATGATCGGAGCAACCGGTCTGCCTGCTTTACAATAATGCTTTTTCCGCTGGTGCGCGAACGTACACGGAATACATAGTTGATATTTCCGTCCCCGATTTCTTCCGCATCGAGCGGTTCATTCGGCGAAAATAGCCGAAGCTCTTCAACAAGGTAGGTCTTTACGGTTTCCGTATCAAGTAAGTAATGCTCTTTCATGGTTGTATGTATGTCCTTAAAATGCACCGGTCGAACAAAATATGAATTTTGTACCTGCAGCCGAAGTTAGACCGCCTTATGTTCTAAATAGCCGGTAGAACAGCACAATCAGCAAAAAGAGAAGGTAGCGGAATACGTAAAATACTTTAAAAGGATTGCGCAGCAGCTGCGGCCAAAACTCGTGTCCTTTCCGAAATGCAGCGTCCGAAATACGTTTTTTACGTTTTGCAAAGATATCGATGATATCGTTGTCGTGGATAAAGATGCTTGCGGGTAATGTCGCTTTATTCCGATGAATCCATCGAACGCCGCCGGGAATACCGTTTCCGGCAATCAACAGGGCGGGATGGGCTTTGACAATCGAAAGGAGAATATCCGGTTCCATATTCTTGCGGTAAAAGCCGTTAAAACGGCCGACAATACCGATACCCGGAAAGGTTACGTGTACATTACGTTCAGCATCGAGTAGGTTTTGGGCACGTCCGCCCAATAAATAGAGCGTTTTATAGTGAGAATCGATAATATTCAAGATTCTGATAATCATATCAAAGGAGTCGCGTCTAATCGGTACGGGAAGTTTGAGGAACTGCGCCGCTTTTAATAAACTTTTTGAAAGCGGAAGGCAGAGTGCCGCTTGCTTCAGCATTGTACGGAATTCCGTATCACGCCGAGCCCTGAGTAAATCCCAGATTGTGATGAACACAATATGCTGCGGTTCGCCTTTGTCCAACATATCCATTACGGTTTGTTCTATATCTTCGTCGGGGAGAATATCGATGGGGATTGTTAAGAGGTTTATACGGGTAATTGCCATTGGTCAGCCTCGTTTATAATAGTTTGTGCCGCTGCAATCGCATACAGTGCGGCGGTTTCTGCACGTAATACGTTCGTTTTAAAATGAATGGTTTGGAATGCCGCTTCGCGGAGTACCGCTGCTTCCGCGGGGCTTATGCCTCCCTCCGCTCCGATTGCCAGTACGATGTGGGAAGGCTTTTCTGCAAGCAGTTGGTGAAATCCGACGGACGCCTCGGCGGCTTCGCTGCACTGAGCAAACACGGTAGTAGCAGCCGGTACAAGCGTTTTTAAGGTGTTGAGCATTTCGGCAAGCGGCGCCGGTTCCATAACGACGGTACCGACCGGAGAACCGGATTGCTGCCGTGCCTCTTTGATAATGCGCCTGAACCGTTCCAGCTGTGCAGGGTTTTGTTTTTTTGCAATGGAAAATTCGCCAATTACCGGTAAAACGGCGCACACGCCTGCCTCCGTCGCCTGCCTGATAATCGTGTCGGTTTTAGAGCCTTTGAGCACCCATTGCAGCAAGATAAGGTCGGCAGCAGGTGCGGCATACGCAAGCGAACAGTTTGCGGCTTGGTTGGTTGCACCCATAGCAGCTGTTTCAGACACACCGAGTGGCGCTGCTTGCCGCTTTAACCGCAGTGTTTTTTTTGCGGTATTTATCGAATCGATGACCATATCGGCAGCGCCGCTTTGCGGCAGCAGCGCCGGTAGGATATCGCCTTCTCGCATGCGCCGTACCTTTACCAAGTATATAAAAGCTTTGCCGCTCAAGGTGAGCATACCCTTACTATCCGGCTTTTGTTCGATAATAAATTGCTTCATCGCTTCGTAATACCGATTTATGAAGCTTTCTTCAACTCGGCTGCGGCTTTTTCTTGAGCTGCTTCGTCCTGCATTTGACGTACAGTTTTGCTGTTTCGCAGTAGTTGCGGCAAGGTTCCGCTTTTAAGAATTTTGACAGCTTCTTGCAGCGGCGCGTCATATTCAATATCAGCCGCGGGTGCGGTGTGAGTTCTATTATATTCCTGCCGAATCAGAATGCGGAGCAATTCTTTGTTCAGGGAATATTCTTTTGCGAGCGTTTCCGCATATCGGGTAATTTGTACTGCGGTTAAATCCTTGTTCTTCTTGACAAAGTTGGAAAGTTTTTCATCTTTGAACAGTTTTTCCAGCTGTTTTTCGTCATCTGCCGATAACGGCGGGAATAGCACCGCTTCTTTGTCCGGTTTAATGCCGGTTTTGTCGATGTTTGCGTCGCTCGGTGTATAATAGCGCGAAGTCGTCATCTTAAAGGAATCTTTTTGTGTCAAATTGAAGATCTGCTGCACGGAACCTTTTCCGTAGCTGGTTTCCCCGACGAGGTATGCGCGCTTATAGTCCTTTAAGGCTCCCGCCAATATCTCCGAGGCGCTTGCGGAACCTTTATTGATAAGTACAACAAGCGGCACATCCGCAAATACCGCATCGATTGCAGCGTTTGTGTTAAACTCAAGGTTGTACTGAGGAATGCGCGATTTTGTCGAAACAATCAATCCTTCTTTGATAAAAAGGCTCGCCGTATCGACCGCCGCATCAATAAGTCCCCCCGGATTATTTCGGAGATCGAGTACCAATTTGGTTACGCCTTCCGCTTGTAGACTTTCCATTGCTTCCCGTATGCGGCGGCTGCTATTCGGATTAAATTCTATCAGGCGGATATAACCGATATCTTTATCAAGCTTTATGTATTTAATGGTTGGAACTTCAATCCGTGCCCGCACTAGTTTAACCGGAAATTCCATATTCTTTCCGCGTCGGACGGTTACGGTAACGGAGGTACCGATTTTGCCGCGGAGCTTTGCCACGACATCCGCCTGCGTCATCTCGATGGTGGATTCTCCTTCGATTTCGGTAATGAGGTCGTCCGCCTGAATGCCTGCTTTCCACGCAGGGGTTCCTTCGAGGGCAGACGCAACTTCAATATAGGATGGGCGTTCAGCTGCCGAAGCGGTAGGCTTGGTAAAGGTAATACCGATGCCGCCGAAGTAGCCGGTTGTGGTATCCTGCAACCCGACGCCGGTTAGACTGCCGTTGTCGATATACATAGTATACGGGTCTTTGAGTGCATTGAGCATTCCTTCCGCGGCGCCCTGAAAGAGTACCTCCGGATTTACCTCATCGACATAATAGCGTTGAAGCGCCTCATTTAAGTATTGCAGGTATTGCATATACGGTATCGTACTTTGCGTCCGATCCTGCTGAGATTGGGCAAAGATAGACGGTGCATACGATACGGTAGAAATGAGAATAACGGAGAATAAACAGGTAATAATCCAAATTTTTCGAGGTTTCATAGAAAATATTTTCTATTATATTGAGAAATTGTCAAGCCTTTAGCGATTTTGTATCTTTGTTCGCATATTTAAATGAGGTAAAGTGATTGATATATGTGATAGTACAACAAACGATGTCTCCGACGAAACACTTTCTGAGCAGATCAAACAAAAAGTGAGATCACACATTCACTTCTTGTTTGAACGCTTTCTTTTAGAGGGTACCCATGAAAATGATTGGACAGTTCCCGTAAAACGATGGCTGCAAAGGTATGCACGCTCAAAAAACGCCGTTTTGCCGATCGCTCGCTCGCCGCTTACATAATTTGCAGATAGTATGCTTGTTAAAAGAACTTTGATTATTATGCAACACAGAAGTCTATTACGACGAATTTTGTTGACGATTGCCGTTTTTTTATGTATTTTTTTAATACAAAGATGATAATGTATTTCTTTAGAAGTGCAAAACATACATCTTTTAATAGGAGACAATTATGACAAAAGAAATGGAAAAGAAATTAAATCTGTATCTTGCAAATCAACTGGTTGATTATGTCAAAAAGCATAACCTACATTGGAACTTGAAGGGAAGTCACTTTTTTACCCTTCATGCAAAACTTGAAGAATTGTATGACGAAGCGGGTGATATTCTCGACGAAGTTGCAGAACGAATTCTCGCACTTGGCGGCAACCCCGTTTCCAGTATGAAAGAAGCACTGGCAATTGCGATGATTAAAGAATTGGAAGACGGTCCCAAATCAACCGATGCGGTTATTCACGCTCTCGTTTCCGATACCGACTATTGGATTAAAGATTCAAAAGAAATCGTCGAACTTGCCGAAAAAGAAGGTGACGGCGTTACAGCTGATATGTTCAACGGCTATACCAAAGAATATCAAAAATTGGCATGGATGCTGAAAGCATATCAGAGCTAAAAAAACACCGCTTTAAGATTAAAAGCAACACACAAGGAGATTTCAAAGCAATAGGCTTTTGGAATCTCCTTTTTTATTTGATAGGCAACTTGAAAACTCGGCTCGCATTCCGGAAATCATGATGAAATATCCCCAGTTCATCAACACTGCGTGAAAAATCCTGTGGGGCATTATCATTATCAAATGTTGCAGCAACAATGATGAGCGGCTGAATATCCCCTTTTTCAATCATAACATCGAACATATTTTTGATAAAACCGTTCCCTATTGTAAACAGTTCACCGGCTATCCCAGTCCACCCGTGCATATAAAACAGAGTATTATAGCCTTTTATATCATCCGCGTTATACCCGTAAGGAAGATAAACGTATGCTTTCTTTGTAATTGCCGGGCGGGCGGCTTGAGTGTAATCATAGGTAGCATACTCAATCAGATGCACTGTTCCCTGTTTTGCGGCAGTAGAAAAATACGCCTTGGGAATAGCTGTTGTTACTGTATAATTTTGTAACAATGTAGTCATTTTTGTCTCCGCTGAGGTGCAAGATAGCACGCACGTAAAAATCGGCATCATAAGAATGGTCAATTTTTTCATATAGCTTCCTTCATTCGTACAAAGATTATCCCCTGCGTCGGGGGTGTTGATTGAAATTTTGAAACGGTGATAATATACCCATCATTCGGAACATTCAAAAGATTACCGCTTTTGAATGTTCCGCTCCCAAACTTGTACCGCGTTATCGATCCACCCTTCGGCAACTGTGCCGGTTCCCAAGCCAAACCCGTGCGGCAAGCCTTCAAAGATTTCTATTTCCGCGTCGGTTCCGTTCGATTTGATCCGCTGGATGCGATCTTCCATCACCCGAAAACTTGAGATACCATCTGCGGTTCCGACACAGGCGTATGTCGGCGGTTCGTTACCGTGCACTTCCGAAAGTCCTGTGTACTGCATGATGACGGCAGCTGGACGCGGGTATTTTTTTTCGCCGAATCGTTCCGTCCCCAAACTGCCGAGCCATGCTGCCATCCGCGCACCCGCTGAACCGCCCCACAGAGAATAATCTGTGGAATCGAGCTGCAATTCCCCAGCGTGTTCATGAATAAAGACAACCGCTCGAGCTAAATCTTCGCAGGCTGTTTGCGAGCCGGGGCGATAGATGAGGGCAAAGGCATTGTACCCGCGCTTGGAAAGTTCCAGTGCATGAGGGAAACTGTCATGCATTGCCCCGACATATACAAAGCCGCCGCCTGCACTGCAGATTGCACTTTTTGCACCTTTCTTACCACGAAAGAAAAAGAGTCCGGTATTCCGTTTTCGCGGATCGCGCTGTTTTTCCGCTTCCGTGTAGATATCGAAAAAGACCGGCTCGCCCCGGAGGGTTTGAGCTTTAAAATAACGGATGATCTCTACCGTCTTTGCTGCATCGATATGGCTGTACCATCTCAACTGCAAAGTGCCGAGTGTCGCTCCGCTCCAATAACCTGAATCCGCTGGGAAGAGCAGCCTACCCCACGGAGAAAAACCAGTATCGGCGATAACGCGGTCAATCACGGTTTGCGCGGTAATATCTTCAACTTTCATCCGTCCTCCCGATGCGATGTCGGTAGTTTTTACACTGCCGCCTTGCTCCGCCGTTTGTGCCGTACAAGATAACGAAAGGAACAGACTGCATAACAGAGGAAACAGCTTCTTCATCCCACACATCGGTCTACCTTAAAAACCTAAACCTTTCAGCCATGCCTTTACACTTACCTCGCTAAAGCTGCTGGGGAACCGTTCACCTGTCACCCAATTACCGGTTTTGGCAAGTTTTTCAAGACGTTTCCGGCTTTCACCCGTACCGGTCGAAATGGAAGTACAAAATGTGACCACGCTCTTGCCGGTAAAATTATTGTTTTTGACAAACTCATCCACAACCCATGAGGCTTCTCGCCACCAAATCGGATAACCGATAAAAACGGTGTCATAGCTTTCAAAATTCGGGACTGTTGTTGACTCAAGCGTTACAGACACTTTGTCAACACCCATTTCATGTTCTTGAACAACACGGCTGTTTTTATTATTCCAATTCAAATCTGCCGATGTGTAAGGCTGTTTCGGTCTTATTACAAACGTATCAGCTTTCGTCTCCTGTGCAATAATCTTTGCCAAACGTTCTGTTGTACCGGTTGCCGAATAATAGACCACCAGTACTTTTTTCGCATTGACCGTAGTATTTGCGGGACTACCCGGAACAGCACAAGCAGGGACACCCATCGCTAAAAGTACTGCCGCAACAGCAAATACTGCCATCATTTTCTGTGTGAACTTCATCTTTCACCTCCATTTATATTACCGCTTTTTATCGAACTTTAAATAACCAGCCCATAATAGCGGACTCCTTTGCAAAACTTACACCACCCGCGTGGGGGTCGGCATATCCGCGTTGCCTAAAGTATTCATTTTCTTTTAAGTCCAGTACAAGAACACTATCAATGTCTTTTTTCTGCAAGCCTTTTTTACGGTACAGCCCGTACAACTTTCGATACGTTTCGGACACCGATTGGGAGCCGTAATAGCTATCGTTACGTCCTGTAACCATATAGATAGCCGTTTTTGCATTTACAATGGTCTCTATTTTTCCGCTCCATTTGGAACTGACATGTAAAAAAGCCGCATACAATTCAGGACGTTTGCCGATTATGATGGATCCGGTTTCACCGCCTCCGGAATACCCTTCGAGATATACCTTTTTTGGGTCGATAGTGTAATACCTTAGCAGATATTCTGTTAACGCAATTGTTTGATTAGCACTTGTTTCTCCCCAGTCATTCAGCTGGGGAGCGATGATAATCATCTCGTTATTATGGTCACGTGCGGTAAGACCGAAATCTTCTTGCATAATGTTTATACCGATGCCTTGAAAGTACAGACCACCCCATCCCGGCAGTGTTATAAACAAAGCGTACGGCCTGCTTCCATCGTATTCTTTCGGCACATAACTTGAAAAATGAATGTCGCCGAAACGAGCGGAATGCAATACGTTATCGACGAGAAAGCCGCGCCGCGTTTCGGTTCCGGCCGTTACGAAGTCGTCTTGCGCGTAACAGCCGGCGGCAAGAAAAAAGCAAAGAAAAAGTCCTGTTGCCGTTTTCATTATAAACCAAGCCCTTTCGCCCACTCGGCAAGTGTATCCTTGCTCAGCCGTCCATTCAATAATTTGCCTTCCACGATTTTTGCATTCGGTGCACTCGTCTGCAAGTTGGCGACGGCCTTCCCGAAACCGCTTCCGCCCGATGTGGCAAAAAGAACGATTTTCTTACCGGTAAAATCATAGCGTTCAAGAAAGGTGTTGATGATTGTCGGAGCGATATACCACCAAATCGGAAAGCCGATAAAAATTAAATCATAATCGGCGATGTGTGCATCGGTGTCCGCAATAGCGGGGCGCGAATTTTTGTCTTTCATTTCCAATGTGCTGCGCGATTTTTTATCCATCCAGTCCAAATCCGCTTTTGTATACGGAACTGCCGGCTTTATTTCATACAAATCTGCTCCTGCAGCTTCCGCCAATATGCGAGCCGCCTTAGCCGTTATTCCCGACGCGCTGAAAAATGCCACCAGTTTCTTTGCCATAATAGCCTCCTTAATTTCTATAAGCTGTTTCTTGAATTACAGTCCCAGCCCTTTGAGCCATGTTTTTACGGCAGTTTCGGTAAAACTGCTCGGGAAGCGTTCGCCCGCGATCCAATTGCCGGTTTTCGCAAGTCTTTCAAGCCGTTTCCGGCTTTCGCCCGTTCCGGTCGATATCGACGTACAGAACGCAATCACGTTTTTGCCCGTAAAATTGTTATTTTTAACAAAGCCGTCCACAACCCACGAAGCTTCGCTCCACCAAATCGGATAGCCGATAAAAACGGTATCGTAGGATTCGAAATTCGGTATCTTTGCGGTTTCAAGTTCTACCGAAACATTGGCTGCACCCTTTTCGTGTTCCTTAACGACACGGCTGTTTTTATCGGTCCAATTCAAATCCGCCGACGTATAAGGCTTTTTCGGCTTTAACGCAAACAAATCCGCTCCGGTTTCTTTTGCGATTATGTTCGCCAAGCGCCCGGTTGTGCCGGTCGCCGAATAATAAACGACCAGTACTTTTTTAGCGTTTCGCGTATTGTCGTCCGCGGCAAAGGCGGAAACAGCCGCCGTAAAAAACACTGCCGCAGCGGCAAAAACCGCCGCACATTTTTTCATCGATTTCATCATCATAACCCCCTTGTTTTCAACCATGTTTCAACATGATCTGCAATTTCTTTGTTATTCAATTCTTGGAACAGAAAGTGACTATTACCGGTGATACCTACTTTCGGAAGGTCGATAACCGTTGCGTCTCCGCCTTGTGCTCGATAGCTTTCCGCAAATGAATAGCACATCCTACGCATCATCTGCCACATTCCGGTCGCTTGAATCTTAGAATCACCGTTATCAATATAGTCGCCGAAATAGAATGTTACTGGTATTTTTTTAGAAAGCACTGCTTTAAAATCTTCGCTGTCTGTTCCTGGTGCTCCACCCGGTTCAACTGCGACAATTGCAGCAATATGATCGGTGTATTTTGCTGCCGTCCATCCCGGTCCGCCACCTTGGGAATGTGTTACTAAAATTGATTTTTTACCTGTCATTGCAAAGACCCTGTCAATCGTTGCGGCTACAGCTTTTGCAACCATTTCGTTATCAAAGTCAGCCCCCATATCCGATTTCATACCGGTATCGGGTGTCATCTGCCGGAAAAACTGATCCACCGATGCATCATCGTTCGGAAATTGAGACCCTGTATTGACTACAGAGCGTCCGTTTTCCCATCGACCGATTCTAAACTGTGTATACCACCTCTGATCCAATGTCTTTGTGCTGATGGTTCCGCCGACCGAACTCTGTCCCGCTTCACCCCGGCGCGGTTCATCAATTAAAAAAATACTGTGTCCTTTTTTCAAAAAAAGATTGCTCCAGCCTTCACGCCCGTCCGGTGTTGTCATCCAACCCATACGGGACTGTCCATAACCGTGTAAGAACACCATCGGAAGTTCTGTTTCCACCGCCGGAATTTGATACAATACATTTGCGTGATCCGCATGTGTTGTTTGTCCGGATCCGCTTGCCTCCCATTGATTTTCAGGGTTGAACACTCCTGCTGAACGCACCACGATTCCGCCTGAGGAAAACATCCCCTGTTTTGCAATCACAAGATTGTTGTGATTTGTTGTTGCACATCCTGTTAATGATAGTAACAACCCGGCCGATAACAGCACTCCGCACAGGGTACATTTTAGAATAAGCGCATGACCTGTTTTCTTTGTTCTATTCATTATCATCACCTCCGATACATTATTTCTTTTTCCGCTCTTCGATCATCTTTACAAACCATTCCACCATATTCGGATCTGAATGGGAGAAAAACGAGCTTTCAGCCTTGTCCAGTGCAGCTATACGCTGCATATCTTGATCGCTTAAACGGAAATCGAATACTGCAATATTTTCTGCCATACGTTCCACCCGTGCCGATTTTGCAAGTACGACAATATTCCGCTGCAAAAGCCACCGCAACATTACCTGCGCAGTAGTCTTACCATATACTGCACCGATTTCTTTCAGTACCGGATTTTCAAAAAGTCCTCCGCGCCCCTCACCGAACGGAGCCCATGCTTCATGTACAATGTTGTACTTCTCATCCATTTATGCGCTTCAATTTGCTGATGAAGAGGATGTGTTTCTACTTGATTCACCATAGGACGAATCCGGGAAAACGAAGCTATATCCACCAAACGGTCAGGATAAAAATTCGACACACCGATTGCTCTTATTTTACCTTCGTCATATAAATCTTCCAACGCCCGCCACGCACCGTAGTAGTCGTTAAAAGGTTGATGCAGCAGCATAAGATCGATATAGTCAAGCTGCATCTTTGCCAGTGATTTAAGGACGGACGCTCGGCACGCATCATACCCGTAGTGTTCAATCCATACCTTGCTTGTAATAAACAGTTCCTCCCGTGCAACACCAGATTTTTTCACCGCAGCCCCAACGCCTTCTTCATTAAAATACGACTGGGCTGTATCAATTAAACGGTATCCAGCCCGTATTGCATCAAGCACACGCTGTTCCGTTTCTTTTGCATCGATTTGGAACACACCGAAACCGAGAACCGGCATCTTTACACCGTTTGATAACGTCACAAAATCCATCGTTTTCCTCCTTAGTGTATTTGGCTGTTTTCAATATAGCAAAGAGAGTAAACTATGTACAATAAAAGTTTTGCAAGGCGCTATATCAGAAGTGCATAGTGAGATATACTATACCTATGGAACTTTATCAGTTGCGGCAGCTTGTGGCATTTGCAGAATACGGAACGCTTTCTAAAGCGGCAGAGATGGTGCACACGTCTCAGCCTGCTTTAAGCCGCTCTATGCAGAATTTGGAAGCCGAGCTTGGGGTACCGCTTTTTAGTCGTACTAAAAATCATATTGCGCTTACCGAGGTAGGTGTCCTTGCAGCACAGCACGCACACGTTGTTGTTTCTGCACATGATGATATGATTGGTGCTGTTCGAGAAGCAGACCGCAGACTGCGCAATTTTTCTTTCGGCTCGATTGCTCCGGCTCCAATGTGGGAATTGGCACCGATCGCATCAAAAGTTTTTACCGGTAAAACAATACAGAGCGATTTACAGGAAACAGAGGCATCACTTATCCGCGGACTTGATGACGGAACATACAATCTGATTATACTGCTCCACCCGCTTGAAGAAAAAAAGCCTGACGGAACGCCACGCTATATTTGTAAAGCCTTTGTTCGAGAAGAGCTTTCCGTAGTCTTGCCGGTCTCACATCAGCTTGCAAAACGAAAAACGCTGCAACTGCAAGACCTTGCCGGAGAAAAACTCTTGATACACAATAACATCGGTTTTTGGTATTCGGTATGTAAACAAAAAATTCCTGACGCAGTGTTTTTGGAACAAAGCGAGCTTTCGGCTTTGCGTGAAATTGTATATGCCAGCAAATTGCCTTCTTTCATAACAAATATTACGAATACCAATAATGCCATCCCTGATAATAAAGTCGTTATTCCTTTATCCGATCCGGAAGTGAATGTGCAATTTTGGTGTGTCTGTTTAGCGGAAAATGCAAGGGAGTATCAAGCGCTGTTTAAGGCAATAGAAAAATAAAGGCGCAGTCAAGCAGGGCAGTAGATTATCCTCATTTTACATACTACATCTGAAATGCCGTTATCCAAAAACATATTCCAACAATAAGTGAAAGCGGAGTCATAACATATTTTTCTTTCCTACTTTTTGAAATCATGTTCATAATAGTATTCAAAGATAGGTAAGCGGCAAAGAAGAAACAAATATATTTAGTAACCTTAAAAGAAAACCACAAGGAAATAAAACCTCCAGCTTGCAAAATAATTATCATTGCAAAAATTTGGATAGCCACTGAAATAACTGCCGCAACTCTCAATTTCTTAGGTAAGATTTTATGTTGTCCGCCCATTGTAAATTCGCCCAAAGGCAAGCCGCATTTTGTTATACGGTGGCCGGCTTTGACACAAACTCCTTACCGAACTTTTTGTTCGAAGAAAAACACTGCCTTCCACCGGCTCCCCAGTCCCGTCAAACTAGGGTATCACTTTTCACTCGTATTTTCTAATCGTAACAACTCCTTTACAAGGGTCATGCCCTTACTAAAAATGGCGAACTAATGCCCGGGTTCCGCTGAATCACTTCAGCGTATCACATTACCGCTTGTTCGTTTAGTTTTTATCATGCCTCCTTTCCATTTTTTGAATTTTTGACAACAAAAAAGGAAGTATCGGCAATTTGCTTTTGCTTCCTCTTGGTAATATCCTATTTGATTTTTTACTTCGACAAACCGGGATTTATGAAGCTGAATTTATCCACTGCTTTAGTTCCTCCGATAAGCGCTCATCAACATCAATCCTCGTCTGCTTACACTCTTTCGGATACTGCTTTGCCTCCTTAAAAGCCATGCTGATAAACAGCCCGGAACCCACGGGAAGAATGCCTGTTAACATGGTCTGCGGAAATATAAAATGCGTTCCATGTTCATAGGTCATGAGAACTACACTGTTATCCGCGTCCCTTTCTTTCAGCCTGTTTTCCATTCTACGAATGTATTTACAGGTATCCCAAAGTACATCATCCTCCGCACCAATCAGCAGAATGCTGCCCTTTATATTCTCCACCTTTATTTTCTCGGCTTCCTGCACGGGATGCCTTTTCTCCGATTCATCGAACAAATCGCGACTGGCAACCATCGCGCCGCGCCGTTTGGATTCCTCAGATATTTTCTGCCAGTATTCCGGATGGCGATACGCATAGGGCAGATAAGGAAGCGGCTTACCGTGATACGAAACAGATGACTCTCCGTCTCCCGGACGTTCGTGAGCCCCGTCTTTCCCATCCTGATAAAAACCTTCCATCACAAAATCAGAAGGAGAAATGGCTATCGTAAGCGTTATTTCCGAAAAGCATGACGCTGCGACAAGCGCAAGCATACCAGTTGTCGAGGCACCCATAATACCGATTTTTTCATTACCCATCGTCTTCAGAAATGCAAGTGCCTTCTCAAAACGTTCGAGTGGATAGTTATGGTGACCGTAATCTTTTGGGGCCGGTGACATTGTGAGGACATTCAGACCTTTCTTTTGAAGCCATTTGACGCCACCCTTTGCCATCATGTCTTTTGTATCATCACCAAGCATGGCAATCATGCAATATTTACTGCCGTTCGGATTCGGCCAGTATACGCCGTTATATCCATCTTTCTCTATTGTTTTGATTTCTTTCTTCATGGGAAAGTTTCTCCTCTTCAAATTCAAATTTGTCAATTTCTCGTCCATCCTACTATATCACTTTTCTCATATTTTTCCAATTTGACGCACTGTAGATTATCCTCATTTTACATACTACATCTGAAATGCCGTTATCCAAAAACATATTCCGGCAATAAGTGAAAGCGGAGTCATAACATATTTTTCTTTCCTACTTTTTGAAATCATGTTCATAATAGTATTCAAAGATAGGTAAGCGGCAAAGAAGAAACAAATATATTTAGTAACCTTAAAAGAAAACCACAAGGAGATAAAACCTCCGGCTTGCAAAATAATTATCATTGCAAAAATTTGGATAGCCACCGAAATGACTGCCGCAACTCTCAATTTCTTAGGTAAGATTTTATGTTGTCCGCCCATTGTAAATTCGCCCAAAGGCAAGCCGCAAGCAACAAGAACTGTCATAATTGCTATAACTCCAAATAATACTGCACCTAATATTGAAAGCATAAATCAATATTCTCCCTTCTCATAAAAGACGCATAACAATATTTACACACATGTGTACATCCGGTGTATGGATTAACGGAATAATCCGCTACGGGTAAATTTGATTTTGATATTACGCTGCGCACCGCAATGTGTTTGATAATGGGGGCAGCGTTCATCTCATCAAATTCCATACTTGTATTTTACTCTTTCTCTACACTCACAAACTTCCGTACTCCGTCTTTGATACTAAGAGCTTGTGCATTATTGATAGCGCATAGTTCGATATTTGAGAAGGATTGCATAATATCTGCGGTAACTTTTTTGAATGGTGCGGTAAGATAGTGCGGCAGCACATAAAAATTGATGAGTCCTAATCCGGCATAATCACTCTGAGAATAATCTTCCGGAATAGGATCCATTTTTTCAATATAAGAAAGCTCCGGAGCACATACAATAGCGCCTGCTGATTCTCCAATAAATAATTTCCCTTTTTCCAGCTGTTGCTTTAGCAACGTATCCGTACCGGTTTTCCTCAATTGATCAATAAGGAAAAATGCATTACCGCCAGTAAAATAAATAATATCCGCTGTGTCAAACACCTGCGTAATATCGGAAGCGTTTGCAGTTGAAATCTCAATTTCAGTCAGCTCGGCTCCTAATTTTTTGAATACTGTACGGGCAGACCCTACATAGCCTGTATACCCTTCATGTATCGATGCAGTGGGAATGAAAGCAACTCTTTTCCCCGCAATGTGATCTTTAAGAAGAGCGCCTACTTTTGAAAAGTGTGAGCACAAAAATAAATTCATTTCTCTACACCTCCTCGGTGAATGATGAGTTTAGATCATTATAGTATACGGATAATTTTTCACTGCTTTGGTCAGGGGTTATCCTTAGCACCGAACATACCCGTAAGTGAAGCAGCTTCGATTGCGTGCCCCTTAATCGCGGCCTTAAGCTCTTTTACGCTGCTGCCCGCCGGAAGACTCAGATTCATATCGAGCGCATAGAGATAAAAAATATAACGGTGCGTACCGAACGGCGGTTGAGGCCCGTTGTAGCCGCTCGTACCCCAGCTCGTTTCGCCTTCGACGGCATCCGATGGCACATTACCTTCTCCGATCGCCGTTGTTTGCGGCGGAATGTTCCACAGCGTCCAATGATAAAATCCGCCGGGAAGCGGCGCATCCGGATCGTGCACGATAATCGCAAGACTCTTTGTACCCTCCGGTACACCGTCGATTTCGAGCGGAGGAATGTGATTCGCTCCGAGTTTTGCAAATTCTTGGGGCATTTTTTCGCCGTCGGCAAAAGCCGTGCTTGTCAACTTCATAGAACCTCCTTCGGTAAGCGGCTTGATTTCGTCTTTACTTGAGCAGCTTCCGCAGGAAATAACAATCAGCGCCGCCATAAATGGCAGCATTTTCGTATAGATATGTTTCATACCGATATTTTATAACAAAGCCATTTTAAGTCAATATGCCTGATGGTTGCTTCGAGTACACACATCAGGCTGTTTTAATAGTCTTACACAGTGATGATAAAATACTCATGTCCGGTGTTTTTGATAAAACGCTGCAGGTCGCCGGAATCGATAAAAACCGTTGCCGTGTTTTCATTCGGATGAAAGGTTAAAATGCGATATTCGTCAAGCATTGCTTTATCAAAGTATACGGTTACGTCATGCGCGGTATTGTTCAATAGGCCGAACGGCGACACCACTCCGGCTGCAAGGCCGAGTTTTTCTGCTAATAATTCTGCTGACGCAAACTTAAATTCTTTTTCTTCAAGCATTTCCGCACACTTTTTCATATCAAGCCGTTTCATTTCGTCCATAATGAGTAGAATGCACCGTTTTTTATTTCTGTTTCGCAAAAAGAGCGTTTTTGTCCGGCACCCTTCTTTGCCTTCGATGTATTTATCAGCTTCTTCTGTTGTTAAGGCAGGGGGATGTTCAACTACTTCGTAGCTGATACCCATATCCTGTAATGCTTTGTAAACATTTTCAGCCGGTGTCATAAAAATCTCCTTGTGTCTTATCCGGTTTTTAAATACTATAACATAAATAAAAGAAAAGACAACACATTGGCGTTTCCCGGAACATATAAGACAACCTCATTTATTCTGCGGGGCTGATAAAGAATACCTGATACGTTTACCCTGTGATCGCGCTCAGGGCAACCGCATTAAAAATATTTTTAGCGGTTGTCTTCCTTCTGTGCGAAATTTCATAGGTATAAGATGAGCGTCTACAATGCTGCCGCTCATCTTAACCGTCAAGTTTTCTTTCGAAAACTTGCGTATTGACGTGTGCGCCTGAGGCGCACCAATGCAACAGTTTCAAAAATTCATATTTTATTCAACTGTTGCATTTCAGGGAAATAAAATTTCGCTCATTTTTTTGGAGCAGACAGGCAAATGCATCAGGTAGAGTAGATAAAAATCGCGGAAAAATTGAAACTGTGAGACCATTTGAACCGCAAAGAGGTTCAACTCTGGTCGAATAGTATCAATTTTTCCGCGGGGATATTAAAAAAACGCCTGATGCGTTTACCCTGTGATCGCGTTGTCGAGGTCTTGCATAAAAAGCTGCATCCGTGTAGGCTTGATAACGTGCCGTTTTTATGAGCGACATTTTTATGTTATGCTGTCTTGAAAAAACGAGTACGCTAAGGAGTGTTTATGAAGAAACTGATTGCATCGATGATCGGTGCTCTACTGATTCTCGGTACTCTTTCTGCGCAGGAAGAAGGGGCAGAGGAAAAATCAAAGGTAAAATATTCGACAAATATCAATCTGGCTATTACCTATCCTTGGGCAGGTAAGCTGAGTGTAACGGAAGTGATTAAAGTTCCAGTTTTGAACTTTAATAACCCGTTTATGCGCGGTAATAATATTAAATTTAAGCTGGGGGCGGAACTTACGCCGGTTACCCTTGAAGGGAAGTTTGATATCGTGTGGACTCCGATCGCTTTTTTGGAAGTATACGGAGGTGCAAGTATTGGATCAGGTTGGACGCTTGCAGGGTGGCACGGTCTTGCGTTAAATCAGGATAAGGCCGGTGAAACATATAAGCTCCCAATTAACTTTAAGAAAGCGTTTTACACCGCTAATTTAGGCGCCGCTTTGCAATTTGACTTAGGGGCAATTATTCCAAATGATTGGACTCATATAGTTATGAGGATTGATCAGTACTTTTTATATCGAGGTGTTACAGGTGTAGGTCCGCTTACATCATGGGTGTTTCAGAATGATGACGGCGAAAACAGAAACGGCTTTACCTATTGTGCTTCATACGTGCTTGGCTATCAAATGCCCCTACCGATGAATATGATTGCCTTTAGACTGGAAACGGAGAAAACCTTTTTTAAAGTTCCCTCTGGCGCCGATAAACGTAATTGGGGCGAAGATCGTTATAATGTTGTGTTTGGTCCAATCATCAGCTTTAAACCGATTGATCAGCTGACGATTATGTTGATTGCACAATGGAAGACCGCTCATAGCTATACCGTTGGTGATTTAAAAACATTTTATCAAAAACGTACAATCGATAAAAGTAAGCGGGATAAGATAGCCTTTAAGCGGGTAGGGATAATCTTTGATGTGAATCTCCCCAACAACTAATGGGTATCTCTAAAAACTTGGTTAGATTTTTAGCGGTGCCTTGATAAATGGCTTACACCGTCGGGGTTCTGCGCAAGAACGTTTCGATTGTGCGTATGGCTTCGACGGCGTGAGCCTGTGTTGTAGGGGAAGGATCGCGCAGCTTTTCTTTTAACAACACTAGTGAACGTTCAACTATTTCCGGTTCATATTTTCCGATTATGCGAAATATGTCAGGGGCATGTTCGCGTACCCCTTGCCTGTCAGGATCGTCCAACATCCGTTCAAATAAGCCGATGTACGGCTTAAAGACGGCGGCTTTGGCATTAGCAATACTTTGGCACGCATCCAACATTGCAGCCCGGACTTTAGGTACCGGGTCACAATGTAATTGAATAATTTTATCCAATCGGCTTTTTACCGTATTGATATCTGCTCTTCCCGTGCGCCCGATCGCTAAAACAGCTTGTTCTCGAATTTCCCAGTTGCTATCTTTTAATGCAGCAAAGGTTCCGTCTATGAGATGTATAACTTTTTCAGGGCGGTTATTTCCGATGTAGCCGATAGTTGTGTACGCCTGCGCAATCACTTTCTCATTGTTGCTTTTAACGCTTCTGGTAACAAATGCAAGATCATCGCCGGTTAATGTTGCGGGGTTCGTTTGCGCCGTATAGCTGATGGCTTGTAGGCGTTCAATAATTTTGTTCATATTTTTTCCTTTAGGTACTGCTAAGTGTGTGATAAGATGTATCTATTTATTATCCATAGTTATGCGTGTCATATTTACGCGCGAGACACTATACTCTTAAATAGAGAAAAATCAAGAGCTTGGAAATCTTCCAGCACTTTTTCCGAATAATTCGGTGGATTATTGCGTTTTACTCGCTCCATAGCTTGCTCCCACAACTGCAATGAACGGATATCCAATTCCGTGCCCTCCGCTAACACCATACTGCGGTAGGGTTGCTTGTGCAGTTGGATATTCCCATACATCGCATGGTTTTGCAGCTTCCAGTTCCGGTGGATATAGTCGCGTACCTGTGTGTACAGTTCATCTCGCGAAGTGCAGAATATCAGCTCAATATCTGTGGTTTCTTGGTTGTTATTCCATCCTTTACGTTGATTTTCGATATATTCGACGGTTTTAGGGTTGTTGGTGATAATCAGTTGTTTCACAGTTTTTTCCTTTTTATTTTTCGTTTATGAGCGCTGCCGTTTCCATAATGCGATCGAGCTCTTCTTGGCTATCGCATACGAGAGAGGCTGCATAGTAGAGTGCAATGGCTGTTTCGGTTGTAAGCATACCCATCGGTACGGCTCCTTCTTTCCATAAGTTCCGTGCGCTGGCATAGGTGGAAAAATCGATTGATTCTTCCTGTTGAGAAGTGCAGTAAAACCTGCATTGCCGTTTTTTGCCGCGTTTAAGAAATTCCTTTAAGGAATACGGACTGTCTTTCATATTTGCCGTACCGTTTTCGTATAGCTCTAAGAAGAACGTGCGTATATCTTTTTGTAACGAAATAAGCCGGTCACTCCTAATGCCGGGATAGGTTTTTATCAGAAACATATTGTCGGCAGCTTCGCTCAAGAGACTTTCAAAAACGAGACTGTCGCTTTCGTCATAATCCGAAAGCAGACCTTCGCCTCGAAAGAGCGGCGTTTGCATATTCCAGTTTACAAAGCCGATATCGCCGGAATCGACAAACTTGAGATTGAGCGGCGAAAGCACCTTACCGCTAAAAGAAACATAGACACCGTTCTCTTTTTCCCAAGCGAGCTTGATTGCCGCGTTAAAGTTTCGCCGTGCTTCCTCAGACTCCGAAGGGGCGGTGCCGGATGCGGTCAATACGATGGAGACCGGCGTATCGGCAAAAAGCCAGTATATCAGCGGCGCAGTATAAACAAGCGTGTCGGTTCCGTGCGTTATAACGATGCCGTTTGCCGTACCCGAAGCGATTTTTTCACAGATTGTATGGATGAGCCGCGCCCAATCCGCCGGTTCCAGCTCTTCACTAAAAAGTCCATCGGAAATGGTTGGCTCGATACGAATATGCCGCTTTGCAATAGTGGTATCCAAAAGCTCGGATAGAATTTTGGTACTTCCCGCTTTCACCTGTCCATTTTGTATGGTAGCCGAAATTGCCCCGCCCATCGAAAGCACATAGATAATGCGAATATTCAATTCTTCTTTGATGAGTTGCTTTACCAACTGCTGGTCGGCAAACCCCTTTGTCCGTTTCATCACTAACCCGCACAGGATTTCGAGGTATTTCATCGAACCGGTTTTGAGCAGCTCCGCCTCTTTCGGGTGCTTGGAAAGCATATCTTGAACGAGTGTCCGCAGCGTGGTTTCGTCCGATATTTTTATCCATTCATCTTGGGCAAGCAAAGCTGCAGGGTCTGCACCGTCGATGATAATCTTTTGCAGCAGGGTGCGGGCAATCGGATGGTTAATTGTTCCTTCCTGTGCAAGCCGCAAAATACGGGCAAAGTATTCAGGCTGCAAAACAAGGGAGCCGATTGTTTTACCGGCGCGCTTCAGCAGCGGGAGGATATCTTCAAGGATACCGTTTGCAGCGATTTTCGGTTCAATTCCGAATTGCAGCGCCGCTTCAAAAAAATCCGCCAGCCGTGCCTCTGCACATAGCGTCCGTACAATCGGGATGGACAGACCGAAAGATTGAATATAGCGCAGCTTCCGCGATTGCTGATTTTCCGGGGCAGTCTGCAATACCTCTTGCAGCAGCGTATCCGGCGCGGTGTAAAACGTTTGCTCCTCTACCGGTTTTGTTTTAACATAATCGATAAAATCCCGCGACTTATATGGTTCGGTACGTTCCATACGGGCATTCCACAACCGGCTTTCAGAAATCGGCTCATTCCCCTGTTTGAGCATATCTTCCTGCCGCCGTAAATCTTCGTTCACCGCTTTCCGTACAAAGTTAAAAGAGTTGAGGTTTCGCAGCTTTACATAGTGCTGCGGCGGATTGGGAAATTCGGTAGAGGCAACGTAGGCATTGCAGCGGATTTTATGACTGCTGTCGGAATCGGTGAGGAGTCCGATGTACCGCAGCCGGTTGTTCAGTTCGGTTAAAAACATCTCCGCTTCTTCGCCCAGTTCAAGGTTGTTACCGGTTCGTATCCTGATGCTCGGCATTCCCGCAGAACTGTAATCCATAAAAGCCTTGCCGTCGGCGTGCATAAGGCGTCCCGCATCTTCTTCGATACGTATTTCCAAAATATCGATCTGCTTTTTGTGTTTGTGAAATTCGATATCGAGGATGCCTTTTTCTGCAATTTTTACCGAAGCGCCGCAGAGCTGATATTCAGGAGGGAGCGCCGGCATACCTGAAGGGTATTCATATTGAGCTTTTTGGATAAGCGTACAGCCGAGACTTTGGGCAAGCCTGTAAGCATCGCGGGCAATGCGTTCCTTTAAAAGCGGCGGATATCCCGGTGTGCGTGTACAAATAGGACAATTTCCGGCAGAGGAACCTGCTTTGCATGAGCAAAACGCTTTTTCATCCGATAAAATTAAAATGCGGATTTCAAGAAAAACAAATGATTGGTACAAGCGTTCCTCCTGCAACACTGGAATGAAATCTGATATCTCTAAAAAAAATCGATAGGTTTTAGAGATTCTTATCAGAATATACAAAAAACTGAAAAAATTATACAACTATGCGTAAAAATATGATATACTATATAAGCGAAAAATTCGCCAAAATATTTGTATGGTTTTTCTCAGTGTTTAACAGGACGACACTATTTGAATGGTTACCGTTAAAACTGTGCAAAAACGGTGCGGATAAAAGCGGCGGATTGTTGAGGAGCAGTGGTGAACAAGCGCGATTTTCCAAAAGTTCATTTTTATGATCAGGATTTTGTTGATATTTATGATAGAACGTGGTCGTTTATTCAGGATTTTTTATTCAATATAAAAAACGAAAAAGGAATAACTGAAAGTTTTTTTCTGTATCCCGATAACAACGGATGGTTTTTAAATCAGTACGAAACCATTTTTTCATCGTTCTTTTTTGTTTATTCAAACAGAAATTATAATGCAAATCAAGGTTTAGACTTTTTTTATGCACATCAAGAAGAATCGGGAGCAATTCGGTCTCAGTACAATGTCGAAACGGGCGAGCCGGTGTTTTCAAGCGATAATCCCGAAGGTGTTGGTATGCCGCTTTTTGCATGGGCGGAATACAATATGTTCCATAAGACAGCGAATAAAAAACGGGTGAAGGATGTTATGCCGGTACTAACCCGCTATATGAAGTGGTTGGAAACCTCATTTAAACAACCGAACGGATTGTATAGCGTCCCACTCGCAGCCGTAGAAATGTATAATACGCCGCGCAAGAAAGCTGCATATCTGGTAGACTTTAATGCGGCGGTCGCGGTTAATGCGCTGTATATGTCGGTGTTGGGGGATATCCTTAACGACAAGGAATTGAGTTTTCAGTATAAGCGGGTTTATTTTACCCTGAAAACTCGTATCAATGCCCTTATGTGGAATGCCGAAACGGGTTTTTATCACGATATCGATGCGGATGAACAGCAATTACCGCAAAAGACAATCGCCGGTTTTTGGCCGCTGCTTGCCGAAATTCCCAATGAGGATAAAGCCGAACAGCTTTCCGCACACTTGCTCAATCCCGAAACTTTCGGTTCCGATCATCCTATTCCCAGCTTGTCGCTTGATGACCCCGCGTATAACGAGCGTGGTATGGGGGCGTTGGGGAGTGTGTTCCCGCATTTGAACTTTATCGTCATTAAGGGCTTGGAAAAATATGAGCGGTGGGAACTTGCGCGGGAATGTGCTATCCGGCATATCTATTATGTGCTTGACGGACTTGCTCCCGATGGAAACAGCAAAAAAGGCGCGTTGTGGGAAGCGTATTTGCCGCAAAAAGAAGGCCCCGCGCAGTGGCCCGGGCATGAAAATTTTCCACGTAAGCAATATCTTTTTTGGGCAGCGCTTTCGACCATCACGTTGATGATTGAAAATGTGATCGGACTTTCCATCAGCTTCCCACGGAAAACCGTCGATTGGATTATTCCGAATCTTGAAGTGATGGGAATCGAAAACTTGAGCCTGAAACGAAACCTCGTTACCATCCTGTCGTCAAAAACGCAGCGGGGCTGGGAAATCCACATGGAAAGCGAGAAGCTCTATTACTTTACTATCAATATCCTCGGACAAAAAAAGAAAACGCTGCCGATACCCTCCGGTAAGTGCTCGATGCTCATCGATAAACTGTAAGCGGAGCGGCCTGCAAAGTTTCGCGAGACCTTCACGATGATGGACTATCTTAATAGGGAACTTTCATGGATCGATTTTAACGAGCGGGTCTTGGCGGAGGCCTGCTCTTCTGCGGTGCCGCTTTTGGAACGGCTCAAGTTTATCGGCATTGTATCTTCAAACTTTGACGAGTTTTTTATGGTGCGGGTTGCCGGTTTACAGGAGCTTTACAAAAGCGGGCATCCCTCCGATGAGTCGGGTAATTTGTCGGTAGAAACACTGTTAAAGGGTATTGTTCAGAAAACCCGCCGATTGTTTGATATTCAAGAAGCAGTATTAAATACTGAAATCCTTCCTCAGCTTAAAACACAAGGGCTTATTTACCGCAAGCCGGAAGAATGTTCCAAAGTGCAGCAGTGTTTTTTGGAAGATTTTTTTTATCGACACCTCTATCCGATTATTCAGCCGCAGCTGTCCGACGATGAACAAGCTCTTGCGGACAGTGTTGCCAATGTGCGGCTGCATGTCGGGTTTTTGCTTTCGGACGATACAGGCAAACAAAACCGGCTGGCAATTATACCGGTGCCCGAAGTTCCGCGTTTTGTCTTTTTATCACCGGACGGCGGGTTAGCGTCGGCAAAAGGTGAGATCGACTTATCGGAAGAAGGTGCCACTGTACTGAAGGATGAAAATGAACCGCCTATAAATGGAAGAAAAAAATCTGCAAAAAAAGTGGAATTTGTACTAATCGACGAGCTGATTCGGTATTTCGGCGGGGCGTTTTTTTCCGGTTGCCGGATTACCGGAACGGGAATTTTTAAGATTAACCGCTCTGCCAGTATGACGGTTGACGATTCCTCCGATGATGGTTTTATTGAAGCGTTGGAAGAAGTTCTTATCAGGCGCCGATACTCGTTTGTCGTGCGGATGACAAGTACGCATGAATCTTCGGCATTCATTACTCGAATGAGCGAGTTGTTTCAGCTGGAAAAACAAGACGTCTATTTAAGCGAGGCCCCTATCGGGCTTTCCTCATTTGCAAAGATTACGGAAATAAACGGGTTTAAACGGCTGAGAAATGAAAAGTGGAAGCATTTTGCACATCCTGCCTTTCCCTCTGACGGTACGCTGTGGGATAGTATCAAAGCCCGCGATATTCTGCTGCATGTGCCGTATCAGTCATATAAACCGGTTATCAGGCTTTTATCTGACGCCGCGGAAGACCCTGCCGTAACGTCCATCCGTATGACCTTGTACCGTACCAGTAAAAGCTCGCCCGTTGTACGCGCGTTGGTGAATGCTGCAAAGCGAGGAAAACAGGTTACGGTATTTGTGGAATTAAAAGCGCGCTTTGATGAGGAGCGGAATCTCGGCTGGGTAAAGCGGCTGCAAAAACACGGCGTGCGGGTGGTGTACGATCTGCCGCATTTGAAGGTTCACGCAAAACTTTTGTTGATTATGCGGCGTGAGGCGCACGGTGAGCAGGGCTATGTGCACCTGTCGACCGGCAACTACAACGATACCACCGCACGGCTCTATGCGGATATATCGTTGTTTACCGTCAATCCGCGTATGATTGCTGACGCGCACATTATTTTTTCGCGTCTGTGCGGTAAATATACACAAGAGACACCCCGCTATATCATTACCGCGCCTGACGCACTCAAGCGTACTCTGCTGGAACATATCGAGCGGGAAATCGACTTTGCACGACAGCATAAGCCCGCCCGCATTATCGCAAAGATGAATAGCCTTTCTCACCCCGAACTGATTGTCGCCATATACAGAGCTTCGCAGGCGGGCGTTCGTATCGATTTAAACGTGCGAGGTATCTGTATGCTTATTCCCGGGCAGCGCGGTATCAGCGATAATGTCCGCGTGGTCAGTATTATCGACCGCTATTTGGAGCATAGCCGGATATTCTATTTTGAAAACGGCGGTAATCCTGAATGGTACCTTTCCAGCGCGGATTGGATGCCCCGTAATCTTGAACGGCGAGTGGAGCTGTTATTCCCTGTGTTGGATAAACAAAATCAATTACTGCTGGATTATTTTTTTAGCGTGTATTTTGCGGATAACGTAAAGGCCTTTGAGATGCTGCCGGACGGGAGCTGGCGCCGTCAAACTCCGCAAGAGGGACAGCCGCCGGTTCGGGCGCAAGAAGCCTTGCATCGATTTTTTGAACATAAATATTTTAACGGAAAAACAAACTATTGCCCTGAGGGGAAAAAATGAAAAAGAACTGGGCATCTCTAAAAACTCGGTTAGATTTTTAGAGATGCCCGACGAGTTTTTATTTAAGTCTTTAAAATATAATAACTTAAATAAAAACATCGCAAATTAAATCTAAGGAAAACCTCTAAAAACTCAAGTTTTTAGAGGTTCCCAACTGTTTATTAATTGTATTGCTTGGATTTTTGTGTACAAATGTATTTTCGCAAAATTATGACGAGCGAAGAATTCTTTTTGGTGAAAACTATCAAATGATTCAAAAAGTCTCCAAGGAAAGTGAAACGATAATAAAGGCTTCCTATTCAGACGTGCTTGCCTTTGCAAATAAATTTCATTTTTTTTCAGACTCTTCATTGATAGAACATGGTATTTATAAGGAAGTTCATAATTCATTTGTTTTTTATAGGTTTTTATTTACCGACAATCACTCTTATGGAACTTTTGTTTTTAACTATTTACAGATTTTTTGTCTTGCATACAAAAACAAACTTTATATCTTGGATTCTTCTTATTTGCATAAAGAACAATTGATAGAGGAAACGATTCACGGATCTGATGAACATATATATTCAAATTATTCTGTCATTCAAGAGAAGGGCGAATTTGAAATTATCATGCACCAAACAAAAGATAAAACCGAATTCTATGCTGATGAGGAAGGTGATTCCGAAAAAACTATTGAAGTATCAGGAGAAGGAGTCGCATATTTTTATAAATTATCGGATATTCTTAAAAGAATAGAAAAAAGTAATAGTATAGCAGATACTATCACGCAAGTAGAATTGAAAGAGTATAAAACGGTACATTGCGAAAGCACATTGATTGATGCAAAACGTCCGTTTTTATATACAATTCAAAATGCATTTGATAAAAATCCTGAGACAGCTTATGTAGAAAAGAGTGAAGATGATGAAATTAGTATTTCGATAGTGAGTGATAAAAAAATAAAACGAGTCGGTATCATAAATGGGTTTGTAAAAACTCAAAATCTCTATGCAAGTAATAATCGTATCAGAAAAATAGATATTAATTATAAGCTTTTTGAGTTAAAAGATATGCATTCAAAAGATTTCGTGTTTTTCGATATTCCGCTTGCTTCCGACATTTATATTCAAACTGTAGAATTATATAAAGGAACCAAGTATTCCGATACTTGTATTGCAGAAATACAAGTTGAATAGAAACAGGTCTATAACAATGTTTTTAAAACCGGCAAGCGAGATTGTGTCTGTTTGCAGTTTAAAAAGATGGAACTATCCTGAAAATATATAATTAAAAAGGAGTATTTTATGCTATCAGAGGAAATGATGTATTACATTAATATGGCTGTAGGCGATGGAAAATTAGAAAGCAAAGAACTTGAATTTTTAAAGCAAAAAGCAGCCGAACTCGGTGCTAACCCTATCGAAGTAGAAATGACCGCAACGACACTTGCAACACAAGCAAAAAAACACGTGATGATGGAAAAAACTCACTGCCCAAATTGCGGAGCACAATTGAATCAAATGACCGGCAAATGTGAATATTGCAACTTTTCATTTGATGATTCCGGAGATAGTGCGCAATTTTCGCAAGAAGAATTTTCTGAAAAATTACAGGATCTTGCGAAAGAAAAAATACACGGCAAAAAATCATTCGGTACAATACTGTTAACCATCATAAAAATTTTTATGATAGTACTAGTAATCGGTTTAGTCAGCAATGCAGTATCTAAATATTCCACCTATATCAAAATAAAAAGGGGAACACTGGAGTGGTATGCCGGAATAGTATCGGAAAAAAAAGACTCCGATGGATTGATTAGCATTAAAGCAGAAACCGACGAACAAAAACAGCGAGCAGAACCGGAAGGGGAGTATAAGGGAAAAATTCGTTGGCACAATATGACAAAAGAAGAACAGCAAACCTACAAAGAGCATAGAACAAAAGAAATAGCAGATAAGCCGTTAGAAGGTCTGATAACTGATATCATAGTTACTATCATTTTTATAGGTATCTTTTTAAGTCTTATCCGGCCGCCGCGGAAGTCTCCTCGTCAAAAACAATTGGAAGCAGAGATACTTATGTATCCAATTCCAAAACAGCAGAAAGTAATTTTTGATCTTTGTATCCAGCTTGCTTCACAAGTAGAGCCTGTCAATAAAGTACTGTGCTTTATTAGTACGAAAGAGAAAGGAAAAGTACAAAACAATGCATTTTGGATTAAAAAAATTATGCAAGTTTATCAAAAAGCGAAATTGATTTTTAGAAAAGAACCGAAAATTTTGGAACAGCTGAAAAACTTACTGCAAACGCATAATATTACGGTATAAAAAGACTCAGTTCTGGAAAAGGCTGTTAATGGGCATCTGAAAAAAACTCGGTTAGCTTTTTAGAGATGCCTTATAAGCATAGCTGATAACGAGTTTTAATTTAAGTCTTTATAGAACTTTGAGGGATTGGGAAAAGGGATAATATGGAAGTTTCTTATCTTGTAGCAGTTTAGATTGCCGACGAGTAGTTTTGATGGTATTATGAGGAAAGGTCGAAAAGGTGTTAAGTTGATGACGCGCTTTGATGTAGGCGGGGACAGAACCGATTTTTATAATATTTATTCCAACGGAGAAATAATGGGAGATAAAATGAATAAAAAAGTAGTATTTTTTAATTTGGTGAACTTACTAATAACCTTTATTCTTGCTATTATATTCGGAGGTGCTGCACAAAATATCAGAGGTAATGAATTACTATTAGGCTCTGTTACAATGGTTGCAGTACAATTATCTCCATTGATAACAACTTTAATTTTTAGAAAAAAATATAATGAAAAAAGATTTTATGCTTATAAATTAAACAGATACTCAGTAATAGCTATTATATTTCCAATAACACTGGTTTTACTATCTTCATTTATACTTGATTTAATGGGAATGCCGTATGTTAAGTCAGAATACACGGGGTATTTATTACTAATTGGTATTATAGTTACTATTGTCGGATCTATTAGTGAGGAGATTGGTTGGAGGGGAACTTTATTACAGATTTTTGAAAATAAATATACTTCGTTTACCTGTTTACTATTTGTTGGAATACTTTGGGGTGCATGGCATTTATTCAAAATAATGAACGTTGGATTCGTAGGATACCTATTATTTATCCCTACGGTTATTATGCTTAGTATTTTTATCACATATTTTTATAAGAAATCAAAAAATAATATTTTAAATGCGATTTTTTATCATACCGCTTTTAATTTATCAAATATGATTCTTTTATTTAAAAGAGAATCAATACAATTATATTTAACTATATTAGGTGTATCTGCATTGTTACTCATATTATTGTTTATGTATGATAGAGAGTATTTTAAATTAAAAAAAACATAGAAATTTGGGGAATCGGGAAAAGGGATCATATGGAAGTATATAAAAATGTAGACGACAGAAAAAATGGATAAAATTTTTCCTAGTTCCTATAGATAGGATGTGATTTTGCTTTAGCTTGTTTAGTGAGGATTGGCCTAATCTGCTGATTGGTCATGTAGCCAATTAGTTTTTATAGTAGAAAGATTTAATTTCTTATCTTGTAGTAGTTTAGATTGCAAACGGGTAGTTTTGATGGTATTATGAAAGGTCTAAAGGGTGTTAGAACGACAGGCAAAGCCTGCGATTAAAAGTAAAGAACCAAAAATTCACTACCTCTGACAAAAAGTATAGGGGGGACGGTGTTCAACGGTTCTCACTGTATGGTTCTATAAGGTGCTGTGATTGGATTTAATACCTTTTGTTACGGTGTAGGGGCGTTGAACCGTTTATACGAATAAAAATTGTAATTCATGGTAGAAAATACTAATTTTTACCTGTACAATACTTAAATAGGAGGTCTTTTATGAGACTAGGAAAATTGGTGATCATTGCTATGTTCTTTTCCTTATTTTTGTTCTCTTGTGAACAACTAGGGACTAAATATGCCCCTCAAAATAGTGACTCAAAGGAGAGTAAATATGAAAAGCCCAATAATGATCCAAAATTGATGCTTTTATCACTAGAGGTTCATGGAAAAAGCACTACAGATTTAAATAATCCACAATTCACTGTGGGTAGTGATATAACAACTGTTGCCTCTACTAATGTAGTTGCAAAATTCAACTATGGCACTAACACAAATGAGGTAATTCCTGTAACTGTAACATATAAAACAGGGGATTCTTTACAAATAGGCAAGAATATTCTCACTTTAAGTGTTGTAGAAGTGCAAGGGGAATATCAAGCTTGGAGCAAAGAAATAGCAGTAACAAGAGAAGAATCTAAAGCCCCAAAGCTCACACTTTCGTATTTAAAAGTGTTTGATGAAGAAGCCTCTGATTTAAACAATCTCAGCTTTAATGTAGATAACAACATAACGACTATTTCCTCAAGTGATGTGGTTGCAAAATTTAACTATGGCAATAAAACAGGTGAATTGATTCCTGTAATAGTTGAAAATGGAACAATCAATGAGGGGAGCACTACAATAAGGCTTTCAATTGAAGCTGTTAATGGAAAACACAAAGCTTGGAATACTGATATCACGATTAAAAGGATGTATCCTGAATTAAAATTAACTGCAATTAGATTTTATAACTCTTCTTTTTATGAATTTAGAAGATATATGGATATAACACATGGTAGCTTGACTGTTAGTAATGCAATGACAGAAATTACTTCAAATAATATTCATTGCTTTTTTAAAGATGATGATTCATCAAGTTCTACATGTATTGACGTAACTATAGAAAACGGAAAACTAAATGTTGGAAAAAATATTGTGAAGCTTTCTATCCCAGAAGTTGAAGCTTCTGACTATAAAGAAGGACACCAAGCATGGAGCATGGAACTAACTGTTATTAGAAATGCCTTGCCTGATAATAGTTTGATTTCTGTAACACCACCTCAAGAAGGTGTTGTAGGTTCTGCAGCGAATAAAGATGACTTTCCTTTTGTTGGGAGCGTTTATGGATCAGGTCCAGAGCTCATAGAACATTTTCAAGGTGTGTTTATTGAAGGACGCACTGTTATTTTAAGTCCTTTTAATATAGCAGAAACGGAAACCACATATAAGCTCTGGAAAGAGGTGTATGACTGGGCAACTGACGAAGCTCGTGGAGCAAATAAATACACCTTTGCAAATCCTGGTAAAATGGGTGGTGATTGGCGTGGCCTTTATCCATCACCACCTTCAACAGTAGTAACTGAGCTTGAACCCGTAACAGAGATATCGTGGTATGATTGCATTGTATGGTGCAATGCTTACACTGAGAAAACTTATGGCTCAGATTCTGAATGTGTATATCGTAAAAGTGACTCAGATAACACTGTTTTGCGTGATGCAACTAAGCTAATAGAACATTATAGAGCCCCATATTTTGACAAAATAAAAAAAGGCTTTCGTTTACCAACTGAAGCAGAATGGGAATATGCAGCCCGTGTGCAATCTGATGGTACTCTGTGTCCACTAACCTATATGAGTGGAGCAGTGGCTAACTGCGTTCAAGGTGGACGAGAGGTTGTTTTATATGCTGCAATTAATGGAGATGACAAAACAAGTGCAGTGAAATGCAAGGCTGCAAATGCATTAGGTTTATACGATATGTCAGGTAATGTATATGAAATGTGTTGGGATGCAAGAGGTTATGATAGTTTAGTTGATACTGGTACTGTAACAAATCCAGCCCTAAATAATGGTTATATGATTCTTCGTGGAGGCAGTTTCAATTCAAGATATGAATTTGCTCTTGTAGGTGGAATAAAAACCTGTGGAAATAGTAGAAGTGATGGAGATGATGCAGCAGTGGGTTTCCGTGTCTGCCAGTATCGTTAGATGTTATTAGATGCTTGCCGACTACCGATTTTCTCATCTTATTTACAATAAGACTACGCGATAGTATGTAAGTTTATTTGTGTAGAGGAAGTAATAGGAGCTGTCCAAATAGGATGTTTTTACTTATAGGACAGCCCCTATGTTTATTTTATAATTTTTATGCTATAATTGAAATATGAGTAGATTCGATACCGCTTATTTAAGCAATGATGGCTCTTACACATTATTTTCTTTTAATAATACTCGATTAAAATTTGCAGCACCGTATTCGCTGGAAAAATATGAAAAGGTTCTCCATTGGGATAGTGGTTATCTTGAAGTATTAGCTAAATATACTCATAATTCTGAACCGGAAGAAGAATATATTGATTTAGTTCCAATATTAAAAAATTTATATATTGAGGCAGAAGATTTTTTATCTCCAATCAAAAAAGTTGAGGTGCGATATGCTTGATTTATACAAAATTATTCATGAAGCGCAGGAATTTATCAAAGAAAAATATATTCAGATGTATGAAAAATGGTGTGAATACAGTCATGAAAGTTTTTATATTGGAAAATAAGTTCTAACACCCGCTTCAACCTGACATTTGTTTTGTCACGAAAGTTGCTTGGGTGGTAATTGCTAGCGCAATTCCCTTTTTAATGCAACTTTCGCACCAACTTTGCCTTATGCTTTGTATCGGCAAAGGTACAAACGCAGGTTAAGCGAATGTTGAACGGACGCTGCGCGCCCGTTCAACGGAGCGGCGGACTCTCCGTCTGTCGTCCGGCGCACAGCGCCGTCCAACACGCGGATTAAGCTGCTCCGTTAGACGGATGCCTTACGGCACGATAAACTGTAACTTTGAAAAATGGTGTATATTTTTGTAAATTAAAGCTTAAAACCCAAATTAATAGCTTAGGATCTTTGAGTAAAGCGATGTTTTATCATACTGACTAATTAAGTAAGAAAAACAAACTTTTATCTAAGAATTTTAAAACTTATTAAGGGAATCAACGAAATATAAGTTCTCCTACGGACGGTCATGGAGAGGGTTTTATTCACAATTAGTAAAATATATGAGAGTTAGGGATTCCACATTATAAATAAAAACCTATGAAATTTATGTTCTAAATCATCGAAACAGCTCTACGCTTGAAGATATAAAGCCATTTTACGATTAAAAGCTTTGTTTTTTTGTTACGTATAGCAATGGGGTCACTGCATTTTATCTGCAAAAGCTTATAATGCGGAAGCCCTGATATGAGAGTTTAATCTGCTTGACAGTTTATAAGTATTTTAAGATAATTATTTCGTAAAATATTACGAATATTAGAGGTATGTATGATTGCTATAAAACCTGTTTCGGATTTGCGTAATTATAATGAAGTTTTGCAGGATGTTGCTGATGAATCGCCGGTTTTTCTTACTAAAAATGGCAGGGGGTGTTATGCGGTAATTTCCATAAGAGATTACGAAAAATTGACAGCTACGAAAACTCTTTTTTCTGAATTGAAAAAAGGTGAAGAATCTGCTTTGCAAAACGGATGGCTGGACACAACTGAAGTCAGAAAAATGGCAGGACTTTGATGTTTGAGATAAAAATTGCTCCGCAAGCAGCAGCAGACTTACTTGAAATTAAAAATTATATCGAGAATGAACTTCAAAATCCCATAGCAGCACATAATACCATTTCAAAAATTATAGAAACTTATGAAAATTTGACGTTCTCTCCAAATGTAGGGATTTCTGTGGAAAAATATGTTTCGTTTCCTACAGATTATAAGTTTGTACTTGCGAATAATTATTCAATATTTTATAGAATTGAAGACGAAGTTATAAGAATTGTAAGAATTTTGTATTCAAGAAGAGATTTTGTTCGTGTTTTGTTCGGTGAGAAGAGCAAATAGCGTCTAACACCCGCTTCAACCTGACATTACCTTTGTGGCAATGCAGGTTAAGCGGATGTTATGGTGACACTACACTAGGATGCGAGGTTTTATGAAAAGATATGAATGGTTTTAAGGCTATTATCGAATTACAAGATATTCTCTTCCCGAAATTTTATACAGCAATAGATTCTGAAAATAATGAATATATATTTTTAAAAACTCAAGATTCAAAGATAAATTCATTGAATAAAGTATCTGATAAAACACAATTAGAGGCTTATGAAAATCATATTCATATTTGCGGTAAAGTTAAAAAACGTGTTCAACATACAGCCATAACTTCTGCAAAATTAATTACGAAAAATTTAATTGAAAATTTAAAAGCAAGTTTTCCAAATAAAAATTTCTATGTCTATTTGGACTGTGATTTTAACGATCATATTATATTAAGATTTCATCAATTATGGGAAAATGAAGAACCGTATTATGATGTAAAGGATTTTCCAAATATCGAGGTATTTAAAATTGAAGCAAAATAGAATATTTCTTCAGCGAGTCAAGCTTGCTGTAATCATATTTTGGAGGCTCTAAAAACTTAGTGGTTTTTAAGGATAAAGGATAGTACCGATGCAAAACTATTTTGATTATATCGATGATGATGAACTCCGCACGTTTTTTGCAGACGCTGTAAAAATTCCCAGCATCAATCCGCCGGGGAACGAAGCGCCGATGGTGCAATATATAGAGGATTTTTTACAAGCGAATAAGATTGAATATGAACGGATTCCTGTTGAAGGAAACCGTTCTGATATTGTCGCTCGGGTGCGTGGGAAAACCCGTGAAAACAGCATCATCTTTACCGGACATATGGACGTCGTACCGGTTTCTGACGAAGAGCGAGGGCGATGGAACTTTGACCC
Organism: Treponema medium; assembly: GCF_017161265.1. Taxonomy (NCBI): domain Bacteria; kingdom Pseudomonadati; phylum Spirochaetota; class Spirochaetia; order Treponematales; family Treponemataceae; genus Treponema; species Treponema medium. The sequence continues at coordinate 642,036 of NZ_CP031393.1, read as the reverse complement.
GTTCGGTGCTGAAATACGGGATGGTGTTTTGTACGGCCGCGGCAGCAGCGATATGAAAAGCGGACTGACCGCTGCGCTTTATGCAATGGCTGTTTTACAGCGGCACGGTATCGTGCCCCCTACCGATATTATCTTTGCTGCGACAATCGACGAAGAAAACTACATGAAAGGTTCGAAGGAGCTTTTATATTCTCCGTTGTTTGACGGAGCCCGCTCGCTGGTGGTGTGCGAACCGACCGATTTAAAGCTGTGTATAAAAGGAAAGGGACGTACATGGGCGGATGTCTGCGTACGAGGCAAAACCGCTCACGGTTCACAGGCCGGTGTGGGCGATAATGCGATTTACACGGCAATCAATTTAATAGAAAAGATTAAGCATACAGAGTTAACGGGCTATTCTTCGGCGGAGAACGGGGCGTCTTTTTGGCGGACGCTGGCAATACAGGCAGGCGTGGAGCCGCAGGTAGTTCCCGACACTTGTGTTTTTACCGTGGATGCGCGGCTTGCCGTTGGGCATCCCATCGATGCAGTATGGGCGCGGTTGGACGAACTGATTGCCGCATTGCGCCAAGAAGTTCCTACCGCCCAAGTGTCGTATACCGTTGTCGATAGGCGTCCTTCGTGGACTACGGCAGAAAGCGATCCTCTGGTACAGCGGTGTAAAACAGCGCTGGAAGCCGTCGGCCTTCCGTATATTCCGGATATCTTTGCAGGTTCTACCGACGGCAGTGTCCTGGTAAAGCAGGGGCTTACTCCCGTTATCATTGGCCCGGGCGATCTTGCCGTCGTCCACCGCGAAAACGAACATATTAAGCTTTCTCAACTTTATCGGGCAGCACGGCTGTATCTGTCAATGATGCTTACCTTTTGAAAATATACGGCGCGTCTATTGCGCCGAACTTGATGATTAACCTATGTGCGTTCCGCGTACGAATGCAACAGTTTTCAAAGTTTATACTTTGGAAACTGTTGCATTTTAATCTCCCTTTATCTCCGTGCGCGCAACGAGTTACACACGGCAAGAAGTGCGACACCGACATCGGCGAACACCGCTGCCCATAATCCAATAATGCCCAAAGCGCCGCCCGCCAAAAAGGCGATTTTAACGACAAACGACATAACGATATTTTGTTTGACGATTTTTCGTGTAAAGCGCGCTGACTTGATTGCCTGCGGAATGAGCTGCGGGTTGTCGGTCATAAGAACGACGTCGGCGGCTTCGATTGCGGCGTCGCTGCCGATTCCGCCCATCGCGATACCCACATCCGCACGGGCAAGAGCGGGCGCATCGTTAATTCCGTCTCCGACAAACACACAGACGGCGCGGGCGTTGCTCTTTTTCCGTTCGTCGCTGATTGCTTCAAAGCGGGCGACCTTTTCATGCGGCAAAAGTTCGCTGCTGCAGCGGTCAAGCTGCAATTCGGCGGCTATTTTTTCGCCCGTACGTTTTGTATCGCCGGTCAGCATCTCAAGATATCCGACCCCAGCGCCGCGCAGTTCCCGTATCGCTTGTGCGGATTGCGGTTTAATGCTGTCGCTGCAAATAATACAGCCGGCATAATGCCCGCCGTAGGAAAGGAATACCTTCGTTCCTTCAATTTGAGCGATGGAAGCAGGCTGTTTTTCCGCATCGCCGAAGATGAACAGCGCGGAACCGGCCGCAAGTTCCTGTCCGTTCCGCAGCATTTTAACGCCGGAACCGGCTTTTTCCGTGTATTGCCGGAGTTCGGCTGCTTCTTTTTCAAACACGGCTATTTTCTCTTTACCGAGCTGCCCTTGAATAGCGCCTTTTATCGCAACGGCAATCGGATGGCCGGAATGATACTCGGCGATATAGGCAAGCTCAAGCAACTCCTCCGTGCTGAATTGTTCGGCAGGAAGAATATGCTGTACCGTTAAAACACCGGCGGTCAGTGTGCCGGTTTTGTCGAATACAACGCTGTCCGTTTTGGCAAGCGAGTCGATAAAATCCGCTCCTTTTATTAATATACCCTTTTTTGCCGCCCCGCCGAGTCCGCCGAAGTAGCCGAGCGGAACGGAGATAACAAAGGCGCAAGGGCAGGATATAACAAGGAATACCAGTCCGCGTGAAATCCACGGAACAAAGGCATTCCACGAAAGCGGGCTGCTATATACAGCTGAAAGTACAAGCGGCGGAAGGAGCGCCAGCACGACTGCACCGATCGTTACAATCGGCGTGTATACCCGCGCAAAGCTCGAAATAAGTCGCTCCGTTTTTGCCTTGCGGTCTTGCGCATGTTCCACCAACTGCAGCATTTTAGCCGCAGCGGTATTTTCTGCCGCTACGGTGGTTTTAATCACCGCAAGCCCGTCCGTATTGACGAATCCTGCCAGTACCGTACCGCCTGCTTCAATAAAACGCGGAACACTCTCTCCCGTCATCGAAGAGGTGTCAAAAGAACACGCTCCTTCGACCAGTATCCCGTCAAGCGGAACCTTCTCCCCCGGTTTTACGAGGATCAGCGTACCGATAGGAACATCTTCCGGGGCTACGATGTCAGGGTCATCCCCTTCATGATGATGCCCGCAGCAGCACTCTTCGGCATGATTATGCGTATGTTCGTGATGATCCACTTCGCCGTGTTCATGCTCGCAATCGCATTCTTCATGTTCGTGATGATGTTCATGGCTATGTTCGTGTCCACACTCGCAGTTTTCCGAATGGGTATGGTGATGTTCACCGTGTTCATACCCGCATTCGCACATCTCGGCGTGAATGTGCTCATGGCTGTGATGGTGGTCATCATCTTCATGTTCATGACCGCAACAACTATGTGCATCGCTGTGTCCCGATTCGGAGTCGGCAGGATTACGATAGAGCCGGACAAATTCGGGGCGCAAGTCCATCAAGTTGGTAATGGAACGGCGGGACTGCTGAACGGCGGCGGCTTGCAGCAGCTCGCCCAAGTTGTAAAACAGCATAACCGCGGCGCCTTCCGACCACTCTCCGAGTATGAACGCACCGAGTGTCGCAAAGGTCATCAAAAAGTTTTCGTCAAAAATACTCCTCTTACCGATGGTCTTCAGCAAGGTTTGAATAACTTCCAGTCCCGCAGCAAGCCACGAACCGACAAAAAGCAATGATGAAAGTGCAATGGAGTAAGAAGCGCCGCTGAACTGAACGGTCATTTTGAAAGGTTCGGAAGCAATTTTCAATACAATCCCGGCGATAAAAAACACCGCCGCTACGCTAAACCGGATAATATCGTGTTTATTCCACAAACTGTCATGATGATGTTCATCATGATTATGCGTTTCGTGTATATGATTACATGCCATACAACTACAAGCCATTTTCTCTCCTCCTTAGGTCATGGCAACCGCATTAAAAATATTTTTAGCGGTTGCCTTCCTTCTGTGCGAAATTTTAAGTAAAATTTCGCACATTTTTTCCGGTAAATGGGTAAATGCATCAGGTAGAGTAGATAAAACCGCGGAAAAATTGAGACTGTGAGACCATTTGAACCATCTTCAACTGTTGTACGTCCATGTACAACAGTTGAAGGCGAGTTTTGTGCCTGCACAAAACATCGCTACTGTATAGAACCCACTGCCATCCTTGGTAGTTCTGGTCGAATAGTATCAATTTTTCCGCGGGGTTATTAAAAAACGACCTGATGCGTTTACCCCGCCCCTTCGGCTCAGCGCCCTTCCAGAATATGCTCCATGCCGACGCTGTATAAGATGCCGACATGATTGTCCTCTATAGAATAGTAGATTTGTTTTCCCACCCGCCGCGAACGCACTATTTTTGCTTGTCTGAGGATACGCAGTTGATGAGAAATTGCCGAAGCGGATATTTCAAGCACCTCCGCAATGTCGGCAACGCACAGCTCACCCGCCATTAACGCGGATACGATCTTGATACGGGTTGAATCGCCGAAGTTCTTAAAAAAATCACTCAATGCGGTCATCGTGTCCTCGTCGGGGATCTTTGAGCGTGCATGAGCTACGGCATCGGGGTTAAAATACTCCGCCGCTTCGTCACTCATCGGTTCTTCTTGGTTTTCCATTGTGCGGCCTCCTTATGTATTCTGATTATCACGCCTGCCGGTCTTGGTCATCCGTCTTCTCAAAACAGCAAGATGATTTTTTATCTGCAAATATATGAACAGATGTTCAGATGTTTATTTGAGTATATATACAACTAAAAACAGTGTCAATATCCTTTTGAAATATACGGTGCATTTACTGCGTCATACAGTAAAAAAGTGTCCTCAACGTATCAAAGATACGCCTGCGGTACTTTTTTACTGTATTCCTTGTATCTACACCGTCTATTTCAAAAGGCTAACGGAAAGGTTTTACAGTATATGCCGCTTCTGAAAATATTCAACGTACCATTTCCGTCATAGATGGCGGGGGTGTTTTATGCAGAAGCAAGTTTGCTTGTAAACTTGCAGGTACAAAATATACTCAGGATGTACATTTTGTACCGTGCCTGTGGTTAATTTGTGCTCGCGCCTCGTAGTTTCAGAACGGACAAGGATGTCCGTGGTTATAAGCAGGAGCGGGATTTGTGTTATGCACAAATCTCGTCGTTAAAAAGGTTGACGGAAAATTATATACCTGATAATTTCTTGAAATGAGGAGGAAACCATGAAAATAAAACTATGGTCTATCGGATTGGTATTACTGCTATGCGGTCTTTCATCATGCTATCCGCCTTTTGGTGCGCCGGTTGATGTTGAATATGCCGATATTATCATTGAGCTGGATACGAAAGTGCACGGCATTGCAGTATTTGCCGACACAGTAAACGGCCAGCCTGCACGTCTTATTGGAGCGAGGACGTATACCGCCGATAAAATGCAGGAGTTGCCGCCTTTTTCTGCAAGAGATAAAGGCTCCTCCCCAATCATACCGCTCAATCAGGAGCGTATCGGTATTGTCGGAGATATAACGCAAATAGAAATAAGAGGGCTTTCTCTTTTTGAAGGTCCCCCCACAACAATAACCGGTTTAGTATTCAAAAACGGAAAACATATCAAAACATTGATATGTGCGCCGCATGAATTTACTGCAATGCCTCATTTTTCTGCACTGACTGAATTGGAGTATCTTGAACTTTCGGGACAGGTATACACTCTTTCCCCTCAAAAGCAAACGCTTGATCTATCGAATAATAAGAAACTTAAAGTACTATCGGCTAACACCTTCGAAAGCATAGCCTTACCTGATTCGCCGCATTTGCAAAAATTGGACATAAGTGTTACGGAAAACGAAAGCTTTAATTTTTCACAATATCCTAACTTAGAAGAACTGTCCCTGCGTTGTAAAACCTCCGTTGATCTTTCCGGTAATCCTAAGTTAAGAATAGTGCAGCTCAGCGGCGCTACGAATGACACGCTCAATTTGCTGCAAAATCCGCGTTTAGAACAGCTCAGTATACACGGTAAACAACTTCATTCACTCATACTGCCGCAGCTGTCTCATTTAAAATATTTGAGTACCTCAGGGTGCACTCTTTTAACCGCACTGGATACTTCGGCTATGCCGAAACTGGAGAAACTTGATTGCAGCCGAAATAGTTTAACTTCGTTGGATGTTTCAAATAACCTTTTTTTACACAACTTATATTGTGACTCCAATGCAAATGAGGACGGTGAGGGCGGTATTAAAACGCTCATCTTAGGCAATTTGCCTGAATTAAAAATACTTAATTGCAGACGGAACAATTTGAACGTACTGGATATAGAAGGCTGTCCGCATTTGGAAATCTTGAACTGCAGCTATAATAACCTGCAAACGCTTGATGTTTCAAAACAGCGGGAATTAGAGAGATTGTTTTGCGCTTGGAATCGCCTGAAAATCCTTGATGTACGAACATGTCAAATACTCAATGATATGACGTGTTCGTACAATGCTTTAACTGAGATAAAAATAGACCCGCACAATTTATCAAAAGCGCCTTTCGGTATTATTACGCTGGACATTAAAAAAAACAGATTGAATCGCGCAACGCTCGATGCACTGTTATACAGCCTTCCTAAAAAAAATGCCGCTTCGTATTGTGAAGTGATTTATCAGGCAGATAAAAATAAACCCGATGCGTATCCCTATGAAAATGAAGAGCCAAGTATCGAAGCCCGTATCACTGCAACGGAAAATAATTGGACAATTATAAAGCGATAGAAATTTTCTGTATTGCTTGCACGAATAAAAGATGTGCTAGGTGTCTATTCTTTTTAATTCTGTAAGGGCTTTATTGCGATAAACTAAATCGTCTCTAACGGAAAAGCCTTCCTTAAAATTGAACAACTGAACAAAGTATCAACTTTGGAAGTTGTTCAATTCGTGCGCGGTAGCGCACACGTCAATAAGTGAGTTTGCCTTGTGGCAAACTCATCGGTTAACGAGGCAGCCTTATTTGGTTGCCGAAGTTATACCTTCGTTTTCCCAAAAGGCATTGCCGTCTTTATTTTTAGTGAATACAACTAATGCGGTTTCGTGAATACCAATATGTTTTAAAGCATTCAACGCCGTGGTGATCAATTGGGAAGCAACCCTTTGTCTCCGCCATTTCGGATGCACAGCAGTATGGTATATGTAACCTCGCCTTCCGTCATTTCCTGCCAATATGGCACCATGGTAAACGCATCAGTCTGATTTTTTTATATCCCCGCGGAAAAATTGAAACTATTCGACCAGAGTTGAACCTCTTCGCGGTTCAAATGGTCTCACAGTCTCAATTTTTCCGCGATTTATATCTACTTTGCCTGATGCATTTACCCCTTGCTGGAAAAATGTGCGAAATTTTATTCGTGCGGAGGGTTTAATACCCCGGACGCTTGCGTCGTAACAAAGGGTATTAAAGCCGACTGCAACCACCTTATAGAACACACAGTGCGAAACGTTGAGCACTGTGCCCCGACGCTTGCGTCGGGGGTGTTGATTTCCTTAAAATGCAACAGTTGAACAAAGTATGCACTTTGGAAACTGTTGCATTAGTGCGCGAAAAGCGCACACGTCAATAAGCGATGTTTACCGGACGGCAAACTCGGTGTGTTTTTAAGCGGCGATATTTAAGTCGCTTAAAATAAACTTTTATTTTTCTTTTGCTACTGACGGTTCAAAGGCTTTTTTAGGAGTTCTGCCTTCGTTCTTTGCTGCAAAACCTACCAGTTCCGGGTATATTTTCTGTGCTTTTTCAAACACATCGGCTGCTTGGTCGTTTCCTAATTTGGTTGCATATTTTGCTGCGGCGGATTCACCTTTTTTGGTATAGAGCCGTGCAATTTCAGCATCTTTGTCTTTCTGCTCTTTAATCAATTTTTGCTCATAGGCTTTCCAATAGCTGCGGACATTCTTTCCGTACATATCCCTGTTTAAAGCTGAAAAGACATTGATAGTCCTCATTACCCAGTAAAACGAATCGGGAGTATACATTTCATTGTCTACTTTATACGCAGAGTAGGTGTCCGTAATGTTGCCATAGAAAGGCAGATACACCGAATGTTCTGCATTTGCCATCGCCATCCACATCACACCGCCGACAGCTTTCGGTAAGGTGTCTTTCATCTGAATGATATGGCACTCCATAGAAGTCGGTGTACCGATTGCGCGAACTCCTGCGTTTTCCGGTAAATTTGCATTTTTATCGGTATCTTCATAGCGGTAGCGCTGCAATTCCATTACATCTTCGACTGTGATTTTTTTATCAGCTTTTCTCCATAAAGAGAATAACTTCGTGTTATACGCAACCTTTGCGGAAGGTGAGAATTTGTTTTGTCCTCCCCAAAGCCGTACACGGTTGTAGTCGCTCATTTCTTCTCCATAAGTAAGCGCCGCATGGAATTTACCGTCAACTTCTTTATAAAAGCCTTTTGCCTTAGGCAAATTGATTAAATCCTTTGATGCGATAACATCTTTACTTGTCATATCGACATAACCGAGCAAGAAGCAATTAGGTACTACCGCATACATATCATCCGGAACCTTAACCGCTGCATATTGATGGCCGGTATAAATTTCCATGTACCAGCTTTCTTTATCGTCTGCGATAAACAGAATGTTACCTTCTGCCGAACCGTAGGTATCTACAATCTTTGCAATCCGTTCAACGCCTTCCCGGGCTGTCGTAATATACGGCAACACAACTGTTGTTATAGACGCTTCCGAAAGGCCATTTTCAACAAGCGGGTCAGCTTCTTCCGCAGCTTTTCCCGGAGATGCCGAAACAGTCGCACTCATCGCAACGCCGTATTCGTTAAAACCGACTTCGTCGTAGATGCCTTCGGATTGTTCGGCATCGCAAATAGCGGTATACCGATAGCTCTCTTTCGGTAATTCGATTTTAAAGCCGATTGAGTCGGTAAACTGTACCGGCTTTCTGTTTTTCTTATGCGGATATACCTTAAAGGTTTTGTTATGGGCGCCACTCAAATCTTCCGTACGCGCAATAATACGAAAGCCGTCGGCTGTTGCGTCCTTTCCTGCAACAAACCCCGTACAGCCAAAAGCATTAGACATTCCTGCCCATACGCCGGCTGCAGCAACTAATAAAAACAGACACATTTTTTTCATAATGTACTCCCTGTTAAAAATAATCCGGTAAACACTACCGAATATAGATATGAAAAGGATTATATCATGCAGTATGAGACTTGTCAAAAATTATTCTTTTTATCGAAAAACTGTTTTTCAGCCCTTTTGCGAAATATCTTAGACACAAATAGAGCGAGTAGATACAAGGCGCGAACAAAAATAAAGCGGAGACACGGCAACGAATGTACATCCTATACATTCGTTGCCTGCGAATTTAGTCTTGCGCCTAAATTCGTTTCTAATTGGCACCCCGTCCATCCGTGGACGTTCTGAAATAGATTATCGTGACAACCCCAACGGCCAAGCTTTTGTATCAGAGCTAAGCTCAAGAACAAAGGCGAGGCATAAGGGGAGATTGTAAAGAGGGGGCTCCCTCTTTACCCGTCATTTTTCTTTTTAGGGGTTGTAGGGGGTATTTTTCGTTTTATCGGAAAAAAAGAAAAATACCCCCTACATGACTTTGAATTTAGAGACCTCGACGGCCAGATTATCGATACTTTGCTTGTTCTTCTGTGTAATCTCGTTTACTTCCTGTACGGCATTGTTAATCTGCACTGCACCTGCCGCCATCTCGTTCATACTGTCAGTTATAATGCGGGTAAGATTATCCAGCTTTCGCATTTCCTGAGCAACACCTTCACCGCCTTTCAGCATTTCCTCAGAACCAGCTTGTACTTCCGTTGTTACCGTGTTGATATTCTTAATAGCTGCCAATACTTCTTTGCTGCCGTGTTCCTGCTCCTTCATTGATTCGGTTAGGCGGGCGCTCATTTCTTTAACCTGTTCTGCAAGGGTGAAGATACTATTGAAATTTCCTTCTACCGTTTTGGATGATGCGGAAAGCGTTTCTATTTCCGATGAAAGCATTTTTAAAGTTGCGGTAATTGTTTTCCCTTGTATCGAAGATTCTTCGGCAAGCTTTCTTATTTCATCGGCAACAACGGCAAATCCTTTCCCAGCTTCGCCGGCATGTGCAGCTTCTATTGCGGCATTCATTGCTAATAAGTTTGTCTGCGATGCAATATGCTGAATGACGCTTGACGCTTCCATTAAAGAACCGGATTCTTCCGCAATTTTCTGTGTTACGGTATTTGATGCAACGAGCGTAGCTTTGCCGTCCGCGGTAGCGGTTGTAAGCTCTTTAATAGCACTATCGGTTTTAGCGAGCGTCTGTCCGATGGAAGCGATATTTGCGACCATTTCTTCTATAGAAGATGAAGACTGCGCAACACTTGCTGCCTGTGTTTCAATACCTGTATTTAATTGCTTAATGGTGCGGACAATTTCTTCGACAGTTGCGGCGGTTTCGGTAACACTTGTCGCTTGAGTCATTGCTTGATGTTTTACGCCATCGATATTTGCACTGATTTGATGCACCGCGCTTGCAGTTTCGGTCATATTGGTAGATAGTTCGTTTCCGATTTCTTCCATCTTATTACAGTTTACGCCTATCGATTTGATCGCGTTTCTTATTTTTGCAATCGTCTCATTAAAATATTCGGATAAGTCTGTTACCTCATCATTTCCCGTCACAGGGAGATTTACGGTTAAATCACCCTCTCCCTGTGCGATATTTTTTAAAGCCGAAACTGTTCGTTTAACCGGTTTTATCATACCTCTGGATACTAAATAGACGATAATAACGGATCCTGCAAAAATAGCGAATCCGATTAAAATCAGACTGAGCCGGAGCGTGTTTACGGTTTCCATAAATTCATGTACGGGCGCACATACGATAGTAGTCCATTCGGCCGACTTCAATTTTGTATAAGCTGCAATTTTGGGAACACCCTCGTACTCATAATAACCGATGCCGGGTTGTGAAGAAGCTATCGCGTTTCTTTCAAATCTTCCGCAAGAATCCAATTCAATATTGCTCTGTCCTTCTTGACTTGGATTGAGCATACTTGTTACCGCATCAATATCCTGATCGGCAATCGTTGCTCCCGTAGGTCCTATAATGTAGCAGTTGCCGCTTTTGCCGATGGTAATGTCTTTGATATTATCTCTGAACCACAAGCCGGCAATATCGGCTGATAAAACACCTATAATACGATGGGTTTCATCGTAAAGCGGAATCGAAAAAGTGCTAATCAGTTTTTGAGTTGTTTTTGAAATCAATAAATCGGAAACGAAACGCTCTCCTTTCATTGAAGCTTTAAACCATTCTCTGGCGCTTACATTTACCGTACCGCTTTTTGCATAACAGATACCTGTGGTATCGCTGATATTGAGTTCCTGTATTGTATTATTGCTCAATGCATTTTTTTGCAGCTGTTCCAATTTTTCTTGATATGAAGCGGTCTGATCATACAGTATCGGGATATGGGATAGGCCTTCTAGAAATTGAAAAAAAGCAGTGATTTTTGCATCGATAATTTCCGCTTCATCCAAAGCCTTATCGATAAGCTGCACTTCCAATTTTTCGATAACGGCTTTCCGTGCAAAGCTGATTGCCAGTGCACCTTCCGTCAGCGAGGCGGCTGCAATGAGAAGTCCGAAAATGATAATCAATTTGTTGCTGATTGAAAAACGCTTTTTTGCCATGTTATATATCCTATTTTAAACAATTTTGAGCTGAGTGGTATGTATACCATATTTTATATCTTTTGAAAATAGGGAAAAAACTATTGACATAGGAAAAAAATATTGACGGGTGGGGGAATCTCACGGTATAATTTCACACTAGAGTATGCAAGAAAAAGTATTCGCAGGAGCAGTGCTGGTTGTTACGGTGCTTCTCTGCATCGGTATGCCGAAAATTTCAAATAAACTCAAGCCCGAATCTCCGTTTACCCAAGAATTTGCTGCGGGTATTGTCGAGGAAGTTTTGGAAGAAGACCTTTCGCCCGATCCTGTTGTGCAAGGAAGATATCGCGGTACGCAGAAACTCCGCGTTAAAATTCTCGAAGGAAAACATAAAAATACGGAATTTGAAGTGTATAATACGTTGAGCAGCTTGCACAGTAACTTTGCGTATAAGGGCTTGAAAGCGGTATTCACATTGCGGGAGAGCGGAGGACAAACTGCCGTGTGGCTTTATAACCTCAAGCGCGACACTTATGTTTTTGTGCTGCTGGGGCTGTTTTTTGCTGCACTGATTATTCTCGGTAGGGGACAGGGCTTAAAGTCTGCACTCGGACTTGTGTTTACCTGTGTGCTCATTGTTACCGTGCTTATTCCCGCCCTGTTTGCAGGGTTCCCGCCCGTACCGGTTTCTATCGGCCTTGTCTCTGTTATGACCATCGTCAGCTTTATTTTGATAGGCGGCTTTACGCGCAAAACATATACCGCTATTGCAGGCACCGTGTCCGGCATTACCATTGCGGGAATTATCTCAAGCGTTGTGTCCTATTCGGCACAGCTTTCCGGTGTTAATATGGACGGTGGCGAGCAGCTGCTTAATTTAGCCCCCGACTATAACCTCAAGCTGGACGGGCTATTGTTCACCTCAATTTTGATTGCTTCGCTCGGCGCCGTGATGGATGTCAGTATGTCCATCGCGTCTTCCATGCAGGAAATTTTAGCCGCCAATCCGCGTCTGAGCAAAAAAGAGCTGTTTCAGGCGGGGTTGACCGTCGGTAAAGATATTACCGGCACGATGAGTAACACGCTCATTCTCGCCTTTGCCGGCTCGTCCCTGCCGCTTGTGATGATGATTTGGGGGTATGGTATGAGCTTTAAGCAGTTTATCAATATACCGCGCATCGTCATAGAAATTATGCACGGTATTTCGGGGAGCATTGGTATTATTGCGGCAGTTCCGTGTACGGCGCTGATCGCACTCTTTATATTGCGGATCCCGGCTGTGGAAAAAATGCGAAAATAGACGGATACCATCCGTACTATTATAGAGAGGGAATTAATCACCGCTCAGTGCAGCTGGTGAAAGAGACCCAAAAAATGAAAAAGGAGTATGCACATGATCAAGAAAAGAATGCTGCATTTTGTGGCTGCATTGGTTTTTGTTTTTTCGCTGACAGCTTGCGTTGAAACAAATTCTGCAGCACGAAGCACGGAACAGAAATCCGCACGCACAGCAAAGGCGCGCGGAAAGCAATCTGATGAGGTAAAACTTACCCACAAGATTATCCAAAAAGGGCAACCGGGGGCGGATGCTGTTACCCTTACCTTCGGTGTAACCGGCGACGTACACGGACGGCTCTATGCCTATGATTACGCAGTTTGTGAAGAGACCGCGGCAGCCGGTTTTGTAAAAACTTATGTACTTGCAAAAGAGCTGCGCGCTCAAAATCCCAACACCGTTTTAATCGATGTCGGCGATACAGTGCAGGACAACAGCGCTGACCTGTTTAACGACCTTGACACCCACCCGATGATTCAAGCGCTCAACTACATGAACTACGATATTTGGGTTTTGGGCAACCATGAATTCAATTTTGAAAAAGAATTCCTTGCTCGCAATATCCGCCACTTCAACGGCTCGGTATTAAGCGCCAATATTAAAAACACAAAGGACGGCAGCCACTTCGTACTACCCTATCAGCTGTTTGACATTGAAGGTGTTCGCGTTGCCGTTATCGGTATGGTGCCGCCTCATATCCCGATGTGGGAAGCTGCCGCACCGTCTCACTTTAAAGGATTGGAATTTGAAGATCCGATAGCTGTTGCGCGCAAAACCGTCGATTCCTTAAAAGGGCAATACGATGTCTTAATCGGTGCGTTCCACCTTGGACGAAACGGTGAATACGGCACCAACAGCGGCGTTATCGAAATGGCAAAACAAATCCCCGAATTCGATTTAATCTTCGGCGGACATGAACACGCTCGGTATGCTACCCTTATAGACGGTCAAAACGGAGATAAAACATGGATCATTGAACCGGGCTGTTACGGCTGGGCATTAGCAGTTGGCGAAGTACAGGTTAAAAAAGATAAGGGTGCATGGAAGGTCGTTTCCGTAAAAGCAGAAAACCGCGAAACCGCCAAGATCGCCGCCGATAAAGCGATGGAAAAAGAGTTTGACTTTGTGCATGATAAGTCCGTTGCGGATGCAAACCTTATCGTCGGAAAGGTTACCGCTGATTTTATCCCGCGCGTAGACTACATTACCGGAGAAGATAAAGTTACCACCATGCCTACCATTCAGCTTGAAGATACCGCACTTATCGACTTAATCAATGATGTACAGTTGTACTACACCAAAGCTGATGTTGCTGCCGCTGCTGCCTTCCGTTCGAGTATGAACCTCAAAAAAGGCGATTTTAAAAAGAAAGATGTTGCCTTTATCTATAAATATTCGAATACGCTGATGGGTGTTAATATGACCGGCGAAAACCTCCTCAAATATATGGAGTGGTCGGCGTCATATTACAACACCGCTAAGGAAGGCGATGTAACGATTTCGTTTAATCCCAATGTACGCGGCTATAACTACGATATGTTTGAAGGTATCGATTACGACATCGATATTTCTCAAGAAGCAGGAAACAGAATCAAGAATGTCAAAATAAAAGGACAAGCCCTTGATCCTAAAAAGGTGTATAAGGTTGCCGTTAACAACTATCGCTTCGGTACACTGCAAAACTTAAAACTTGCAACGCCTCAAGACGTGTATTACGATTCGTATGAGGTAATGCAGGATGCAGGACGCATCCGCGATCTGATTGGTGCGTATGTAAAGAAAGTCGATAAGGGCGTTATTACTCCTAAGGTGAATTACAACTGGAAGATTATCGGTTTTGATCCGAATGTTGAGGGAAAAGACAAGATTTTGGATGAGATCAGAGCAGGAACTATCAAGATTCCGACCTCTGCAGACGGCAGAACCCCGAACATTAAATCTATCAATATCCACGACCTGAAGAAGTAAAAAATGTAATTTGCTGTGTTTCTAATAAGTTCTGTATATTTATAGGCTTATTCGTGCGGCGGGTTTAATACCCGCCGTTTCTCGGCAACGCTCTGCGTCGGGGTTGTTGATTAGAAACTCGCAGTGCATATCTAAAAACTGATGAGATTTTTAGATATGCACTATGCCATTTTCAGTGCTTTAGTTAAAAATGAGCGGCGCTTAAAAAGCGGTAATTGTTGCTATCAACCCGAAAATAATCCCGGGCGCGTTTGCTGCCGCAAGTGGATAATCCCTTTTATCTTTCAGCAATGCGTATAAGACCCATATTGTACAATTAACTGCTGCCGCTAAAGGCTGAATAAAAACGGTTTTATTTCCACTCAAGTTATTCATAATCTGAGGGATATAGGATATGTACATAGTAACCGACAGTGCCGTTCCTATCCAACCGATAATCTTTAATTTATTTTCGTTCATGGTGGCTTCTCCTTACGTAATTCGCAAGTATAAATTGATGGATTTACTATATCCGTTTTATCGGTGTTGAACAATATTTGAGTATACAGGGTAATCGAACCAAAAGCATTTTTAAGTATCCCTCAGAATAATGAAGGCTGTTCACACTCTGCAGCGTTTTACTCACTCGGTTCGTTGAGCTTGTTTGTAATTTCCTTTATTTTTGCCGAATGAGCGAGCACATACAGAATATCGTTTTTTTGAATAACGGTATCGCCCTTAGGAAATATGATTTTACCCTCCCGCACAATTGAACTGATAAGCGTGTCCTTATCCAGATGGAGGCTGCTGATTTTTTGACCGATACTGCCGGAATGATCTTCAATATAAATATCAAAAATATCAATGTCGCTT
Organism: Treponema medium; assembly: GCF_017161265.1. Taxonomy (NCBI): domain Bacteria; kingdom Pseudomonadati; phylum Spirochaetota; class Spirochaetia; order Treponematales; family Treponemataceae; genus Treponema; species Treponema medium. Next base: position 626,783 of record NZ_CP031393.1, on the reverse strand, counting down.
GCTTTAAGCGAGTACAGCTCGACCGAATACAGAGACTCCGGTTTCTTTGGGTCGGTAAACTTTAAGAGCCGTGCAAGCGGCGCAAGCGTGGTTCCTTGAATAATACAGGAAAGAAAAACGGTAAAGAAGATGGTATCAAAGATAAAGCCGTTCTCGTCCAACCCGTTCGCAAGCGGGTAGGTTGCAAGAACAATGGGAACTGCACCTTTGATGCCTCCCCACATTAAAAAGAATTTTTCTTTCTGTGTATATTGAAACGGAAACGTAGAAATCAATACGGCAAGCGGCCGTGCGATAAACATCATAATGCCGACAATGATGAGCGCTTCTTTCCAGATATGGACAAACCGATGGGGAAACGACAAAAGTCCGAGCATAATAAAGAGCGTGATATTAAAAATAGTAGAAACGCTTTCAAGGAAGCTTCCGACGCTGCGCTTTGCAGGAAAAGCAGTATTGCCGATCCAGTAGCCCATGAAGAATACTGCGATAATCCCGTTTGCTTGGCAAAACTCCGCTGCACCGTATCCAAGCAGTACGCAACCCAGCATCAAAACGTTATAATTTCCTCTATTATCTGACTGCAATCGGTTAAACAGCCATACCGAAATTTGAAAGGCAAAGTAACCGATAATAATGCCGCCGACAAACTGCCAAATGAGCCGTGCAACAGCCAAGGCAGGGGTATCAAATGCTCCGGTTGCAATATGCACAAAGGTGAGGGTCAGCAAAATCGCCATCGGGTCGTTTGCTGCGGATTCAACATTGAGCGTTGCCGCAAGTTTATCCTTAATCGGGTTTGATTTGGTAATCATAAAAACACCGGCAGCATCAGTGGAAGAAATAATAGAAGAAATCAACATTGAGTATGCTAAATCGAATTTAAGGACGAAGTGAATTAAGAACCCGAGTGTTGCCGAAGTAAGCGCAACGCCGAGTATCGCAAGCGTCATCGATGGTCCGGCAACTTTGTGAAACGTATCTTTCGAAATGCAAAAACCGCCGTCAAAAATAATAAAGATCAATAGAATATCAGCAATTTTTTTGGTTAAAAGTGCATTATCAAAATAAAATAGATTTAAGACATCACTGCCAACCAGAACACCGATAAGAATAAAGCCGATAAGGAGCGGCAGCCCGAATTTATCGCTGATTTTGGTTGAAAGCATAGCCAAAATGATAAGAAAGGAGATAAACAGAATCATAGAAACCTCAAAGTTGTAGCTATGCCGATTGTACCGATTTTAGCGGTAAAATCAACAGAGATAATCGCTGATACCGTTTACTTCTAAAGCAATCAAACTATCTTGCAAAATCAATGACCTTAAAATCCTGCAGCATTTTTTTTCCGCCCAATTGAAGCAGCTGTAAAAATCTTTGAGCCATACCCTGCGGTACATTTCTACCTGCTTCCCAAGCCTCTACTGTCTTTGGAGATACGCCAAGTACAAAAGCAAAATTTTTCTGTGTAAGATTTAGCTCCTCTCTAATCTGCTTTATTTCTTTACAATGATATGAAGGTAAGTCTGCAATAGTTATGGATATTTTTCGCGCCTTATTGGGTTTTCCTTTTGCATACTCAAGACTTTCTGAAAGTCCATTCATAATACTTTCAAACACATTAACTTCTTCCATGGGGCACCTCCTTTTCTGCATTTTTTATAGCAGTTACTAAATGCTTCATCTGATTTCTTTCTTCTTTACTGAGGTTTTCTTTTACATTTTTAGGAAAAGCAGTAAGTAAATATATATGTTTTGAAAAAACTATATCAAAATAAATTATTCTTGCTCCACCGCTTTTTCCTTTTCCATCCAAAGCCCAGCGCAATTTTCTTATTCCACCGGTACCTTCCATTACAGCACCGACATTCGGATTTTTACAGAGATAAATTTCTAAAGAGCACAAATCATTATCATCTAAGCCGATCAGTTTCCACATACGATCGAATTCTTTTGTAATGATGAATTCTCTTGTCATGTTTTAAATATAAACCCTATCCAATAGGGTGTCAAGGCTTTTGTTAAATTTATACGTGAGGTAAATACGGCTTCATTTTGTTTTCTAAAAAGAGCGGCCGGATTGCTCGAAGAAAATATTGAGGAATACGGTTGCCGTAACACATCCCGGAACCTGCAACCATGGTAGAGGCGGTAATTATCTTCTTTGTATTTGACGATGATAATAAAAGACACATGGGCATCTCTAAAAACTCGGTTAGCTTTTAGAGATGCCCGACGAGTTTAAAATTAAGTCTTTATACAATCATAACTTAATTTTAAACATCGTAACTAAATCCTCTAAAAACCGAAGTTTTTAGAGGGTCTTATCGGATAAAAGCCGGTGCTGTCAGCGCTTTTTAGAGGAGAACTGAGTGAAACGAACGATACTATCTATTGTCTGTGTATTGATTCCGGTCATTGCGTTTACAGAGAACGGAAGAATTACCATTTCAGAGCGCGCCGACTATTCGGTTTATAAAAACGATACTTATGCGGGGCTTACCTATCGGGAAGCCTATATCTACCGTGATGAAAAAGCTGCCGTTTATAATAATGAGCCGGTCTATCGGTATGAAGGAGAAGCCTTTGTGCTGGAAGAAACCCGCAAGAATATGGTTGGCACAGCAAAAAAACTTGATGAAATCAGACCGATTGCTTTTACGCAGTCGGCTCATCGGGGAACGGACGGCACAAAGATAGCAGCCCTTCACTTTACACAAGATACCGGCTACCCGCTGCTGCGGAATTTTCCGGCAAGTCCTGTACAGCGGCTTGACCAACAAGATAGCGGGAAAAAATGGACAGCTGAAAGCACTATCGTAGTGTGCCCGCAGCAAGGGAAAAATCCTACGAGAATACCGGTGTTGGCTGAATACCAATACATCGGCAAAAAGAAATACAATGGAACCGATACTCATTATGTAAGGGCTGTGTTCGCCTTGCGGTACCACGGTGAAGATCATTTAGGGGATGCTGATATGCTTCGTTCGGAAGGGAGCAGAACGGCGGATATTTATCTGGATGGTCGGAACCGCCCGCTCTTTATTCGGGAAAAAATCGATGAAACATTTTTCTATAAGGATGCTGAAACGATTCGGCAGCGCGGCTTTTTACTGCACTTTTACGATTACGGGCAGCATACCGTTTATAACGGCGGTTCCGTACCGACAACGGCACTACTTGAACGCTCCAAGAATCCGGTAAAAACAGAGAACTCAAACAAGGAGCGCATAAAAGATAAGGGAGGCGGTATTTTTAATGTGCAGGAAACACCGCGCGGTATTCTATTAAATTTAAAAAATTTACATTTCGTTGCGGATAAGGCGGAGTTATTACATGGAGAGGATAAAAAACTCGATGAAATAGCCGCCGTATTAAAAACGCTTACCTTTAAAAACCTTTTTGTTGAAGGCCATACTGCTGATGTCGGCGACAAAAGCACCCAACACGGGCTGTCCCTCCGGCGGGCAAAAACGGTAGTCGATGAATTGACCAAACGCGGTATTCCTGCGGGAGTATTCATCTATAGCGGAGCAGGTGGTTCAAAGCCGATCGCATCGAATACAACCGAAGCGGAACGCGCACTAAACCGGCGTGTCGAAATCACTATCATGGAGTAAAACGGTACCTCTACCTCTGATACTGCCTAAAAAAATCTCTTTGCGATTTGTTAATTTAGTGCTATAATCGTTCTATGCAAAAATTATATCGATATGGATTATTATGTATCGGCTTCTGCTTTGGCTTGATGATGAGCAGCTGCGTTTCTACTTCATCCGCAGGGAAAAACGGCTCATCCGCTGTTCGAAATTCCGATAAGGACATACTACTTATCTTTACCGGTTCAGATTGGTCAAAGGAAGCGGAAGATTTTTCAAAAAATATTCTTACCGAATCATGCAAAACGGAACTAGCAAAGAGCTATGCCGCCCGTTTTATCGACTTATTACATAATCCTTCGGAGAATGAACGGGAGGCTGCGCAAAAGAACTATCTGTTGTTTTCGGAATATGCAGTACCTGATGTCCCTTTTATCGTGCTGCAAACAGCCGAACAGGATATGTATGCATCTGCCGTTATAGAAGCGGATATAAAAACCGAAGCTCAGCTGATCGAAAAAATTAAAGCGTTGACTGCGCAGCGGACAGACGTAGTTGAAGCCCGAAAGCGTATCAGTCACACAAAAGGCGTGAAAAAAGCGCAGGCAATTAATGACTTTTTAAATACGGTCGGCAATCCGGAAGCGCACCGCTATGATTCGTTACGGATGCAAGTACCGGCGCTTGATCCTCATAATCAATCGGGATTAAAAGGCAAATATGTATTGATGAGTGCGGACATACGGGCAAAGAGCTTTGCGCAGCAGGGGAATTATCTTAAAGCCGGCGATGAATATAAAGCCGCTGCTGAAATGGGAGAGCTTTCTCCTGCCGAATTGCAGCTTGCATGGTATTTAACAGCTTATTCCTATTTAATGACGGGAAGTGCCGATACGGAAACGGTCGTCGGATATCTACAAAAGGCGATTGAAGCGGATCCTCAAAACCCCGCGGTGCAGCAACTCAATCAGGCAATACATAAGTTGCAAAATGATGTTCAGTTAAAAAAATAATGAGAGATAAAAGGAATTACACGATATGATGTCCAAACACACTCTTGCGATGCTGCAGCAAATCGCACATGGTATTGCGGTTCACTTCGGTAATAATTGTGAAGTACTTGTGCATGATCTCACCGCCGACTATACCAATAGTTCAATTGTCATTATAGAAAACGGTACTGTTACGATGCGGAAAATTGGCGACGGGCCGTCTCATGTAGTGCTTGAGGCGTTGCATAGCGATCATAAAACGCTGGAAGATAAGCTCAGTTATCTGACAAAAACGAAGGATGGGCGCATTCTTAAATCGAGCAGTATGTTTATCAGAGGCGAAAATAATGCAATCGAGGCAGTGTTTTCGATTAATCTTGATATTACACCGATGCAGATGGCAGAGAACGTGTTGCAGCAGCTGATTTCGCCTATCAGTGCTAAAAATGAACCTGAAAATATTCCGCAGAATGTCAACGATCTATTGGACGAACTTATCGAACAGTCTGTCCGTATTGTAGGTAAGCCGGTTGCATTGATGAATAAAGAAGACAAAATCACAGCAATTAAGTTTTTGAATGGATCCGGCGCTTTTTTAATTACAAAATCCGGCGATAAGATTTCAAACTATTTCGGCATTTCTAAGTACACGCTCTACAGCTATATAGACGCCGGTGCAAACGGGCATCAATGATGCCAAGCCGTATTTTGTACCGGCAGCGGTAATAGGCTTTTGCATTTTCTGCTATTCTCTATGGCAAATCCAAAACTGTTTAGAACAATCGATAAGGCTGTTTCCGAATATAATATGATAGAAGCCGGCGATCGGATTTTAATTGCCGCTTCCGGCGGAAAGGATTCGACCGCCCTTACGGAGTATTTTGCAGCACGGCTCCATCGCCGGCATCCGGTTTTTGAAGCCGCCGCACTTCATATCGCCACGGATATCGGCTCAGCGTTCGCGCCTGAATTGGCGAAGCGTTTTAAAAGCTGGGGAATTGATTTAACCGTTAAAACCATTTCGGTGCTTGAGCGGCTTAAAACCGGCAAAAAGATGAACTGCTGGTGGTGTTCCAGTCAGCGCCGGTTGGAGCTGAGCAAATACGCGCAGGAGCACGGTTTTAATAAAATTGCGCTCGGCCACCATTTGGACGATATCCTCGAAACGGCGCTGATGAATGCGCTGACGAAAGGAGAGCTTGCAGCGATGCCTCCGGTACTGAAGTTCGATAAATTCCCATTGACCTTTATCCGCCCGCTCTGCCTTGCCGACATTCCGATGATTATCCGTCATGCAGAAATGCAGGGGTATATTTCTTCTACCTGTACATGCAGCTATCAGGATAATTCAGGCAGAAAAACCGCTCGTTCCCGCTTGGATAAGCTGACAGACGGCAACTATGAGTTAAAGCGTAAGCTCTTCGATGCGTTGAGGAATATCAATACGGCGTACCTACCCTAGTAACACCTTTTGAAATATACGGTGCATCTACTGCGTCATACAGTAAAAAAGTGTCCTCAACGTATCAGAATGGACAAGGATGTATAACTGCTCAACAGGCTATTTCCAAAAGCGTTGGCGACAGGCGGATGTTCTTCGCTGCCTACAATGAGGATTGCTCTGTTGACAAGTTAGTCGGTGTTGGGTTGCTTTTTCAAAACATCACCGTTTTTCCTTTTTCGATTCATTAATAAAAATGAGATTGTTACCGGTAATATCGGCGCCGATAGAGCATATAGTAATTCAGCCGAAGCTAAAATTGTTTTTCCGTAGATCAAAATCGATAAAGCAGATACCGCATATAAAACAAAATGTTTTAAAATAATTTTACCGGTTCCTGTCATTGCACAAATAAAGGTTGCCGCCAACGGCGCAATAAATTGCCCTAATACCTTGATATTTACTTCGGTTTGATCGATGTCCGCTTTTGCTGCAAAGGCAAATAGTATCGAAATAATAGTATAGCCGAAAAAAGAGATACATGTTGCTGCAAAGGAGTCAATAACGGCAGTTAGATATTTGGGTACTCGATAGTTTTCCGGACATAATTTTCTATGTACCAGCAGACTGAATACCAATGTTTGAAGAACAATTTCCGGCATACCAATCAGATGAAACCATAGCGGAAGTTTTGTATAGATTATTCCTTCGATTGATGCAGGTGAAGCAGCGGGTGTATTAATAATTCCAAACACCAGAAAAACCGACCATAGCAAGAGCCAACCGTTTTTATTGGCTTTTAGAAATTGACGAAAAGGTAATAATACCAGACCGAATAGCAATCCGCGAATAATTTGTATTAAAGGCCCTAAATAAACCGTTTGTGATTCAGTCGGTTTAAAATAATCGGCTATTATCGGCAGAGCGAATAATTGTTTATAATTAAAAACGCTTGATGCAATAATTCCGGCGATAAAATAAGTGATAACATGAAATGCCGTTACGGAAAGAATAAAAGGTATGATATTTTCAGAATCGGATTTTTTCATCAGTCCCCCTCCAACATAAATTCATTAATTATATTTTAGTTAATCAACCTAACAATACCTTTCGCCTACCTTGCGAAGTAATGTCAGGTTGAAGCAAATGCTAGATAATTTTTTTTATTAGTACGATGCAAGATATCGAGCCGTATTAACATTTCGTATGGTCATATCTTTATATACTTTATGTGATATTATTTTATTTAAATGGCTTTTATTATAATCTTCTCGCCGAACATTCCAGATTAACGCACCCTTAACATATATTAATTGTATATATTCCTTTTTTATTGGTAATTCATTTATTATGTTTTCATTATCTATTGATTCAAATAAATACGCTACATCGGTCTTTTGAGCATCATTATTTTGCCACTCACTAGGGATGCTATTTGCTATTTTTACCATCTCACTTTTCGTCTTTACTAATACTTTTACTTCATTCCTAGTCGTTATATGTAATACTTTTTCAATATTCTCTCTGATACTATTTTTCGTGTCATTTGATTTAAAAATGACATTTCCGGAATTGATATATGTTAAAACATTTGAAAAACCACATCGCTCAAATAATGTTCTCAATTCTTTCATGTTAATTTTTACTGAGTTTCCAACATTGATACCTCTGAGCAATGCTATATAATCCATATATTCCGTATGAATTCCGCCATGTGATGGCGGGGTATTCAAAAAAGCGTCTGATGTGTTTACCCCGCCATAGTCGCTATTTTGTGATGCGCGATGCGGCGCTGATAGTGCGGTGGCGTTCTTCCCAAGGAGAGGCGACACGGTTTACATCGGAAACGACGAGGAAGCACTGGGTTGCCTTGCCGAACCAGTCTTTATTGGTTGCATCTTTGCGGAGTACATACTGGCATTTTCTTCCATCGGTAGAGAACGAGCGGCATCCGTTTACCGGCTTTCCTGTTGCATCGATCATTGAACCTGAATCGCGATAGTATTCTTCTCCCGGTACGTCAAAATAGAAATAAGCGTTTTTAACCCGTGAATCATTAATGGAAAAGATAATCTCTATTGTATCGGCGTCGCGGGAAACGGATTGTATAACCGGCATTGTTAGTGCTTGCTGTTCGTTTTCCGCTTTGGCAGTGGGTACAATAAGCGGGGTAACCTTTTTCTTTGCCGTCTCTTTAGTAGCCTTCTTTTCCATAACGGTTTTACCGCCGATTCCAGTTACATTCAATTCTTTTTCAAATGGCTTTTGTCCTGCAAGGGTAACCGATGCGAACCACTTTCCAAGAGCAGCCGCTCCTTCACCTTCACCTGAAGAAAGATGTTTCAGCATCAATAGTTTCTCTTTTTTGTTAATTTCCATCAGCCCTTTTGCACTTTGTTCATCAATACCCCATACATCAGCGGGTGATGCAAAAAAGGCTTCCTTAAAATCTTGAGCTGTTAGATCGCCTTTGTATTTTGCAAGCATAGTAACAAATATTTTTCCCTTACCTTTATGCTGTTTGGAAACAAAAGATGCATCAGCCTGCTCAATCATCCATGAAATATCGGTAATTTGAGCTGCTGCGGTTTGAGCAGCTGTTTCTTTTGTTTTAGCTTCGGCTTTTTTGCTTTCCGGCTGTTTTGCAGGAGCTGCTTTATCGGCAGTACCCTGCTTGGCAGATACCGATTTAGACGTTTCTTTTTTGGCCGCTTCCGGAGATGCAGATTGCTTATTATTTTTTGCGGTTGCTTTAGACTTCGCTGTTTTTTGTTGTGTCGGTTCTTGTTTAGCGGGCTTTGCCTGAGTATTTTTTGCTTGAGTAGCGGTTTTATTTTTAGAAGCGCTTCCCGATTGTGCAGTAGTCTTTTGTGGTGTTTCTTTCTGAACAGATTTTTTCGCCGGAGCTTTTGAGGGCGTAGTCGTTGCCGATTGCTTAGACGTGTCAGTTTTTTTAGCCGATGCACCGGGTGTATTTGACTTCGCAGTTTTCTGCTGTGCCGAACCCTGTTTAGCGGGCTTTGTCTGACTGTTTTTTGCTTGAGGCATGTTTTTAGCAGTGCTTCCCGATTGAGCTGTAGTCTTTCGAGGTGTTACCTTCTGAGCGGGCGCTTGCGTCGACGTAGGCGTTTTTGTTTCAGCTTTTTGAGGCTCGGCTTTTTTAGGTTCGACTGTTTCTGAATTGGAAGGCATAGCCGTAGTAGTCGAGTTTTGCATTGTCTCTGATTTGTTTTCAGTTTGTACGTCCGAGTCAGACGCTTTTGCCGTTTCTACGGGCGTCGGTTCCGGTGTTTTATCTGTCGGAGCTGTTTTACAGCCCGCAGCGACTATGAGTAAGCAAAATAATATAAACGATAATAATGTTTTTTTCATCCAAGATCCTCCCATAAAAAGTCAAGAAGAAAATACCAACTTTCGATTGACTTTTTACGCATGTTCGCAACGAAGTGAGAACGTGCAGATGATATACAAGTTTGCGTTTCATCAAACTTGGGTAAATAAAAGCCGTGCTATTTGTACGACTTTTATTTTACACTCCTTAACGGTAAGGCGTAGTAAGAAAACAAATAGCCGAGCACCTCTAAAAATCTAACCGAGTTTTTAGAGGCGCCTTGTCTTATGGAATGTATCGGTAATTATACCGAAAAGCCTAAGAAGATACCAGAGGGCTATCCCGCAATGATCCATCGTTGATCTTGACTTAACGGGTAAATGTGATATAGTTCTCACTCGTAGATATTTTCATAATTGAGGAGTATAAAATGGTAAAATTAGCGACGATTGCCGGTTCCGACGCATCAGGAGGAGCAGGGCTTGAGGCAGATTTAAAAACATTTCAGGAGTATGGCGGATATGGTATGGCAGCGATTACTTTGGTTGCTACCATGAATCCCCACAAAGATTGGAGCCATGAAGTGTTCCCGATCGGCGAAGATTCGTTGCGTGCTCAGCTCGAAACCATTTTTACCGGCGTCGGCGTTGATGCGGCAAAAACGGGAATGTTGGCAACCCCTTATGCAATCGAACTTGCTGCCGAGTATCTCGGTAAATATAAGGTAGAAAACTATGTTCTTGATCCGGTGATGATCTGTAAAGGCGGAAATTTGCCGCTTAATCCCGAAATCAATGAGCTGTTGATTAAAAAACTGTTGCCGCTTGCAAAGATTATTACGCCGAATGTGTTTGAGGCCGGTCAGATTGCCCATGTTGATACGCCTTCAACGTTAGAAGAAATTAAAGATGCCGCAAAACGGATTTATGATATGGGAGCACCGTATGTATTCATTAAAGGCGGTTCAAAATTGAAAGATGCGGAGACCTCCATCGATGTTTTCTACGATGGTAAGGATTTCCAATATCTCGAAGCTGAGCTGATTAAAACCGAATGGACTCACGGCTGCGGTTGTACCGTTGCTGCTGCAATTACTGCGGGTTTAGGCTTCGGGCTTGAACCCTATGAAGCCGCTCTCCGCGCAAAGAAATTTATTACGTTAAGCCTACGGAACGGTTTTGCCCTCAATAAGTGGGTTGGCCCGGGCAATCCCGCCGCGTGGCGAAAAGCATTCAATTAAAAATCGTCGGGCATCTCTATTTCAAAGGATGCGAAGCAAATCTAACCGAGTTTTTAGAGATGCCCTAAAGATACACGGGGCGAGTCCGAAAGTAACAACCTTTTGGGAAAGCCCTGTGCTCTATAGCGAATATTCCGGTGTTTATCGATTCCGGTACCTTTTTATGTAAGGAAGAAAAACATGCGTGCAGTTGATATCATTATGAAAAAGCGCGGGTTTAGAGAAACCGGCGCAGGAACGCTCTCTCGGGAAGAAATTGCCTTTTTAGTGAACGGATATGTGGCCGGAGAGATTCCCGACTATCAAATGGCCGCATGGCTGATGGCGGTTTACTTTAACGGTATGACATTTGATGAAACCGCCGTTCTTACCGACGTCATGCTGCATTCCGGGGCAGTCATGGACTTGTCGGGGATTGAAGGCCCCTTTGTCGATAAACACTCCACCGGCGGTGTCGGAGATAAGCTTTCTCTGCCGCTTGCACCTATCGTAGCTGCCTGCGGGGTGAAGGTTCCGATGATGAGCGGCCGCGCACTCGGGCACACCGGCGGTACGCTCGATAAACTTGAATCGATTACCGGATATAAGACCGGCCTTTCCGTTGAACAATTCCGAAATTATATTAAAAAAACCGGTTTTGCAATGACGGGGCAGACAAAAGAGATTGTCCCTGCCGACCGGCTGATTTATGCCTTACGCGATGTTACCGCAACCGTCGAATCGGTGCCGCTCATTACGGCGAGTATTCTCTCCAAGAAGGTTGCCGAAGGCGCCGAAGCGCTGGTATTCGATGTCAAATGCGGAAGCGGCGCCTTTATGAAAACGCTGCCCGAAGCTGAAGCGCTCGCAAAGAGCCTTGTCGGTACCGGCACCGCGATGGGTAAAAAAGTTATCGCGATGATAACCAATATGTATGAGCCTTTAGGAAATGCAGTCGGTAACTTCTTGGAAATGGAAGAAACCTACAATGTTCTGAAAGGCACAGGGTCTGAGGATGTAACCAACTTAACATTACAGCTTGCAGGCTGGATGCTCGTGCTTGGTCATAAGGCTGCATCAAAAGAAGAAGGAATTCAAAAAGCGCAAGAGGCGCTTCGCAGCGGCAAAGCGCTTGAGCTGTTTTTAGAAAACATTACGCTGCAAGGCGGCAATGCAGAGCAGTTTGTGGCCGAATGCGGAAAGCGCCGCAGCCCGCACACCTGCCACATTAAAGCGGAACAGGACGGCTTTATCGCGGATATCGATGCGTTCAAAATCGGTATTGCCGGAGTTAATCTTGGGGTCGGCCGCAATAAAACTACCGATGCGGTGTGTCCCGATGCCGGTATGATTCTGCATAAGCACGCAGGCGATGCCGTAAAAAAAGGCGACCTCATCATGGACGTGTACGGTAAGGATGCGGAGTGCCTTCCGGCTGCTTCCGATATGATCAAAACAGCGATACGGTATGCAGCGGAGAAGCCGCAAATGCGTCCGTTAGTGTTCAAAGAAATCTCTGCGGCCGATTTATAGCCGCGCTTCCGGTACCATACAGTGAATTGGGAAAAAAAAGATATAGACCCGAGTGTTGTCCGCTCCATGGCGCAGCAATACGGCTGCACTCCGCTCGTTGCGTCTATTTTGCTGCGGCGCGGTATTGCCGAAGGGCGCGAGGCGTTTTTTCACCTTGAAAACGATCTGCGCTATGTGTACAATCCCTTTCTTTTTGTAAATATGGAGGATGCCGTTGACCGGATCCTCGATGCAAAGGAAGAAGGTGAGCGGGTACTTATTTTCGGAGACCGTGATGTGGACGGGATTACTGCCGTTACCGTGCTCTACGAGGCGCTTACCGATTTAGGCATCCCGACGACATGGCGTATTCCCACCGGCGACGAACCGTACGGACTTTCCTGCGAAGCGGTTGATGCGCATGAAGCCGACGGCGGTACCCTCATCATTACCGTAGACTGCGGTATTTCCAATATTCAAGAAGTCGCCTATGCTGCGGAGAAAGGAATTGATGTTATCGTCATCGATCATCACACCCCGCAGGATACGCTTCCCGATGCCGCAGTCATCATTAACTGTAAGGTGCCGGGGTCGGGCTATCCTAACGAACATCTTTCCGGATGCGCTACGGCGTGGAAAGTTGTTACCGCGCTGCGCTTCGGGCTCCTCGATATTTATAAACAGCAGATTTGCCTGTTGAATGTCCGCCCCGTTAACGATGCCTTTGCAGTGGAAGCGATCCATACCGTCAATTTGGTTGAAACAGCTCGAATCACGGAAACGATTATCCCCGGTATGGTTCCGTTTTCAGATACTCGGCTCGGCAGATTTTTGCAGGGGCAGCAGATTTTTGTCTGGGATAAAGAGCTGCAGCTCAAGCAGCTGGAAAAAGTGTTCGGTAAGTCGGTTGAGTTTTATGTGAGTGATTTTAGACTCGAATGCGCAAAATTTGCGCCTCAGCTTGCCGAGATGAGCCTTTTGCGGTTAAAGAATTTATCGCGGATTGGCAAGTACAACGACACGCCGATGTCCGAACTCGACGGCTTTTTCAATATCTTTATTACGCTTGTTCAACAAGCGCATAACATATACGGTGAAAAAGAAAAGCGTGAATTACAACTTGTCGCGCTTTCGCTGCTTGCAGACTTGATGCAGCTGACCGGAGAAAACCGGATATTGGTAAAGCAAGGCTTAGCAGCCATCAATGCCGCGCCGCGTGCCGGTCTTTCCGAGTTGATGATAAAACAGGGGCTTATCGGTAAGCATATCGGCACCAACGATATTGCATGGAATATTACGCCCGTTATCAATGCAACCGGACGGATGGGTAAACCGGAAACAGCAATTCGGCTCTTCCTTGAGCAAAATGCAGCGGTACGCAATGAACTTGCAGATGCGGTTATTGCGATGAACGAGGAGCGGAAAGAACTCGGAAAGGCCGGCTGGGCAATTGCCGAACCGATTGCGCGGGAAAGTCTTGCAAAATACCGAGGAAAACTCACCGTTGTCGTAAGCGATAAAATCCATCGCGGTATTACCGGTATCCTTTCAAACCGGCTTGCAGATAAGTTTAACGTGCCGAGTATGGTTATCTGTCTTATGGAAGACGGAACCGCAGTCGGCTCGCTTCGTTCCGCCCGCGGCTATCGGGTGCTTTCTTTGCCGGAAGCATATCCCGATTTTTTCCTCGACTATGGCGGACATGCATTTGCGGCAGGATTCAGCTTAATGCAGGAAAAACTTGCGCCGTTTTTAAAGAAAGTTCAGGAATTTACCGCGGCTATCGAATTTGACGAAAACTCCGAAAATCCTTCGCTTTCCATCGATGCGGAACTCCCTCATGATTATTTAACGCCTGATCTTTTAACCGTGCTCGACACCTTTGAACCCTACGGCGAAGGGTTTCCGGCGCTGCAATTTGCCGCTAAAGGAATCAAACTAACCGCCGCCTCAATTATGGGGAAAACCCAACCGCAGCATTTGCGTCTTACGTTCGATTGCGGAACATATAAATGGACAGCGGTGTATTGGCAGGCAGCGGATAAATTGAATGTTGAATTTAAGATCGGCGACAATATCGATGCCGTATTCACACTAAGCCGGAATACCTTTAACGGCAATACGGTACCTCAAATGGTTATTCAGGATATGCGGAAGACGGGCACGGGTATTTAAGCAGCGTCTCTCTTATACACAAAATTTTGAATAAAATTTTGTGTAATTTTTTACGGCGGCAGGGCAAACGCATCAGACAGATAGATCCGATGTCGCAGAATGAGAGGTTGAGCAACCATTTGAACCGCAAAGAGGTTCAATGCTGGTTGAACAGCTCCACTTTTTCTGCGGGAATATTAAACACGCATCTGATGCGTTTACCCTGCGCTTCGTTGGTGTTAGCGCCCCTGCCGAGACAAGGTAAGGTTTGCCAGCTCTTTGGGTAAGTCGCTGCCGGTCAGTGAGAGCGTATTATCATCGTTGCGAGTGTATTGAAGCTTCCATACTGTATTCATGCTTTCGCGGATTTCCTTTTTGGCACCATTTGTCCATGTTTCGGTTTCTTTACTTCTTACGGTAAAGGTGATTTCGGTATCCGTAGACGTCCAGAAACCTTCCCACTCCGTCGATGAAGTAAAGCCTTGCAGCCATTCGATTTCCATACTGCCGTCGCGGTCAAACTCAACCTTGACAGCTTTATTTTCATCGCGGGCAATCCATTTACCCATAACCGAATTCCCCGTTTGTGCAGCAGCATCATTCATCATCGGGCGCCGGTTGAACTCTCCGCCTTTGCCGTCAGGTTGCATTTGGCATTCGTTGAACTCTGCACCTTTACCGTTATGCGGCATCGGACATTCTTTAGCCCCTGCATCATTATGATGTTTCCAATCTTTTGAATTCGATTGGTGCGGTTTTGCAAAAACGGCTCCTACCGATAATACCGCAACGATACCGAATGCCGCAGCCTTTTTTACCATTTGTTTGTTCATTTGTATACTCCTAAAAATGAAGTACGGTTGTTTAAGTTTTCACACCGTCTGTGCACGACTATACCGTATTGTGTTTGCCGTATCATGAAGCCTGCATTGGAAAAAGATTAAAATATTTTAATCGGGAATTTTGACACAAAACGGAAAGAATACGGTATGATACGGTTATGACTACCCGTAAGACATTGAGTGTCTCTATCATATCGGTATTTATCTTTTTGATTATGCACAGTGCACTTTTTGCGGATAAACCGAGGGACGCTAAACATACATTTTCGTACCGCGGTATGCGGATGTCAAATGCCGACGGTCTTTTTTATGTTACAAAAATAGAAACCGAAATCGAGCATTCCGGCATTATCGAAATAGAGATTAAATTCAATATGCCTGCCGATCCGCGTACACTGCAAAAAAAACATATCAGTATAAACGGTCAATTTTTACCTACCGATGCGGTCGATGCACTGGTGGCTTTTAATAAAGCAGGTGATAAAATGAAACTATTGATTCAAGACTCTTTTTTATCTGGCGGAAAAGATATGCCAAATCGTTCGTTTTATATTGATTTACCGGAAGCGAAAAGCTTTAATCATGTTCCGCTCTATCTTTCGCACTTTGATGATATCGAACGCGACAAAGAATATACATTTAGATTTTTAAATATGCCGCCGCAAAAGCCTTCAAAGGAAATGCATGAAGAAATGCATACTCATAATCATCACCATTATGAGTATGTTCGTTTTGAGGAAAAAGATTGATGGTACGGGTATTAATCGTTGAAGATGATTCGGGCATTGCAGAATTCTTACAGCTTGAACTTGCGCACGAAGGATATGATATTCTCTACGCCGCAGACGGCAGAACCGCTTTGGACATTTTTGAAAAGAATGCGCCGGATGTTGTGCTGCTCGACATTATGCTTCCCCAGCTGAACGGACTTGAAGTGTTGCGGCGAATCAGAAAAACGTCGAATACGCCGGTTATTATGCTCACTGCGCGGGGGGATACATTTGATAAGGTGAGCGGTCTTGATTCCGGTGCGGACGACTATCTTGCAAAACCGTTTGAGATTGAAGAGCTGCTTGCGCGGATGAGGGCGGTGATGCGCCGGAATAATGCACAGGGAATAACGCCGTTAAAACTGCGCGGTATCGAACTTAATCCGAACAGTATGGAAGTAACGGTAAACAAAGAACGGGTTATGTTGTCGAAAACCGAATACCTTTTGTTGAAGACATTGCTTGAACACAAGAACACCGTTTTAAGCCGCGATACCATCATCAATACGGTATGGGGTGCAGATCATTACATCGATGAAAATTCGGTCGATGTGTATGTGCGATATTTGCGTGCAAAAATCGATGACAGAACCGGTGAGGAGTACATCTCTACGGTACGCGGCGTCGGCTATGTTATGCGGGACACCGGCAATGCAAGCATCTGATTCACCGGTACGGAAGCTCCGCATATCGACGGTACGGCAGCTTTCACTTCGCTTCTCTCTTTTGTTTGCCGTGATGATTGCCCTTTTTTCCGCCGGTATTATCGTGCTGCTCCGCTCCGGCGTTAGGCAGCAGCAAAACCGCGAACTCATTTCCGCCGCTCGGACTATTGCCGAAGCGCTGAAGGACGGCCGTGTACAAGAAATCGACGCGAATCTTCCGTATTATATTACGTTTTCCGTGTATCAGAGCGGCACGCAGGAAGTGATTGCAACGAACGATCCCTTTTTACCGATGCTGCCGGTAACACCCCGCCGTGCAGAACGCTATACGGCAAAACAATACTTTATCGACGGCGATTTAAATATTCTCTACTATGCAGTACCCGTTCATGCGGGAGGCGATTACGTTATACAGACGGCGTTGAATATGGATTCCGATACGTCGGAGTCCATTATCTCCGGTGTACCGAGCATCCTTGCTGTCGTTACCGTCCCGTTGCTGCTGCTTTCGTACATCGCGGTGTTTTTTATGACAAAACATACGATGCGAAGCGTCCGCGCTATGACCGATGCGGCAAAGAACATTAGCGGCTCCAATTTAACCGACCGGCTTCCCGTTACGGATAGGGGCGACGACTTTGATGTTCTTGCAAAAACATTGAACGATTTGCTTTCCCGCCTGCAAACCGATTTTGAACGGGAACGCCGGTTTACGGCTGATGTATCGCACGAGTTAAAAACACCGCTTGCGGTGATACTCGGTCATGCGAACCTGCTGCGCCGCTGGGGAAAGCACGAGCCCGACCGTTTGGAAAAATCGCTTTCGGCACTGATCCGCGAAGCACATTCGATGGAAGCTATTATCGAAAATTTGCTGCAAATGACCCGACTCGAAAACGGGCATATACGGATTCATAAAACGCCTGTTCCCGTTGCCGAATTTTTTACGCGGCTTATCGACAGTACACAAAGCTACGCACCGAATGTAAGCTTTACCGAAAGTATTGGGGTGCCAACCCTGTATACGGATGAAGCCCTGCTCCATCAAGTATGCACTATTATAATTTCCAACAGCGTAAAATTTGCCGGAGAAACTGCGCATATTGAGCTTTCAATACGACCTCTTTTAGAAGCGGAGCGCCTTCCTGATGCGCCTGCGTCGGAAGGCGCATATATTATCTCGATTTCGGATAACGGCTCCGGAATTGCGCAAGATATACTGCCGCATATCTTTGAGCGCTTTTACCGCGGAGATGCCGCACATACGAGAGGTGCAGGCGGCGCGGGGCTCGGCTTGTCGATAGCGGCAAGCATAATGCAGGCGCTCGGCGGTTCAATTCGTGCCGAAAATAACAACGAGAAAGGTGCATGTATTATGCTGCAGCTGCCGTAATTCCTAATTAAGGCAACCGTATCAGAATTTAAGCGGTTACCTTCCTTTTGTGCAAAACATTGAGCAATGCTCACATGCCGCGTCGGGGCTGTTAAAAAAAATCGCACATTTTTTTAGCAGATGAAACGGGTAAACATATTAGGCAAAGTAGAGCAAAAGAGCAAAATAATTGAGGTTGTTAAAAAAATCGCCTAATACGTTTACCATGGCACGCTGGCGTTCCCTTGACAAAAAATACCGAGAATATACACTATAGGCAATCATTAATATATCGACAGGTCGTTGAAAGACGTCCTTTCCGGTTATAAGCTATTCTAAAAATATAGGACACTGTGATGAGCGAAATTGAAGATGAAAAGTTAGAAACAGTACATACACAGACAGCAAAATTCCCTTGTATGCTGCAAATTGTTTCCCTTGTTATTTTGGCTGCATTGATGTTCATGCCGTTTGGTATGGATAAAATGGATCTGCTCAATTATGAGCAAACTCCGCAGCTCTTGTACCCGTTTACGGTTCTATTCTCAGGGTTAGTACAAAGGAATTTACATTTTTTTTATATAAGCTGTTTCTCCTTTTTTTTATTGCCCATAGCATTTCTCATTATTTTAACTTCTATCTTTAATAAAAAAATAACACAGAATATTGTTATTATTTCTGCTTTTGTTGCAGTAACATTTTATCTTGCAGCTGCTATTTCGGGGATGATGACATTTGCCAACACTATACGCTGGTTTCAGATGTTAAGTATTTTAGTGTACATTGCTTTTTTTACTGCTTTTATTTTTCATGTCTTTTTAATCAGTCGCGGGATTTCTTTGATAAAAGCAAATAATGAGGCGTACTCTGAATACAAGCAGCTGATTTTGGAAGATGAAAAAACGGATAAACTGAATAAACCACAGGTAAGCACTAAATCGGGAACAACGATAGCCGAACAATCGGAATGGAAAAAATTTAATATAAAAAATCAAGTTCAAAATTTGATCGAGCGAGCAAAAGATCCTGACAAGAAAACGCATCTAAAAAATAAAATCGCAGCGGTGATTCTTGTCACAATTATTGTTATTATTTCTGTCTTTATTTATACGGATTTAAAGAACTACAAATTGCTTTTAACGCAAAATGTCAATACAACCGGTAAGAATCAAGCCGAACAGGTTGCGGCCATTTATGATTTTTCAGATGGGCTTCATGCAAAAATAAGCGCCTTTCTTGAAGGCATAAAAAAGACAAATGCATCTTCTCCATTTCCGCATCGCCGTGTAGATATTATTACAACAGACAGTAACGAGCCGGTGTTTCTTGATAAGATTAATGACACTACAGTACTTCCCGATTTCAATGTATTCTCGTATACAACGGAGCAGGGGGCGGTGCGTAATATACCGGCAGAAGAAAAACGCATTACTGCGGAAGAAGCTGCTCTTTACATACAACATTTTCAAAATACACTCACTCGAAGTCAGCCTATTTATAAACCGGAAAAGGGTTCCTGTATATATATATATCCCATAACCTTTTCGCGCAAAGACGGTCAAAGGCTGGTTGGTTTCGCCGTTGTAACATATATGAAAGAAATACTTGAGCGTCCGTATTTTCAAGCAAAAGTATTTATCTTTGCGCTTGCAGCAGTTTTTGCATACGCTGCAATTATCATTACGCTTTTCCTTGCCGATTTTATTGCCGAGCCTATTATTCAGCTTTGCGTAAATATTAGAAAGACGACCAATATATTAAACGAAATATTTTCGGGTAATGCAAAGATTGAGGCAAACAGACTTGTATTTGAAGATAATCTGAAAACACGCGATGAAATAAAAACACTTTCGAAGGAAATAAAAAATATTATTACGCTTGTGCGTGGTATGCTTCCATATATTTCGTTCCATACCCTTCGAAATGCAGAAAAAGATGTCGGTTCAAAAAGTATCTCGCGGAACCTTTGTTTCCTTTTTACCGATATTAGAGGCTTTACGAAACTTTGTGAAAAATTGCCGGCAAGAGAGGTTATATCGATGTTAAATCGCTATCTTAACATCGAAACTAAAATTATTTTTGATAACGGTGGTGATGTTGATAAGTATGTCGGGGACGAAATGATGGCTTTTTTTGCAGGTCCAAGAAAAGAGATAAATGCTTGTAAGGCAGCGATGGAAATACGGGAAGCGCTTTATCGTGAACACCAAGCAGCTATGAAAGTAGGACGAGAAACAATTTCACTCGGTATCGGTATAAATACGGGTTATGTTATATTCGGCCCTGTCGGTTCCGAAACAAGAAAAGATTTCACTTCCATTGGCGATACGGTTAATTTGGCAGCACGGCTTGAAGGTGCGAATAAACAATATGGATCAAAGACTATTATTTCTGAAGCCGTCTACAACAATTTGAACAATGCATTTATTTGCCGTGAACTTGATTATATAACAGTAAAAGGGAAAACAGAAGTTGTGCGTATTTTTGAAGTTTTGCAAGAAACCAAAAAAAATACCAGCGATAAAATTTATGATTTAAAAAAGCTTTTTGAAACAGGACTTGACTATTATAGACAACGCAAATGGAAGACCGCAGAAAAGTATTTTATGGAATGTGTAGAAAAATATAACGATCAACCTGCAAAAGTTTTCTTAGACAGAATAGCTCATTATCGCAGTTCTCCACCTCCGGCAGACTGGAAGGGTGTCTTTGCTATGCGGATGAAATAAACGGCAGGAAAGCTTTTATACACTGCATTTTTTAGAGTTTCTCTGCGATATTTACCAAATATATTACGAGCCAACATCCCCGACGCAGAGCATACGTTGCACAGCAATAAGGGGTTAACCCCTCTGTACGAATAAAAAAGCGCCGATTAATCTTGACGGTTAATCGGCGCTTTTCATTTTCAGCTTTTATCTTAACTTAAAACTTATAGCGTAAAGTCGATAGTGTTTGTCCTTCACGCAGTACATCGAACCACACTTCTTTTTTGACCTTTGATAATTCACGATAGAATTCGCGCATATTGGTTACCGGTACATCATTTACCGCAGTAATAATATCACCTGATTTAAGCCCGATAATAACGGCGGGCGTTTTATTGGTAATGTTGGTTACCAGCACGCCTGTTTGTTTTTTATCAAGCTTTAATTTATCGCGTATTTCATCACTGAGTTCGTAACCGATAAATCCCGGCCATAATTTCGACGAGTCGGTAACGATTTTCTGATCCCGCTCTTCAATCTTTACAGAGAATGTTTGTTCTTTGCCATCGCGGATAACCACAAATTCAGCGGTAGTGTTGCTACGGAGATCGCCGACATCGCGTACCAGCTGATCGACACTCTTTACTTCTTTACCGTTCAGTTTAACAACAAAATCGCCCGGACGGATGCCGCCTTTAAATGCAGGAGACCCTAAGAAGATGTCGATAGCCAAAGCGCCGGTTTTTTCACCGAGCCCCAGAGCTTTCATAACCGTTTCGTCGGCGCTCGTCAGTTGGACACCAACCCATCCATATTTCAATTTACCGTCGGAAATAAGTGAGTCGATTGCTCCTTTGACGTTGTTGATCGGAATGGAAAAACCAAGTCCCTGTGACCCTCCGCTTGATGATGCAATCCACGTGTTAATACCGATAACTTGTCCATAGATATTGACGAGCGGGCCGCCGGAGTTTCCCTGATTGATGGCGGCATCGGTTTGGATAAAGTCGTTGATGTTATTATTCGGACCGCCCGACCGCCCGACTGCGCTGACCATACCGCGGGTAACCGTCGAAACATATCCGAGCGGAGAACCGACAGCAAAGACAATATCGCCAACCTCTACCGCATCGGAATTTCCCAATTCAGCAATAGCAATATCTTTTTCGGTGGATTCAAATGAAACCAGTGCAATATCTCGTCGCTGATCTCCGCCGACCAGTTTTCCTTCTGCGGTATGTCCGTTATATAACTTGACGATAATCTTTTCCGCTGTACCGGTAACATGCT